>NZ_VFTI01000008.1:0-207711 GCF_006439515.1 Mesorhizobium sp. B3-2-1 | reverse complement strand
CACATCCTACGACCCCAACAAACACCCCGCCGCTAGCTTCTTGCTCACAACAGGTTGACACAGGAAGTCTCATGCCGTCTCGGGCTGGCGTTCAATCAAGGTCAGCGTCAGCCAGCGGGCGGTCAGCGCTGGTTTCTTCGAACCTTCGATCTCGATGGTCACGTCGTGCGCCGTCTGCACCCAGCCCGATGGCCTGACCTTGACGTCGGCGAGCACGAAACGGGTGCGGATGCGCGCGCCGGTCTTCACCGGCGCCAGGAAGCGCAGCGAATCGAAGCCATGGTTGACGCCCATCTTGCCGTTTTCCAGCGGTGGCATGGTCTCGAACGTCATCGCCGATAGCAGCGACAGCGACAGGAAACCATGCGCGATGGTGCCGCCGAACGGCGTTTCGCGCTTGGCCCGCTCCGGATCGCAGTGGATGAACTGGTGGTCGTCGGTGGCGTCGGCGAACTGGTCGATCATGCGCTGCGTGACCACACGCCAGGGCGAAACGCCGACCTCCTTGCCGACGCTGGCCAGAAGCACATCGAGACTTATCGGTTCCACGCTCATGTCCTCCTGTTTCACCCCCGACTTCTGCGGCCGGAAAATGTCATTCCTTGAACAAGGTCAACCCATGCTGCACCGACTGCCCGCCGTCGATCGGCAGGATGGCGCCGGTGACATAGCTGCCTGCACGGCTGCACAAATAGAGCGTTGCGCCGGCAATGTCATCCGGTGTGCCGATGCGGCCGATCGGGACATGGCTGCCGACATGCCTGGCCTGTTCGTCCGTGCCGGTGGCGAATGCGGTCATGCGGCTCTGGAACGGGCCTGGTGCGAAGGCGTTGACGGTGATGCGGCGGCCAGCGAATTCGATCGCCAGAGTGCGCGTCAGGTGGTGCACGGCGGCTTTGGAGGCGGTGTAGGAATAGGCATCGTCGGCCAGCGGCTGCGTGCCCATCACCGATCCCAGATTGATCACCCGGGCCGGATCGGCGTCGCTTGCGGCAGCATCGAGCAGCGGCAGCAATTCGCGTGTCAGATGGAAGACCGCGGTGACATTCACGCCGAACACCTTGGCCCATGCCGAATAAGGGAAGCTCTCCAGCGGCGCGCCCCAGGACACGCCGGCATTGTTGACCAGAATATGCAGTCTTTCGGTCCGTGCCTTGACTTCGCCGACCAGAGCGGCAATGCCAGCCTCACTGGAGACATCGCCGGCAAAGCCTTCTGCCCGGCCCGGGGCGCCAAGTCCGTTCAACTCGCCGGCGACCTTGATGCAGTCCTCGCCCTTGCGCGAGGCGATCATCACGCTGGCACCGGCCTTGACCAGCGCGGTTGCCGCCATACGGCCGATGCCGGTCGCCGCTCCCGTCACCAGCGCGGTCTTGCCGGCAACCGAAAACAGTTCATCCAGATAGCTCATCCAAATTCTCCGCGCCTTTGCCTCGCCTGCGGGCAAAACAGTTCGCGTTGACAAGGCTATCCGAAGTACGGTCATCCTTGCCACGGATAAAATGCCCGGCCTGCATGAAGGGTTAGCGACCGATGACGCAGATGAATCTCGGCATGACCGAGCGGCTGAAGCCGATCCACGCACGCGTCGCTGCCATGGTGCGCGACGAGATCATGCCGCTCGACAAGGAATTTTTGGCCGAGGTCGGCAGGGCCGGCGACCGCTGGGTCTACAGCAAGCGACAGAGCGAGATCCTCGAAGGGCTGAAGAAGACCGCCTGGGAACGAGGGCTGTGGAACTTCTGGCTGACCGGCTCGGAACGCGGCTACGGCCTGTCCACCGTCGAATACGCCTATCTGGCAGAGGAGATGGGCAAGGCCCATCTCGGCGCCGAAACCTTCAACTGCTCCGCGCCCGACACCGGCAACATGGAGGTTCTGGAACGCTACGGCTCGGCCGAGCATAAGCGGGAATGGCTCGAGCCGTTGCTGGACGGAAAAATCCGCTCGGCCTATCTGATGACGGAGCCGGATGTCGCTTCCTCCGACGCCACCAACATTTCCATGCGCTGCGAGCGGCAGGGCAGCGACTATGTGCTCAACGGCGAGAAATGGTGGGCGTCGGGCGCCGGCGATCCGCGCTGCGCCATCTACATCGTCATGGTGCGAACCGGCGGCGATGAAGAGCCACGGCATCGCCGTCATTCGATGGTCCTTGTACCCTCGGACACGAAAGGCGTGACCAAGGTCCGCGCCATGCAGGTCTATGGCGACGATGACGCGCCGCATGGCCACATGCATCTTCGCTTCGACAATGTGCTGATATCAGCCTCGAACCTGATCCTCGGCGAGGGCAGGGGTTTCGAGATCGCGCAGGGCCGTCTTGGCCCCGGCCGCATCCATCACTGCATGCGCGCCATCGGGCAGGCCGAGATGGCGCTGGAGATGCTGTGCCAGCGTTCCGTGCGCCGCGAGGCCTTCGGCCAGAAGCTGGCGAAGCTAGGCGCCAATTTCGACATCATCGCCGAATGCCGCATGGAGATCGAGATGGCCCGGCTGCTCTGCCTCAAGGCGGCGTGGATGATCGACCAGGGCGACGCGCGTGCCGCGGCCCCCTGGATCAGCCAGATCAAAGTCATCGCACCGCGTGTCGCGCTGAAGGTCACAGACGAGGCGGTGCAGATGTTCGGCGCGCAAGGCATCAGCCAGGACACGCCGCTGGCGCGCTCGTGGACGCACCTCAGGACGCTGCGCCTCGCCGACGGGCCGGATGCCGTGCATCGGCGGCAGGTGGCGCGGACGGAACTGAAGAAATACACGCAGGAAAAGGTCTGAGCGCTGTCAGGCCGCGTTGCCCGCCGACGAAAAAGGAATACCACCAATGACGATCCCGTCCGAAATGAAGGCGCTGCTCTTGGTCGGTGACGGCTATACCAGGACGCCGAGCGGCAGTGTGCTCGAGGCGATGGAGCCGTATCTCCAGCCGGGCAGCATTGCGGTGCCGGCGCCCGAACCGAGCCAGGTGCTGATCAAGGTCAGCCTGGCTTCGATCAATCCATCGGATATCGCCTTCATCAAGGGCCAGTACGGCCAGCCACGCGCCAAGGGCCAGCCGGCCGGTTTCGAGGGCGTGGGCACGGTCGTCGCGGGTGGCGAGGAGCCCTATCCCAAGAGCCTCGTCGGCAAGCGTGTCGCCTTCGCCACCGGCCTCAGCAATTGGGGCTCGTGGGCTGAATATGCCATCGCCGAGGCGGCAGCCTGCATTCCACTCCTCGATACGGTTCGCGACGAGGATGGCGCGGCGATGATCGTCAATCCGCTGACCGCGATCGCCATGTTCGACATCGTCAAACAGGAAGGCGAAAAGGCCTTCGTCATGACCGCCGGCGCCAGCCAACTCTGCAAGCTGATCATCGGCCTGGCCGGGGAGGAAGGGTTTCGACCTGTTGTCACCGTGCGCCGTGATGAGCAGATCGCCATGCTGAAAGAGCTTGGCGCGGCGCATGTCCTCAACGAGAAGGCGCCGGATTTCGAAGCCTCGTTGCGCGAGGTGATGAAGGCCGAACAGGCGCGCATCTTCCTCGATGCGGTGACCGGGCCGCTGGCGTCCGCCATCTTCAATGCGATGCCGAAAGGGGCGCGCTGGATCATCTATGGCCGGCTCGATCCCGCCGCCACGGTCATCCGCGAACCCGGCCAGTTGATCTTCCAGCACAAGCGTATCGAGGGCTTCTGGTTGAGCGAATGGATGCGGCAATCTAGAGATCGCCGTGGCCCGGCGATCGTCGAAGCGCAGAAGCGTTTTTCCGATGGACGCTGGTCGACCGACGTGACGGCGGTCATTCCGCTGGCCGAGGCAATGGCGCGCGTGCCGGTAGAACTGGCCAAGCCCAACGGCAAGGTTTTCATCCGGCCCTAAGGCGGTGACCTTGCTCTCGACGCTCGACACAATCACGTGTCCGGCCGCTATCGGAACGGCCGGATCGCCGCTTACGCCATTGAGCCCCCTATGCCTCGTCGCTTTGTCCGTGATATGTCGCCGCCATCGAATGCCGGGAAGGCGCCAGGCTGAAGCGTCTTCCGCGATGGCGTGCGGGGTGTATTGATGACGATTTCCAAGCCGGTTTTCGACCGTTTGGGGCTGGGTATGTGGGTCGGAGCATTCCTGGTCGTTCTCGGCCTGGTGTTATGGTCGCCCTACACGCGCACGGTGATGCAGGCCTACGGATATGGCAGCGAGGCATTCCTCAGCGGCCAGCCGCTGTACAATCTCCAATCCGAGATGGGCTATCTCTACGCGCCGGCCTTTGCCGCGCTCTACATTCCGGTGCTGAAGCTTGGACCGTATCTGGGCGGCGTGGTGTGGCATGCGGTGGGCTTCGCGGCGCTCACCTTCGCGGCGATGCGGCAGGTGCGCAAGCTCGGCGGCGAAGAATTGCCGTGGCTGCTCTCCTTCGGGCTCTTCCTTGCCGTGCCGATGGCGCTGGGTGCCATCCGCAACGGCCAGGCGACGATCCTCCTGACCGGCGCCTGCTGGCTCCTGACCCTGTCGGCGCTCGAAGGGCGGCGCGCCGAGACCTTCTTCTGGGCTTCGGTCGCCATCATTGCCAAACCGACCGCGATCATCATGCTTTTGCTGGTGGGGGCTCTGCGCCCGCGGCTGATACCCGTGCTCGCGCTGGCGGTGCTGTTCGTGCTCGCAATACCATATGCCTTCGCACCTGCAGGCTACGTCAACGAGCAGTACGGTGATTTCGCCCGCATGCTGACTTCTATGGCCGTCGACAAGTCCGGCCACTTCGTCCCCAGCGACTTCACGGCGCCTTTCACCTCGGTGGGAGTGCCCATGCCTGAATTCGCCGCCACGATCGTGCGCGTCGTCGTGGCACTGCTCACGCTATCGATCGTCCTCTGGTTCGACCGCAAGCTGCAGCCTGGACTGGCCGGACTGGCGATCTTCCTGACGGCCGCCTTCTACATGTGCGTCTTCAATCCGCGCGTCGAGCCAAATACCTATGCCATGATCGCCGTGCCTGCCGGCCTCGCCATCGCCATACTGTGGCGGGAGGAGCGTGGCGGTGTCCTGGCTTCGGTGCTGTCGACGGTATTGTTCCTCACAGGTTTGACCGGCGTCGAGCGCCACATGCATGATTTCTTCTACCCCTGGTTCCGGCCGCTCGCGGTCACCTTCATCGCCTGTTCGCTGATCTGGTGGTTCTGGGCCAAGGCGCGCCAAAAGACACTGAATGTCGGACCCGTTGCACATGGCTGAGTTGCGTCAGAAACTCGATATCGTGGCGCCCTTCTTCAACGAGGCGCAATCGGCGTCGGCCTTTGCCGCGCTGCTCGAGAGACTCGAGGAGGCGGTATCAAGCCGTTTCGGCATGGCCGTCCACAAGATCCTGGTCGACGACGGCAGCCGCGACGATGGCGCTGGGCGATTTTCGCAGGCCCTGTCGGGACCGTGGGAGATCGTCCGCCTCAGCCGCAATTTCGGCAAGGAGGTCGCGGTGCTTGCCGGCCTCGACCACTCGCGCGGCGACATGGTGCTGATCATGGATTCAGACCTGCAGCATTCCATGGACATCAGCCTGCAGATGATTGCCGAGTTGGTGGAGCACCCCGATATAGACGTCGTCTACGCCCAGAACGACCGGCGCGAGGCCAGCTGGCGGCGCAGCCAGTTGGCGAAGCTGTTCTATAGCCTGATCAACAGCAGCCAGCGTTTCGACATCCCCGAGAACGCGGGAGACTTTCGCGTCATGCGTGGCACCGTCGCGCGCGCGCTGACCAGCCTGCGCGACAAGCGGCGCTTCAACAAGGGCCTGTTCGCCTGGGCAGGCTTCCGCCAGAAAGCCATACCCTATTCGCCGGAGAACCGCGCCATCGGCACCTCGAAATGGAGCCGGCTCAACCTGATCGCCTTTTCGCTGGAAGGCTTTACGTCGTTTTCGGTCATCCCTCTGCGCATCATCAGCCTGAGCGGGATGCTGGCGGCGCTGGCGGGAGGCGTTTACGGCGCCAAGGTGTTCTTCGAAGTGATGTTCTACGGGATCGCCGTGCCTGGCTATCCCAGCCTGATGGTCGCCGTCGTCCTGCTCGGTGGCCTCAACCTCACCTTGCTCGGCCTGATCGGCGAATATGTCTGGGTCACGCTCTCGGAAAGCAAGGACCGGCCAGTCTATCTCGTGCGCGATGTCCTGCGCAGCGACGTGTCGGACAGGCCGGCAGGCGCGTCCCGGACATGACGCGGCGTATTCGCCTGATCGCCGACGACTACGGCCTGGCGCCAGGGGTTTGCGCCGGGATTCTAGACCTGCTCGACCGGCGACGCCTTACCGGCACCAGTTGCATGACCGGTTTTCCGGAATGGACCGAGGCGGCAGCGCGCATAAAGCCACTGTGCGGCCGCGCGGCGATCGGGCTGCACCTGACCCTCACGGACCAGCCAGCCGTCACGGGCAAATCGAGCCTGGCGCCTGATGGCCGGCTGCCGCCGCTTCGTTCTCTGGCCCTGCCGGTCCTGCGCGGCCGGATCGACAAACGCGACGTCCATGCCGAACTCGACGCGCAGTACAGTCGTTTCGTCGACGCGCTGGGCCGTAAGCCCGACTTCATCGACGGTCATCAGCACGTGCATTTCCTGCCCGTCGTGCGCGGATGGCTGCGGGCGCATTTTCGCGAAGCTGCCGGCAGGCCGGTGTTGCGCGGCGCTCCGGCGCTCAGCGATGCCGCCGCCGCACCGAAGATCGCCGCGATCGCTGCCGTGGCCGCCGGCTTCAACCAATCGATGCAGCGCGCCGGCTTTGCCGTTTGGAAGCCGCTCGCCGGCATCTATGACTGGCGGCAGCCCGAAAAGTTTGCCCCATTGCTGGAGGCTGCGGTCGAAGCGTTGCCGGATCGTGGGTTGTTCATGTGCCACCCCGGCCATGTCGACGACACGCTGCGCGCGCGCGACCCGATGCAAGGCGTGCGCGAAGTGGAGTTCGGGGTACTGGCCTCGGATGCGTTCGGCGCACGCCTGGCCCGCGCCGGTGTCGAGATCATGGACGGCAAGGGATGAGCGGCGCCGAACAGCCCCGGCGTTCGACCGGCAGCAAGATCGTCCGCTTTGCGCTTGTGGGACTGGCGAATACGGCCATCGATCTTGCCGGCTTTTCCCTGCTGCTCAAGCTGCACGTCCCGCCGCTATCCGCCAATGTCGTCTCGTGGTCGATCGCCGTGATCTTCTCTTTCGTGGCGAATGGCTTCTGGTCGTTCGAGCGCAATCACGCCATCCGGTTGCATGACGCCTTCCTGCGGTTCGTCACGGCTGGGGCGCTGATTTCGCTCGGCGTCTCCAGCCTGTCGATCGCACTCTTCGCCGGTATCGCCGGCGTGTGGCCGGCAAAGATCGGCGGCGTCATCGTGGCGGCTGTGCTGAACTTTCTTGCCGCCCGTTGGTCGATCGAGGGCCGGCTGCTGAAATAGCTATCTCTATTGCGCCGGTTCCACATTGGTGTAGGCGGCTTCCTCCAGTTCGCGCTTCAGCCGTGCTTGCTCATGGATCTTCGGCGTGACGAAACGGCCAAGCAGGAGATAGGCGACCGGTGTCAGGAACAGCGTCGAGACGGTGGCCAGGCCAAGCCCGCCGACGATGACCCAGCCGAGCGCCACGCGTGCCTCGGCGCCCGCGCCGGCGGCCAGCACAAGCGGCACACCGCCGAGGATTGTGCAGATCATCGTCATCATCACCGGTCGCAGGCGGATGGTGGAGGCCTGCTCGATCGCTTCGCGCACGCCGAGGCCGCGGTCGCGCAATTGGTTGGCGAATTCGACGATCAGGATGCCGTTCTTGGCCATGACGCCGACCAGAAGCACCAGGCCGATCTGGCTGTAGGCATTGAGGCTGGTGCCCGACAATAGCAGCGCGAAGATGGCGCAGGCAAGGCCGAGCGGCACCGTCGCCATGATGATGACAGCACTGACGAAACTCTCGAACTGGGCGGCCAGCACCAAGAGGATGATGACCAGCGCGAAGCCGAAGATGGTGATCATGGCGCTGTTGGTCTCGCCCAAAGTCGCGGCCTCGGCCAGCGGCAGGATGCGGCTGCCGGGTGGCAGGAGCGGCGTGGCGATTTCCTGCGCGCGCGCCAGCGCATCGCCGAGCGCGAAATTGCCCGAGAGGTTCGAGGTGATCGCCACCGAAGGCTGCTGCTGTTCGCGTGACAGCGACGGCGGCACGGCGCGTTCGGTCAGCGTGGCGATGGTCGACATCGGCACGAAGCGGCCATCCGCCGTCTTGAGGAAGACATTTTCCAGATCGGTCGGGTCGTTGATCGGATTGGTGGTCGAGACCAGCTTCACGCCGTAGCTGCGGTCGGCGATGTAGACATCGACGACGTCATTGCCGTCGAGCATGGCTTGCATGGTGTTGGCGAGCCCCGATATGTCGATGCCGAGATCGGAAGCGCGCTCCCGGTCGATGGCGACGGAGAGCTGCGGCTGCGTCGGGTCGATCGACAGGCGCGGCGACTGGAAGCGCGGGTCCTTCTGCATCTCGTCGATGATCTTGACCGCCGCATCGCCGAGCGCCTTGCGGTCGTTGCCGACCTGCGCGAACTGCAGGCCGTTGCCGGCGCCACGGATGCCGAGGCTGTTGGGTTGGACCGGGAAGATGCGCACGCTGGGCACCTGCCTGGTCAACTGGCTGATCTCGCCCATGATCTGCTGCTGGCTGCGGCTGCGCTCGTCCCACGGCGCCAGCGTCATCACCATGAAACCGGAATTGTAGGAGCCGTTCTGACCGGCGTTTTCGAAGGTCGAGCGGATCTCGCCGGAATCGCGCATCGGCTGGATCAGCCGCTCGATCTTCTGCATCTGCTGGGTCGTGTAGTCGAGGCTGACGCCTTGCGGGGCGTTGATGCGCAACAGCACGGCGGCGCGGTCCTCGGTCGGCGTCAGCTCCTGGCGGATGGTGCCAAACAGCGTGAAGGCGACGCCGGCAAACAGCACCGCGACAAGAACCACGATCCACGGCGCGTCGAGACATGCATGGAGCGCGCGCTTGTAGCCGGCATTCAGGACGCCGCCGATGCGCGCACCGATGCCGTGGCCGCCTTCGTGGTGGAGCGACGCGCTGGTCAGCATGCGCGAGGCGAGCATCGGACAAAGCGTCAGTGCCACCACGCAGGACAGAAGCACCGACATCGCAAGCACGAAGCCGAATTCGCGGAACAGGCCGCCGGTCTGGCCGGGCAGGAACGAGATCGGCACGAAGACGGCGACCAGCGTCAGCGTCGTGGCGACGACGGCGAAGAACACTTCCTGTGCGCCAAGCACGGCGGCCGCACGCGGCCCCATGCCTTCGTTGCGTCGGCGCACGATGTTTTCCAGCACCACGATGGCGTCATCGACGACAAGGCCGGTGGCCAGCACCAGGGCAAGCAGCGTCAGGATGTTGACCGAGAAGCCGGCCAGGTAGATGGCGGCTATGGTGCCGATCATGGCGACCGGCATCGACAGGCCGGGGATGAGCGTGGCGCGCCAGTCGAGCAGGAAGACATAGATGACGATCAGCACCATGGTGACCGACAGGCCGAGCGCGATCTCGACCTCGTGTACCGCGCCCTTGACGAAGACAGCATCGTCGCTGGTGACCTTGATCGCCATGCCCTTGGGCAGGTTCTTCTGCAGCTTGGCGACGGCGGCCTGGACGCCGGTCGAAATGTCCAGCGTGTTTGATTCCGCCTGGCGGATGATGCCGATGCCAATGCCGGTCTTGCCGTCCGAACGCAGCGTTGTCTGGCCGACATCGGGGCCGAGCGTGACGGTCGCGACATCGCGGATGCGCGTCGTGCCGCCGATGATGATGTTTTCGAATTCCTCGGGCGTCGTCACGTCGGCCGTGGTGCGCACGATCAGATCCTGGTTGGTCGTGGTGATCGACCCGGCCGGGGAATCGAAGGCGACGGAGGCGAGCGCCGCCCGGAGATCGGCGACCGTGAAGCCAAGGCTGGCGAGCTTGTTCTGGTCGACGTCGATGCGGAAGATCTTGTCGCGATCGCCGTAGACCTGGACGTCGGCGACGCCGGGCACCGCTGCCAGCTCGTCCTCGATCTCGTCCTGGACCACGACCGTCATGTCCTGGATCGACATAGTGTCGGAGGTCACCGCCAGTCGCATCACCGCGTCGGAATTGGCGTCGGCCTTGACGATGCGCGGCGGGTCGGCGGTATCGGGCATCTGGTTGGCGACGCGGCCGACGGCATCACGGACATCCGAGGCGGCGACGTTGAGGTCGACACCGTCGTTGAACTCGATGGTGACGCGGCTCGATCCGAAGGAGGAGGAAGACGAGATCGACTTGACGCCGGAGACGCGGGCTACCGCGCCCTCGATCGTGTCGGTCAATTCGCGGTCGACGGTTTCGGCCGCGGCCCCTTCGAAGGTGGTGGAGACCGTGACGACGGCGCGGTCGACGTCGGGCAGTTCGCGGACCTCGACACCGTAGAAGGCAGCGAGGCCGGCAACGGCAATGAGGGTGTTCAGCACGAAGGCCATGACCGGCCGGCGGATGAACAGCGCGGTGAAGCCTGTATCGCTGGCGGCGTTGACGGTGCCGGTCATGAGCCTTCCGCGGCGTCGACGGTGCGTTGCTCCTGGCCAGCGATGCGAACCTCGCCGCCTTCGCTGACACTTTGGGTGCCTTCTGTGACCACCATGTCGCCGCTGCCGATCTCCGCGTCGATCAGCACGGTTTCGGTGTTGCGCTGGATGATGCGAACCGGCAACCGCCTGGCCTTGCCGTCCTCAATCCGCCAGACATAGGCGCCGTCCGATCCCCACAGGATCGCCAGCGGGCTGACGGAGGGATAGGTCTCGCCGGGGAACTTCACGGTGATTCCGAACGACATGCCGGCGCGCAGCGAATCGGCCGGGTTGGCGATCTTGGCCTTGACCAGCAGGGTGCGGCTCTTTTCGTCGATGTGGTTGTCGATGGCGGAAACCGTGCCGGTATAGGCGTTGCTCGGATTGGCAATCGGCGTCGCCGTCAATTGCGCGCCGACCTTGACGGCGGCGGCGAAGCGCTCGGGCACCTGGAAATCGACCAGGATGGAGGACCGGTCATCAAGCGTGGCGATCGCCGACTGGTCGGTCACGTAGTTGCCGGCCGAGATCGGCAGGATGCCGACGGTGCCGGCGATCGGCGCCAGGATCGAGCGGCGCCGCAGCGCAAGCTCGGCATCCTGAAGCGCCAGCTTGGCTCCGGCCAGCACCACTTCGGCATCGGCCACCGCGACCGGCGTGGCGGCGTTGGAGGCGCGCAGCGACTTGACGCGGTCGAGCTTGGCTTGCGCGTCCTGCAAGGCGAGCTTGGCCCGGTTCTGGGCGATGATCTCCGTCTCGGAATCGAGCGTCGCGATGATCTGCCCCTTGTCGACACGGCTGCCGGATTCGACCAGCAACTCGGCAAGGCGGCCGGAACTGTAGGGATTGACGGTCACCGAGGCGTTCGCACGGCCGGTGCCGATCGCCTGCAGGCGATCGTTGATGGTGGCCATGCTGGCTGGCGACGCGACGATCGTGGCAATCCGGGTACGCCCCACCTGCCGGGCGCCAACCGCCGCGGTTTCCTTCGCTGGAGGCGTCGCGCCATACGCCCAGTCCCAGCGTGCCAGCACTTCAGGAGCGCCGGGGTAGAAACGCGCCCACGCAGCCACGGCGGCGACCACGATCACAAATGCAAGAACAATCTGTTTCCAGCTCGACATCGATACCCCAGCGGCAACAATCGTCCGCTGGGTTCCAGGTGGAAGCGGATGCAGCGACGATGCGGGCTGGCGGCAACAACCGGCCGCGCCCGATTATCATCGGTTTATGGCAATTATCACGCAATCGTGCACATTAAATCTCGGTAACGTGAATTCGGGACGCTGTAGCGGAACTGATGCGATGGCCGGGGAATCTGCTTATCGCAGGCCTTCCATCTCGCGGATGCGCCGGGCGCCGTCGGCCTCGAGTTGTCTTGTGACGGCGCCGATCAGCGTTTCGGCGACGACGAAAAGCGCCGCCGAAGAATCCCATGCGGAGGGCACGGCGGTTCGTCCGGCGATGACATGGCGGGCAAAGCGGGCGATCGGCGACAGCCACTGGTCGGTGAAGAGCACGATCTGAACGCCGCGCTGATGCGCCTTCTCGGCGAAGCGGACGAGGCTGTCCTGGTAGCGCCTGATGTCGAAGATCACCAGCACGTCGCGCTTGCCCATGTCGATCAGCCTGTCGCGCCACATGCTCTCCTGGCCGGCGAGGTGAAAGACGTCGGGCTGGATGACGGCCAGATGGGCGGCCATGTAGCGCGCCAGCGGATCGGTGAAGCGGCCGCCGATGAGAAAGGTCTTGCCGCGCCGCTCGGCCAGTCTGGTGGCAATGTCGGCAAGCTGCTTGTCGGACAGATGGCGGAAGGTCTCTCGCATATTGTCGAGCGTCGCCTCCAGCATCGGAGACGCCATGCCGCCGCTGGGCGAAGGCGGGTTGAGTGTTCGTATCGCCGGAGACTGCAGTTGCGCCGCCAGTTCGTCCTGCAGGCTCGACTGGAACTCCGGGTAGTTCTGGAAGCCGAGCCGGGCGACAAAACGCAGGATCGTCGGCGAGGAGACGCCGGCCGCGGCCGAGAATTCGGCGACCGTCTTCAAGCCGATCATTGGATAGCTCGCGATCAGCGTCTGCGCTGCACGCCGTTCGCCGGCGGGCATCGCGCCGATACGGTCGGCGATCAATTCGGCAATGTTGGAAATCATCTTTTCCCCACCTTGGCCCGCAGACGGTCTTTTCCTCAGATCGCATTTGACAAAGCCAAACAAACTGTATGAAATCATCCATAGGGACGCAATGAGGCAAAATACGTAACATACGATACGGCGCTCCCCGGGGACTGCAGACTATGGAGAAAGCACGGCCCGCCAGCCTTGCATCGTCTGATACCGTGCGGGTGACGAACCCCGGCGGATCGAGCCCTTTCGTGTTGACCTGCGACCACGCTTCCAATTTCCTGCCGGCCGAATTCGGCACGCTCGGCCTTGCCGCCGAGGACCTGTCGCGTCACATCGCCTGGGATCCCGGCGCGCTGCCGGTGGCGCTGCGCATGGCGCAGGCGCTCGATGCGACGCTGGTCGAAACCCGCATTTCGCGGCTGGTCATCGACTGCAACCGGCCGCTCGACGCGCCGGACTTGGTGCCGCCGGTCAGCGAAACGACAGCCATACCAGGGAATACCGGCCTGTCAGAGAAACAGCGCGCGGCGCGGGTCGCTCTGTCATGGCAGCCATTTCACAGCACCATCGAGCGCATCGTCGAGGAACGGTTGGCGCGCGGGCAAGAGACCCGGCTGGTTTCCGTGCATTCCTTCACGCCGGTCTACAAGGGCCGCAACCGGCCGTGGCATATCGGCATCATCCATGACGAGGATCGCCGCCTGGCGGCGCCGCTGATCGGCGCGCTGAAGCGGTTGGCCGGGGTTGCGGTCGGGGTCAACGAACCCTATTCGCCTGCCGACCGCGTCTATTTCACGCTGGAACGGCATGCGCGTTCGCGTGGCTTGCCCTGTGCGATGATCGAAATCCGCAACGATGAAATCTCCGGTGAAACCGGGCAGCGGAAATGGGCGGATCTGCTTACGGGCATTTTTTTGAATCTGGAGCCAGAGGAGGCCAAGGGCTCTCGACGAAGCGCAGTCGGAAAGTCAGTTCAATCGGCCAGCTAAGAACCAACAGGGGAATTCTGACATGACAACACCTGATCACTCCGACAAGTCGGAGGACACAAAAATCCTTCACAGTATGGGCTACGCCCAGGAATTGGCTCGCCGCATGAGCGGCTTCTCCAACTTCGCCATTTCCTTCTCGATTATCTGCATTCTGGCGGGCGGCATTACGTCTTTCCCGCTGGCGATGGCCACCGGCAGTGGTTTCGAGGCGACCATCGGCTGGGTCATCGGGGGCGTCTTCGCCCTTGTCGTCGCTGCTTCGTTGGGCCAGATCGGCTCGGCCTATCCTACCGCCGGCGGCCTCTATCACTGGTCGTCGATCCTGGGCGGACGCGGCTGGGGCTGGGCCACGGCCTGGATCAACCTGCTCGGCCTGATCTTCGTGGTCGCCTCGGTGAATGTCGGCGTCTACCTGCTTTTTCAAGGGCTCGTCGCAGGCCCGATCTTCGGCTGGGACACATCGACCTGGGGCTTCTGGCAGCAGACGGTGGCTGTCGTGATCATTACCGTCACCCAAGGTCTGTTCAATCATCTCGGCATCAAGACGACAACGAGATTGACGGACTTTTCCGGCTACCTCATCCTCGTCGTTGCGGTCGTGCTGACGCTGACTTTCCTGATCTGGGGCGCGCATGGTTTCGACCTTTCGCGACTGACGACCTTCGTCAACACGACCGGCGATCTCGGTGGTGGCTATGTTCCGACGGCCCGCACTGCACTCGTGGCCTTCCTGATCGGCCTTCTCTACCCGCTTTACACGATCACCGGTTTCGACGCCTCGGCGCATACCGCCGAGGAAACGCACAATGCCCGCGTTGCGGTGCCCAGAGGTATGATCCACGCGGTTCTCTGGTCTCTCGTCTTCGGTTTCGTGATGGCGGTCTCCTTCGTCCTCGCGAGCCCCGATCTCGTGGCGACCGCCAAGGACGGCGGCAATGCCTGGTTCAATCTCTTCAACAACCTGCCGGCGCCGACCTGGCTCAAGGATCTGCTCGGCATCTGCATCGTGCTGTCGAACTATCTGTGCGCGCTGGCCGGCCTTACTTCGACCTCGCGCATGATCTTCGCCTTTTCACGTGACGGAGGTCTGCCGGGATCGTCCTTGTGGAAGCAGGTTTCGCCGACCTGGCGCACGCCGGTCCCGGCTATCTGGCTAGGTGTCGTGCTGTCGATCGCCGCCACGCTCTATTCGCCGGCTTTCGCGGCGCTTGCAGCCGGCTGCGCTCTCTTCCTCTACGTCTCCTATGCCATGCCGATAGCGGCCGGACTTTTTGCGGAAGGAAAGACCTGGACCGAATTCGGACCGTTCCGGCTCGGCATCTGGTCAAAGCCGTTCGCCATCATCACCGTGATTGGTGTCATGGTGCTGATGTATGCCGGCATCCAACCGCCCTTCGACATCCTGATCAATTATGCGATCGGATTGATCATTCTGCTCGTCGTTTTGTGGTTCGCCGTTGAAAATCGCCGCTTCCAGGGGCCGCCTATCGGCGAGGCGGCAATCGCCAAGCGCAGGGCGATCATCGCAGCGGCCGAAAAGGCCGTCGGCGAATCCGCCTGAACAGCCAATCAAACCGTGGCGGGTTCGCTCGCCACGGTTTTCTAGTTCCGTCAACATGACAAGCCCGAAACGACCAAGCACTGGAGTGCCAAAGGAATGGCCGGAAATTTCTCGTTCGATCAGTTGAAGAAAGCGGTCTCCAATGGCGAGATCGACACGGTGCTGGCATGCATTGTCGACATGCAGGGCCGACTGGCGGGAAAACGGTTCCTGGCGCAGTACTTCGTCGATTCCGCGCATGACGAGACGCATGGCTGCAACTATCTGCTGGCGGCCGACATCGATATGGAGCCGGTGCCGGGCTACAAGGCAGCAAGCTGGTCGAAGGGCTATGGCGATTTCGTCATGAAGCCGGACCTCGCGACGCTGCGGCGCATTCCCTGGCTGGAAAAGACCGCGCTGGTGATCTGCGACGTGCTCGACCACCACACCCATGACGACCTGCCGCACTCACCGCGCGCCATCCTGAAGAAGCAGGTCAAGCGGCTGACGGAGCGTGGCTACATCGGCTATTTCGCTTCCGAGCTCGAATTCTATCTGTTCAACGAGACCTACGATTCCGCCCGCAGGAAGCACTGGCAAGGTCTCGACACCGCATCGCCTTATATCGGCGACTACCAGATCGGCATCACCACCAAGGAAGAAGGCGTCATGCGCCGGCTTCGCAACGAGATGGAAGCGGCGGGAATCCCGATCGAGAATTCCAAGGGCGAGTGGGGCCCGGGCCAGGAAGAGATCAATGTGCGCTATGCCGAAGCGCTCGACATGGCCGACCGCCATGTCATCCTGAAGAACGGCGCCAAGGAAATCGCCGAGTCCGAAGGCAAAGCGATCTCCTTCATGTCCAAATACAATTACGGGCTCGCCGGCAATTCCAGCCACATCCACAATTCGCTGTGGAGCGCCGACGGCAAGACGCCGCTGTTCTTCGACAAAAAGGCAGATTGGACCTTGTCGACGCTCGGTCAGCAATGGGCGGCCGGGCAGTTGAAATACGCCAAGGAGTTCACCTGGTTCCTGGCGCCCTACATCAACTCCTACAAGCGCTTCCAGGCCGGCACCTTCGCGCCGACCAAGATCATGTGGAGCGAGGACAACCGTACCGCCGGCTTCCGCCTGTGCGGTGAGGGCACCAAGGGCATCCGCATGGAATGCCGCATCGGCGGCGCCGACCTCAACCCTTATCTGGCTTTTGCCGCGCTGATCGCGGCCGGCCTTGCCGGCATCGACGAAAAGCTCGACCTGCAGAAGCCGTTCGTCGGTGACGCCTATCAGGCCTCTCGTTTGCCGGAGATCCCGAAGACGCTGCGAGACGCCACCGAGACGCTGGCCAAGTCAAAGATGCTGAAACAGGCGCTCGGCGAGGATGTGCTCGAACACTATGTCCACACGGCGAAGTGGGAGCAGTTCGAATACGACCGCCGGATCACGGATTGGGAACTGCACAGAGGGTTCGAGCGATATTAAACCAAGCCACCGCTGCCCTACGGCCATCGCTCGAAGGCGGCGGCGCCAATCAAGATTTCATGAAGTGCGAGGACTGAACGAATGACCGAAACGGTCAAGTTAAAATCTCCGATCGACGGCTCGATCTACGCCGAGCGTCCGATCGTCGCCACGGACCAGGCGATCAACGCCTCGGTCGAGCGCGCCAAGGCGGCGCAGGAGACGTGGGCGAAGACGCCGATCGTCGAGCGCGGCAAGTACATGCTGGCGATGCTCGAAGCGCTGGTCGCGATGACCGACGAGATCGTGCCGGAGATCGCCTGGCAGATGGGGCGGCCGGTTCGCTATGGCGGCGAGCTCGGCGGCGTCAAGGAACGTACCAACTATATGGTCGAGATCGCCGAGCAGGCGCTCAAGCCCGTGCCGGCCTCCAATCCCAAGGATGGGTTCCGCCGCTACGTGAAGAAAGATCCGCTCGGCGTGGTCATGGTGATCGCCCCTTGGAACTATCCTTATCTCACCGCCGTGAACACCATCGTGCCGGCGCTGATGGCCGGCAACGCCGTCATCCTGAAACACGCCGCGCAGACATTGCTGGTCGGCGAGCGCTTCAGCCAAGCCTTCGACAAGGCCGGCCTGCCCAAGGGCGTGTTCCAGAATGTGGTTCTCAACCACGCCCAGACCGAAAAACTGCTGGGTTCCGGCAAGATCGACCATGTCAATTTCACCGGATCGGTCGGCGGCGGCCGTGCCATCGAAAGGGCGGCGGCCGGCACCTCATGACGCTCGGCCTCGAACTCGGCGGCAAGGACCCGGCCTATGTGCTGCCCGATGCCAAGATGGACCACGCGGTCGCCAACCTCGTCGACGGCGCCTTCTTCAATTCCGGCCAGTGCTGCTGCGGCATCGAACGCATCTATGTGCACGAGAAGGTCTATGACGAGTTCGTCGAAGGCTTCATCGCCGAGACCAGGAACTATGTCGTCGGCAATCCACTGGAGCAAGCTACGACAATGGGGCCGATGGCGCAGGCGCGTTTCGCCGACCTGATCCGCGAGCAGAAGGCCGAGGCGTTGCGCAAGGGTGCGGCGGCGCACATCAATATGAAGGTGGCTAACGACAGGGCCGGCTCGCCCTATCTGGCGCCGGAGGTGTTGACGGGAGTCGACCACCAGATGAGTGTCATGCGCGAGGAAAGTTTTGGCCCGATCGTCGGCATCATGAAGGTGCGCAACGACGAGGAAGCGATCGCGCTGATGAACGACAGCCCCTACGGACTGACGGCCTCGATCTGGACGCGCGACACCGAGCATGCGGTGGCGATCGGCGACCGGGTCGAGACCGGCACGGTGTTCATGAACCGCTGCGACTATCTCGATCCGGCGCTGGTCTGGACCGGCGTCAAGGACACCGGCAAGGGCGTTGCCCTGTCGGCGCTCGGCTACGACAATCTGACCCGGCCGAAATCCTTCCATCTGCGCGAAGCCATCTAATTTTCGAAAGACAAGCAATGTCCAAGCTCATCTCCAAATGGAATTATCCCACCACCGTCCGCTTCGGCGCCGGGCGCATCAAGGAATTGCCGGAGGTGCTCACGGCAACCGGCATCAAGCGGCCGCTTTTCGTGACCGATCCGGGATTGGCGAAACTGCCGGTCGTCGCCTCGACGCTGAAGATCCTGGATGAGGCGAAGGTGCCCTATGGCGTGTTCTCCGAGGTGAAGCCGAACCCGGTAGACTCCAACCTCACCGCCGGCATCGCGGTGTTCAAGAAGGGAAAGCATGACGGCGTCATTGCTTTCGGTGGCGGCTCGGCGCTCGACCTCGGCAAGCTGATCGCCTTCCAGGCCGGCCAGACGCGGCCGGTGTGGGATTTCGAGGATGTCGGCGACTGGTGGACGCGCGCCGACTCCGACGCCATCGCGCCGATCATCGCGGTGCCAACCACGGCCGGAACCGGCTCGGAGGTTGGTCGCGCCGGTGTCATCACCAATGAGGCGACGCATACCAAGAAGGTGATCTTCCATCCGAACCTTTTGCCGGCGATCGTCATTGCCGACCCGGAACTGTCGGTCGGCATGCCGGGCTTCATCACCGCCGGTACCGGCATGGACGCGCTCGCCCATTGCCTCGAAGCCTATTGCGCACCAGGGTACCATCCGATGGCCGACGGCATTGCCGTGGAAGGCGTGCGCCTGGTGTTCGAGAACCTGCCGAAGGCTTATGCCAACGGCAAGGACCTTGTCGCCCGCGCCCATATGATGAGCGCGGCCGCCATGGGCGCTGCCGCCTTCCAGAAGGGACTGGGGGCCATCCACTCGCTGTCGCATCCTATCGGCGCGCTCTACGACACCCATCACGGCATGACCAATGCGGTGTTCATGCCCTATGTGCTGGCCTTCAACCGGGACTCCATCGAGGAGCGTATTGCCAGGCTCGCCGCTTATTGCGGCATCAAGGGCGGGTTCGACGGCTTCGCCAAGGCGATCATCAAATTGCGCAAGGAATTGAAGGTGCCGCACGCGCTGCCGGGCCTGATCAAGGGGCTCGACATGGACAAGAAGCGCAAGGCGCTGATCGCCGACATGGCGGTGGTCGATCCGACGGCCGGCGGCAATCCGGTCAAGCTGACCAAGAAGGCCGCGCTGACGCTGCTCGAAAACGCTATCGCCGGGACGGTCTAAGGCCGGTTCCGGGGTGCGGAAGTTGATCGGGAAACGAAGGGAAAGGAAAGGGGAAGGGGCAATATAGGACGGATTAATGATTAGCCGGAAAATAAAGTGATGGCTAATTGCTACAGCCCGTTAAAAAGAGTTAACTTTTCACGCTGCGAGGCGCCGGTTTCACAAAGCTTTCATCTGGCTGTCACACGGAAACGATACCGCATCGCAGACGTCCAACGGCGTCAGTTTAATGGAGAGAACACATGTTCAAACTCACGGGGAAAGTGCTTTCCCTTTCGGCCGCGACCCTCATGGTGTCGTCGGTGATTTCGTCCGCCGCTTCGATGGACGATCTCATCAAGGCCGCGAAGGCCGAAGGCCAGCTCACCACGATCGCCTTGCCGCATGACTGGTGTGGTTACGGCGAGGTCATCGCCGGCTTCAAGGCGAAATATCCGGAAATCACCGTCAATGAACTCAACCCCGACGCCGGTTCCGGCGACGAAGTCGAGGCGATCAAGGCCAACAAGGACAACAAGGGCCCGCAGGCTCCTGATGTCATCGACGTCGGCCTCTCGTTCGGCCCGACCGCCAAGGCCGATGGCCTGTTGATGCCCTACAAGGTGTCGACCTGGGACTCGATCCCGGACAGCGCCAAGGATGCCGACGGCGCCTGGTATGGCGATTATTACGGCGTGCTCGCCTTCGAAGTGAACAAGGATCTGGTCAAGGAAGCTCCGACCGACTGGGCCGACCTGCTGAAGCCGGAATTCGCAAACTCGGTCGCCCTTGCCGGTGATCCACGCGCTTCGAACCAGGCCATCCAGGCCGTCTACGCCGCGGGCCTTTCCGGTGGTGCGGCAGCTGGTGAAGCCGCCGGCACCGCTGGCCTCGACTTCTTCAAGAAGCTCAACGCCGCCGGCAATTTCGTGCCGGTCATCGGCAAGACGGCGACGCTCGCACAGGGCCAGACGCCGATCCTCGTCACCTGGGACTACAACGCGCTTTCGGGCCGCGACACGCTGAAGGGCAACCCGCCAGTCGACGTCATCGTGCCGAAGACCGGCGTCGTCGCCGGTGTCTACGTGCAGGCGATCAGCGCTTTCGCGCCGCATCCGAATGCAGCCAAGCTGTGGATGGAATACCTCTATTCCGACGAAGGCCAGATCGGCTGGCTGAAGGGCTATTGCCACCCGATCCGCTTCAACGATCTTGCCAAGAACGGCAAGGTCCCGGCTGATGTGCTGGCCAAGCTGCCGCCGGCGGAATCCTATGCCGCCGCCGCGTTCCCGACGCTCGACGAACAGGGCAAGGCCAAGGAAGCCATCACCAAGAACTGGGACGCTGTCGTCGGCGCCAACGTCAAGTAAAAACTTGAAATCCACCGGGCGGCCACGTGTCCGCCCGGTCTTTCCTCGAAGACGGTAGCCGGCGCATGACCGATCTTACGCTTTCCAGTCAGGCCATTGCGGGAAAGACCGCGCCCCCAGGAGAAGCGCGCGCCTTGCGGTTTCCGACGCAGTGGCTCGGTGTGACGCCGTTCTTCATTTTCGCCATCATGTTCCTGATTTTGCCGACGCTCTACCTGATGCTCGGCGCATTTCAGAACGATGCCGGCGAATTCACGCTGGAAAACATCTTCGCGCTATCGCAGGCGAACATCGTTGCCGCCTATTGGATATCGATCAAGGTGAGCCTCGCCTCGTCACTGATCGGCGCCTTTGCAGGCCTTGCCATCGCGATTGCCATCGTGCGCGGCGGTCTGCCGAACTGGATACGGTCGGCAACGCTGACCTTTTCCGGGGTGGCTTCCAATTTCGCCGGCGTGCCGCTTGCCTTCGCCTTCATCGCCACGCTTGGCCGCCTTGGGCTGGTCACCGTTCTGCTCAATACGCTGGTTGGGCTGAACCTGTATGCGCATGGTTTCAACCTGCTGTCGTTCTGGGGGCTGACGCTCACCTATGTCTACTTCCAGATCCCTCTCATGGTGGTCATCATCGTGCCGGCGATCGACGGGCTGAAGAAGGAATGGGGTGAGGCCGCAGCGACGCTCGGCGCCACACAGTCGCAGTACTGGCGGATGGTTGTGATACCCGTGCTATGGCCGAGTTTCCTGGGCACCGTGATCTTGCTTTTCGCCAATGCCTTCGGCGCCATCGCCACCGCCTATGCGCTAACGGGCTCTTCGCTCAACATCGTGCCCATCCTGCTCTACGCGCAGATACGCGGCGACGTGCTGCACAATGCCCACCTCGGCTATGCGATTGCGTTCGGCATGATCTTCATCACCGGGCTGGCCAACATCTTCTACATCTGGTTCCGGACCCGTTCCGAGAGGTGGCTCAAATGAAGGCTGGCAAATTCTGGGCCTGGGTCGTCTTCATCCTCGGCGCGGCCTATTTCTTCATACCGCTCATCTCGACGATCGAGTTTTCGCTGCGCATGCGTCGCGGCGTCTATTCCTTCGACGCCTACAAGGTCGTGCTCGGCGATAGCCAGTTCCAGACAACTTTCATGTATTCGGTGATCGTGGCGGTCTTCACCATCCTTCTTGGTGTTCTGATCGTTGTGCCCACGGCCTATTGGATCCGGCTGCGTCTGCCTCAGCTTCGCCCGGTGGTCGAGTTCATCACCTTGTTGCCGCTGGTCATCCCGGCCATCGTCATCGTTTTCGGCTATATCAGGATGTATGGCTCGAATTCGCCCCTGCCGTTCCTGTCAAACAATTTGGCCACAAATGCTCTGCTGGTCATCGGCTACGCGGCGCTGGCGCTGCCCTATATGTACAGGGCAGTCGACACCGGACTTCGGACCATCGACGTGCGGACGCTGACGGAAGCGGCCCAGATCCTCGGTGCCGGCTGGGGTACGATCGTCACCCGCGTGATCCTGCCCAACGTGTTGATCGCCGTGCTCTCCGGCGCCTTCCTGACGTTCGCGATCGTCATCGGCGAGTTCACCATGGCAAGTCTGCTCAATCGGCCCGCTTTCGGTCCATATTTGCAGAACCTGGTTGCCAACCGGGCCTATGAACCGGCGGCGCTGTCCATTATCGCCTTCGTAATCACCTGGGGGTGCATGTCGCTGATCCAGGTCCTGTCGCGGTTTGCGCCGAAGTCCGCCAACCGTCCGAATTGATCGAAAGAAAGAACCATGGCCGAGCCATTCCTCTCCATCCAGCACGTCCGAAAATCCTTCGGCGCCACCACGGTCGTGGAGGATTTCAATCTCGACGTCGAGCCGGGTGAATTCGTCTCGTTCCTTGGGCCGTCCGGCTGTGGCAAAACCACTGTGCTGCGTATGGTCGCCGGCTTCGAGGAGCCATCGGCCGGCAAGATCGTCGTGGCCGGCAAGGACATCACCCGGTTGAAGCCCAACCAACGCAATGTCGGCATGGTGTTCCAGGCCTATGCGCTGTTCCCGAACCTAACGGTGGCGCAGAACATCGGCTTCGGCCTGAAGGTCGCCGGCATGCCCAGGGCCGATATCGATGCCCGCGTCGCCGAGATGCTCGACATGATCAGGCTGCCGCAGATGGCGGACCGCTACCCCTACCAGCTTTCCGGCGGCCAGCAGCAGCGCATTGCGCTGGCGCGCGCGATCGCGCCGAAGCCGAAGCTGTTGCTGCTCGACGAGCCTCTGTCGGCGCTCGACGCCAAGGTGCGCGTGTCGCTGCGCGAGGAAATCCGCTCAATCCAGAAGAAACTCGGCATCACCACCATCTTCGTCACGCATGACCAGGAAGAGGCGCTGTCGATCTCCGACCGCATCGCCGTCATGTATGGCGGCAAGGCCGAGCAGGTCGGCACACCGTTCGAGATCTACAACCGGCCGGCGACCAAATTCGTCGCCAATTTCGTCGGTACGCTGAACGTGCTCGAAGGCAAGGTTACCGACGCCGCGTCCGGCACGGTGCAGGTCGACACGCAGGAAGTCTCGCTCAAGGGCAAGCTCAACGGCTCGAAGTCCGGCGACATGCTGTCGCTGGCGCTGCGGCCCGAGGCAATTTCGCTCGGCCGCCAGCCCGGCCGTGATTCCAGCCTTTCGGGCGAGATTTCCGAAGTGCACTTCCTCGGCTCGGTGATCCGTGTTCGCGTGGGCATCGGCGGCAACACGGTGTCGCTCGACACGTTCAACAGCCCGGCGACGCCACCACCCGCGGTCGGTGAAAAGGCCGAGATTTCGTTCTCGTCGAGCGATATGCTGGTGCTGCATTAGGTAGTCCACCGTCGGTTGGCGCTCCCAACGGGTGCTCCAGCGTTCCGGATTCCTCGTGCCGGCGGCGACACAACCCGTGCCAGAGGTGTTATCCTGTTGTTTCACGCCATGACTTTGGCACTGCCCATCGTTTCATTCGGCCGCTACGATAGCGCATGGCTCTTTTCGAACTGACGCTTGTCCTGCTTTTGACCGCCGTCGCGCTGACGGCGCTGTCGCGGCGGCTGGAGATTCCCTATCCGTCCCTTCTGGCCCTGGCGGGCGTCGCGATTGCCTTCGTACCCGGTGCGCCGGTGATCGAGATCGATCCGGAACTGGCTCTTGCCCTGTTCATCGCGCCGGTGCTTCTCGATGCGGCCTATGACATGTCGCTGCGTGACCTGAAGCGTTACAGGCTGTCGCTGGTGCTGCTGGCGCTCGGCGCTGTGGTCTTCACCACCGTGGTCGTTGCCTTCGTCGGCTGGAAAATGGCCGGGCTGCCGGTCGCGGCGGCGGTCGCGCTTGGCGCCATCGTCGCACCGCCTGATGCGGTGGCGGCGAGCGCCGTGCTCGGCCAGTTCAGGGTGCCGTACCGCCTCACCGCCATCCTGCAGGGCGAGAGCCTGCTCAACGATGCCACCGCGCTGCTGATCTACCGGCTGGCGGTTTCGGCCGCGCTCGGTTCGATCATGCTGAGCAACGCCATTCCGGTGATCTTGCTGTCCACGATCGGCAGTTTGGTCGCGGGTTATCTGCTTGGCCGCGTCTCGCTGCTGACGCTTACCCGGATCGACGACGCCGCAAGCAGCACCGTGGTGCAGTTCGCCGGGACATTCGGGGTGTGGATCCTGGCCGACAGGCTCGGTCTTTCCGCCATCATCACCATCGTCGTCTATGCCATCACCATTGCGCGCAGCGCGCCGCGCCGCATGTCGGCGAGACGCCGCGTCAGCACCTATTCGGTCTGGGAGTCGGCGGTGTTCGTGCTCAATGTGCTGGCTTTCGTGCTGATGGGCCTTCAGGCCCGGTCGATCGTCGGCCGGCTCTCCGGCGACGGGCAGGGCGGAGTCTTTCTCTTTGCCGCGACCGTGCTGGTCGTCGTCATTCTGGCACGCCTCGTCTGGGTGGCGAGTTACGTTGCGATCATACGATGGTTCGCCCGCGACGGCGAAGGCCAACAGGGAGACGCGCCGACATTTCGCGGCGCCGTGCTGGTCGGCTGGTGCGGCATGCGGGGGCTGGTGACGCTGGTGGTCGCCATTGCCCTGCCGGCGGGCTTCCCCGGCCGCGATCCGATCGTGCTTGCCGCCTTTGCGGTGGTTCTGGGCACACTGGTGTTGCAAGGCATGACCTTGAAGCCCTTGCTGCGGATACTCAACTTCGAACGGGACACGAGTATCGATCGCGAAGTGGCTCAGGCGCGCGTTGCAGTCATGCAGGCCGCCCTTGACGTGTTGAGCCGTAAGACCTCGGGCGCGGCGGCCGTCGTGCGCGAGCAGTACGAGGCTCAGCGGCAGATCGCGGAAAACCCGGAGGATGCGCAGGCGGCGACCGAATACGACCGGCTGCGGCTTTACGCCATCAACCGCCAGCGCGACACGCTGGAGGAACTTCGCAGCAACGGCACGATCGGCGATGAAGCCTATCACCGGCTGGAGGAAGAAATCGACTGGGCGGAATTGGCGGCGTCGCCCGCCGGCCGGTTCCAACCGCTGACCACCGACTAGCAGATACCGCGTCTCGACCTCTGCCCTGCTGGCCCAAGCCCCGTCCGTCTTCCTGCACATTGCAAGCGATCGACCGAACCGTTACTGCCAATGCCGAGAAGTGAGCCGGATAAGCAATGAAGCTGGTCAGCTACAACATCCAGTACGGCTTCGGCGGCGACGGGCGCTACGATCTTTCGCGCGCGGCGCGCCTCGTCGCGGGCGCCGACATCATCGCCCTGCAGGAGGTCGAGCGGCACTGGCAGCGCAGCAATTTCGACGACCAGCCGGAACTGCTTTCACGCCTTTTGCCTGGTTATCACTGGGTATATGGCCCCGCCTTCGACATGGACGCCAGCGAGTGGCGGGACGGCCATCTGGTCAACCGGCGCCGGCAATTCGGCACCATGGTCCTGTCGAGGCTGCCGATCGTCTGGTCGCGGCTGCACGTGCTGCCGATGCGCCGCACGTTGCGTCCGCTCAACACCCGCAATGCCGCGCTCGAATGCATGATCCGCACACCGGCCGGGCCGGTCAGGGTGCTTTCGCTGCATCTCGCGCACATCGCGGCTGAAGAGCGGTTGGAGCAGATCGACTATCTCTTGGCCGCGCATCGCCGGGCGCCGCGGGAAGGGGGACCATGGAGCGGCGTGGATGACGAACCTTCGCGTAACTGGACACATGGGGAAGCCGAGCCGGAAAACCCGCTGGCTGCGATCTGGCTGGGCGATTTCAACATGGAACCCGGCAGCCCCGAATATCGGCGCATCGTCGGTAGCACGCCTTATCATCGTGGGGCGGCCTATCTCGACGGCTTCGTCGATGCCGCCGCCATGGCGGTTGAACCGGCTGGTGATTTTCACACGCATGAGAAGATCATAGACGGCAGACTGGCAAAGCGCCGGCTTGACCATTGCTTTGTCGGCGGCATGTTCGCCGGACGTGTGCGCTCGGTCAGCGCCGACATCGGCGAGCTTGCGTCCGATCACTTCCCCGTCCGGGTCGACATCGATCTCGAAACGCCCTTCGGCTGGGGAGGTCGATGAGCTCCATATGACACTTTTCGTTTTCTTCGCGGTGCTTGCCGCCGCCGCCATGCACGCGATCTGGAACGCGTTGGTCAAGGTGCATCTCGACCGCTTCCTGTCGATCACTTTGATGACGTTCGGCATGGGGGTCGCTGGCCTCGTGGTGCTGCCTTTCGTCGAGGTGCCCAAGGCGGAAGTCTGGCCCTACATCACCGCTTCGGTGATCTTCCACATGGGCTACCGCACTTTTCTGATCGGCGCCTACCAGGCCGGCGATTTCGCCCAGACCTATCCGTTGGCGCGCGGTACGGCACCTCTGCTGGCCGCGCTTGGCGGCATGTTCGTGGTCGCCGAGGTGCCGGCGCCGCTCGCCATTGTCGGCATCCTGCTGTTGTCGGCCGGAACGCTGGTGATGTCGTTTCGCGGCGGGGCGCATCTGGAGAAGCTGAACCTGCGCGCGGTCGCATTTGCGTTGGGCACGTCGATCTTCATTGCCAGCTACACGCTGTCCGACGGCAGCGGCGCGCGGCTGGCGGCAACCGCGCAAAGCTATGCCGCCTGGCTGTTCATCTGCGATGCGCTCGGAGCGCTGGTGCTGTGCCTCGTTTTCCGAGGGCCCAAGGCGCTGCCGGTGTTGGCGCGCGACTGGAAGACCGGGCTGTTCACCGGCGTGCTTTCCGGCGCCGCCTACTGGATCGTGATGTGGGCGATGACCAAGGCGCCGATCGCCTCGGTGGCGTCACTGCGCGAGACCTCGATCCTGTTCGCCATGATGATCTCGGTCTACGCGCTCGGCGAGAAGATGACGGGCTGGCGCGGTGCCGCCGCGCTCAGCATCGTCGCGGGCGTCATCGCGCTGAGGATGGCTTGATCTCTCAGCCCAGCACGGTCATCACCTGGCCACGCCGCTCCGGACTGAAGCGAATGACGACGATGATGCAGACGGCGACCACGCCGGCAAAAAGCGCCAGCGCGTAGCCATAGCTCCCTCCGGGTGCTTCGGCGATCCGCGCCTGATACGGACCGCCATGGGACGCGGCGAGATTGCCGGCCTGGTAGATGAAGCCGGGCAAGGTCGCGCGCATGAAGCGGGTCGCCAAAGTCAGGAACGGTGCTTCGAGACAGCGGAGACTATGTCGGCCCGCCGGCAAAAGAGAACAGCGGTCAGCCGGCTTTCGAAAGGCCGGCGGTTCACGTTTTCGTAAGGTCGAGATCGAAGACCATCAGCCCGTCCGTGCCGCCTTCGACGGCCGCGACAAGCCGGGCGCCGGCACGCTGATGCGCCTCATGCACGAGATAGGCGTCGCGTGCCGCGGCATCACGGAAATCGATGGTGAAGCCATGGCTGAACCCGCGCGCGAACGGCTCCGGGCTGGCATTGGCGCTGAAATGAACCGTCTCCATGCCTTCGATCACCTGTCGCAACGCCTCGAGGTCGGCGTGGATGGCCGTGCGCTCGGTCGGGGACACATCGCTACGAAATCTAGCGAAAACACAGTGCCTGATCATTTTCTCACTCCCTAAGCAGCGCGATTGCCGGAAAATACCGCCGGCGCCAGCGGCTCGCGGCCAAGGATCAGATCCGCGCCCTTTTCGCCAACCATGATGGTCGGCGCGTTGGTGTTGGAAGAAGGCACACGCGGCATCACCGAGGCGTCGCAGACGCGCAGGCCTTCTATCCCGCGCAGCCTGAGGTCCGGCGTCACCACCGCCATCTCGTCATGGCCCATGCGGCAAGTGCCGACCGGGTGGTGGTCGGTCTTGGACGTGCGGCAGGCATAGTCGATCAACTCGTCGTCGCTGGCGAGCGACGGACCCGGCAGCACCTCGCGCAGCACGTAGGGGACAAGTGCCTTCTGCCGCATGATCTCTCGCGCTAGCCGCAGCCCCTTCAGCGACATGGCGCGGTCATAGGGATCGGACCAGTAGTTCGGGTCGATCAGCGGATGGTCGGCGGGATCAGCACTTTTCAGGCGTACCGTGCCGCGGGAGCGCGGGCGCAGGAAGGCCGAGTTCAAGGTGACCCCCGGGTTTTTCAGCTTCTCGACGCCGGCCTCGATGCCGGAGCCGAGACCCAGATGGAACTGAATGTCGGGCGAGGCGGCGGTCGGATCGGCGTACCAAAAGCCGCCGGTCTCGAACAAGCTGGAGGCGACCGGTCCGTTCTTCAAGAGCAGATATTGCAGGCCGGCCCAGGCGGTGCGGTGCAGCTTGGCATAATTGTCATAGGTGTGATCGCCGGTGCATTCGGCGATGACGAACAGGTCGAGATGGTCCTGCATGTTGGAGCCGACGCCGGGCAGGTCGTGGACGGGCGTGACGCCAACCGACTTTAGATGGTCGGCCGGGCCGATGCCGGACTGCATCAGCAGCTTCGGCGAGCCGATGGCGCCGGACGAGAGGATCACCTCGCGGTCGGCGCGCAGGATTGTTGTCTGGCCGCCCGGCTTGTCGACGATCTCGACGCCGATGGCACGGCCCTTCTCGACGACGATGCGGGTGACCAGCACATCGGTCCTGACGGTCAGGTTCTTGCGATCGCGGATCGGCTTCAAATAGGCGACCGAAGCGGAGGAGCGCCGGGCGTCTTTCTGGGTCAGCTGGTAGTAGCCGACGCCTTCCTGGCTGGCGCCGTTGAAATCAGGGTTGAAGGGAATGCCCATCTCCTGGCCGGCGCGGAAATAGGCTTCGCAGATCGGCAGCGGCGCAATCGGGTTCGACACGCCGAGCGGTCCCTGGTCGCCGTGAAAATCGTTGGCGTAGCGCTGGTTGTTCTCGGCGCGCTTGAAATAGGGCAGCACGTCGCGATAGCCCCAGCCGGCCAGCCCTTCCTCCTTCTCCCAGGCGTCGTAGTCGCGGGCATTGCCGCGCGTGTAGATCTGCGCGTTGATCGACGAGCCGCCGCCGACAACCTTGGCCTGCGTGTACCAGAAGACGCGATCCTTCATGTGCTTCTGCGGCACGGTCGACCAGCCCCAGGAGGCGATGCCCTTGGTCATCTTGGCGAAGCCCGCCGGCATGTGGATCAGTGGGTGCCAGTCCTTGCCGCCCGCTTCCAGCAGCAGCACGGAATTGGAGGGATCCTCGCTCAGCCGGTTGGCCAGCACGCAGCCGGCCGGGCCGGCGCCCACGATGATGTAGTCGGTCATTGTCTCATCCGTTCATAACCGGGGCACGGAGAGCGCGCCGTCGACATTGATGATCGAGCCGGTCGCAAAGCCCAGTCTGCCGGCAGCAAGTGCGGCCACCATGGCGCCGATGTCGGAGGCTTCGCCCCAGCGTTTGGCAGGCACCAGGCCGCTGTCGATCAAAGCGTCATATTTGGCGCTCACGCCTGCCGTCATCTCGGTGCGGATGATGCCCGGCCGCAGCTCGAACACGCCGATATCTTCCGGGGCGAGCCTGAGCGCCAAGTTCTTCACCCACATGGAAAGCCCGGCTTTCGATATGCAATATTCGGAGCGTTCCGGAGAGGCCATCTCCGCGCTGACCGAGGTGATGGTGATGATCGATCTTGCATGATCGCCGGGCTGGCGGAGCATCGCCCTGGCGATGGCCTGGCTGAGGAAGACGGTGCCGCGCAGGTTGATGCCGAGCGCGCGGTCGAAATTGTCGGGTTTGAGGTCCAGCAGGTCGCCACGCTCCGCAGCGCCGACGCCGGCATTGTTGACCAGGCAATCGATGCGGCCGAACGCGCGCAGGGTAGCGTCGACAAGTGTGGTGTGAGCGGAAAGATCAGCGATGTCGCAGGGATGGTAAGCGAAGGCCGCGCCACGCTCTATAATATTTTCTGTCAGCCCTTTGACGGGGCTATCGGCAAGATCGGCGACCAGGATGTCGAAGCCGGCATCGGCCAGCGCCTCGGCGCAGGCAAGCCCAATGCCGCGCGCGCCGCCGGTGACGATGGCTGCGGGACGGGTCATTGGATACCTATCCGTATGCTAGCGCCGCCCCTCATCGCCCTGCCGGGCACTTCTCCCCGTATAGTGACGGGGAGAAGGAGGCCGTCGCGGCCGCTTTCGCTAATCGCCAGCGTGGCAAGAAGAGCGCCGGGGTTGCGGCGAGCTGTCTTCTCCCCGCTTACGGGGAGAAGGTGCCGGCAGGCGGATGAGGGGCGGCGCGAACCTATCATTGAAATTCGCTCTTACGGATGTGGTCCGCTACCCGCAGCGCCTGGGCGGCGATCGACAGCGCCGGGTTCACGGCGGCTGAGTTCGGCAGGAAACTGGCGTCGACGACGAAGAGGTTCCGGTGATCGAAGGCGCGGCAGAACGGATCGAGCGGCGACGTCGCCGGATCGTCGCCCATTTTCACCGTGCCGCACTGGTGCGAGGGCGTGCGCTTGTCGAAAGGGCGCGACAGCACGAGGGGATAACCGCAGGCGCGGAAATTCTCGCGCATCACCTTGGTCAGGCCTTCCAGCGACTGCATGTTGGAGCGTCGCCATTGCATGACGATGTCCTTGCCGTCGACCATGATGCGGCTTTCGGGATCTGGCAGGTCCTCGCACATCAGGTACCAGTCGACGGCATGGCCGGCCATGAAGTCGAGCGCGAATTTCGGCACCCGCTTCACATTGGCCTTGAGCATGTTGCCGTCGATCTTGCCGAGAAGCTGGACATTGCCGAGCGGTTTGCCGCCCTTGCCGTCCGAGAGATAGTAGTCGTTCAGCATCAGCGTCTTCTGGTAGACGGCATCGTTCCTGCGGCGCGGATCGATCGCCAGCATGGCGCTCGAATTGTGGTTCATGAAGTTGCGGCCGACCTGGTCGGAGCGGTTGGCCAAGCCCTTGCCGCCTCCCTTGCCATTACCGGGTGAGGGCGAGCGCAGCAGGATGACCGCTGAATTGACCGCGCCGGCCGACAGGATCACCAGCTTCGGCGCGACCTTCCTCGGTTCACCGTTCTGGCGATAGTGAACGGCCGAGATGGTTTTGCCGTCCGGGGCTGTCTCGAGACATTCGACATAGGCGCCGGTTTCGAGCTTGATGTTCTCGTCCTTGAGCGCCGCCGCCAGCGGTGCCGTCTGGGCGTCCATCTTTCCCTGACCAGTGTTGGGGAAGGCGTCCCAGCCGGTCCTGCCCTCCTTCAGCCATGTCTCTATGTCGACGCCGAGCGGCAGTGAGGCTGGATGCAGGCCCAGCCCCTTGAGTTCGGCACGGGCGCGCGCGATCGGCGCTTCGTCAGGCACCGGCTTGAAGGCATAGGGAATGGAGTGGAACGGCTCGGTCGGGTCCTCGCCAAGCGTGCCGCGCACCCGGAAAAGCTGTTCTGCCCTGGAATACCAAGGCTCGAATTCGTCATAGGAGAACGGCCATGCGGGCGAGACGCCGCCAAAGTGTTCCATGTCGGAAAAATCTTCCTTGCGGTAACGGATCAGCACCGCGCCGAAGAATTTCGAGTTGCCGCCGACGTAATAATAGTTGCCTGGGTTGAAGGTGGCGCCGCCAGCCTCGCGCCACATTTCCTTCGGCCGGTAATGGCCGTCAACGAAGATGGCGCGCGTGTCGCGCGCGTGCGGCGTCGACGGCAACGGCTCGCCGCGCTCCAGCATCAGGATGGAAGCGCCGCTACCGGCCAGACCGGAGGCAATCGTGGCGCCGCCGATCCCGGAACCGATGATGACGATATCGGGGTTTGCCATCGCCTAAAGCGCGCCGCGTTTGAATTGACACATGCCGCCCGCTTTAGTTCTTTTGTTTCGATGCATGTCGTTGCCCCAAAACCGGATCCACTTTCGGACGACACGCATCAGCGAATACGGCTCTCGGTCGCCGGATCGAAGAACACCGCCTTGGTGAGGTTGAAGGCGAGCGGCGTGTTGGTGCCCGGCTGGATGTTGGCATCGGCGCGCAGCCGCGCCACCACGCCCTTGCCGCCGAGATTGGTAACGGCGAAAGTGTCGGAGCCGGCCGGCTCCACAACCTCGATATGGCAATCGGCGGTGGCGATTTGCGAGGCGTTGCGCTCCGCGCCTTCCGGATCGGTGAGCGCCTCCGGGCGAACGCCGAAGATGACCGGCTTGCCCTTGAACGCCGACAATCCGGCCGGAGCGTTGGCCATCGGCAAGGTGATCGGCTGGCGTGCCTCGCGATCGAGCACGACGGCCAGGTCGCCGCCGTTGCCGTCGATGGTGGCCGGGATCAGGTTCATCGCCGGCGACCCCATGAAGTCGGCGACGAAGACGTTGGCGGGGTTGTTGTAGATCTCGGCCGGCGTGCCGAACTGTTGCACCTCGCCGTCACGCATGACGGCGATCTTGGTCGCCAGCGTCATCGCCTCGATCTGGTCGTGGGTCACGTAGACGATGGTCGTGCCGGTGGTGGCATGCAGGCGCTTGATCTCGATGCGCATGTCGACGCGCAGCTTGGCGTCGAGGTTGGACAGCGGCTCGTCGAACAGGAACAGCTTGGGGTCGCGCACCAGTGCCCGGCCCATGGCGACGCGCTGGCGCTGGCCGCCGGAGAGCTGGCTCGGCTTGCGCTGCAGGAGATGGCCGATCTGCAGCACCTTGGCCACCTTGTCGATCGCCTTCTGGCGTTCGTCGGCAGGCACGCCGCGCATCTCCATGCCGAAGGAGATGTTCCCGGCGACCGTCATATTCGGGTAGAGCGCGTAGCTCTGGAACACCATGGCGATGTCGCGCTTCGACGGATGCAGATCGGTGATGGTGCGACCATCGACGCGGATATCGCCAGAGGTGATCGTCTCCAGTCCGGCAATGGTGTTGAGCAAGGTCGACTTGCCGCAGCCGGACGGACCGACCAGCACCAGGAAGCCGCCCTTTTCCAGCTCGAGGTTAATCCCTTTCAGGATCTCGACCTGGCCAAAACGCTTCCTCAGACCATCAATTTCCAGAAAAGCCATTGGGTTATCCTTTGACCGCGCCGGCCATCAGACCGCGCACGAAATAGCGGCCGGCGAGCACATAGACGAGAAGGGTGGGCAGCGCGGCGATCATCGCCGCCGCCATGTTGACGTTGTATTCGACGACGCCGGTCGAGGTGTTGACGACGTTGTTGAGGGCCACCGTCATCGGCATCGCGTCACCGGTGCCGGCATAGGCGGAGGCGAACAGGAAGTCGTTCCAGATGTTGGTGAACTGGTAGATGACGGTGACGACGAAGATCGGCATCGAGTTCGGCAGCATGATGCGACGGAAGATCTGAAAGAAGGAAGCGCCGTCCACTTGCGCGGCCTTGACCAGTTCGCTCGGGAACGCCTCGTAATAGTTGCGGAAGAACAGCGTGGTGAAACCGATGCCGTAGACGACATGAACGAAGACCAGGTTGACCGTCGAATTGCCGAGGCCGAAGCTGGTTCCGATCGTGTTCTGCAGCGTCACACCGAACCGTCCGAGGCTGCCGAGGATCGTCGCCATCGGCAGCAGCACCGACTGAAACGGAATGAAGCAGGCAAACAGCATCAGCCCGAACACCAGGGTTGCGCCGCGAAAACGCCATTTGGTCAGCACGTAGCCATTGAGCGCGCCGAGCATGGTCGAGATCAGCACGGCCGGGACCACCATCTTGATGGAATTCCAGAAATAACCCTTGATGCCGGCGCAGGTGAGGCCGACGCAGGTCTCGCCCCAGGCCTTCAGCCAGGGCTCGAAGGTCGGCGCCGTGGGCAGGGCCAGCATGTTGCCATTCTGGATCTCGTCCATGGTCTTGAACGAGGTCACCAGCATGACGAATAGCGGCATCAGGTAGAACAGCGCAAACAGCGCCAGAAGCCCGTAGATGACGATGCGGTTGACGATCTTGACGTTGACGCCACGGCTGGCCTGGCGGGCGGGAGCGGTGACGGCGCTCATCGCGACTTCTCCCTAAGTTCCGAATAGAGGTAGGGCACGATGATGGCGACGATGGTCATCAACATGATCACCGCACTTGCCGAACCGACGGCCATTTCGTTGCGCTTGAAGGTGTATTCATACATGAAGTTGGACGGCAGCCAGGCCGAGCCGCCAGGGCCGCCGCTGGTCAGAGCCACCACCAGATCGTAGGATTTGATGGCAAGGTGCGCGAGCACGATGAAGGCCGACAGGAAGATCGGCCGCAAGAGCGGGATGACGATGCGGCGATAGAGCTGGAAGGTGGTGGCGCCGTCGATCTGCGCCGCTTTCATGATCTCGCCGTCGATGCCGCGCAGGCCGGCCAGGAACATCGCCATGATGAAGCCGGAAGCCTGCCAGACGCCGGCGATGACCACCGTGTAGATGACGAAATCCTTGTTCTTGATCCAGTCGAAATGGAAGCTCGTCCAGCCCCATTGATGCAGCGTCTGCTCAAGACCGAGGCCGGGGTCGAGGAACCATTTCCAGGCGACGCCGGTGACGATGAAGGAGAGCGCCATCGGGTAGAGGTAGATGGGGCGCAAAACGCCTTCGCCGCGGATCTTCTGGTCGAGCAGGATGGCCAGGAACAGGCCGAGCGCCAGGCAGATCAAGATGTAGAGAAAACCGAAAATGCCCATATTTGTGATCGACGTGTACCAGCTCGATGGCGGGTCGGTGTCGAAGGTCCAGCCCCACAGTCGCTGATAGGCACGCCCGCCCGTTATGGCGTAGGACGGGAAGGTCTTGGAGTTGGTGAAGGACAGATAGATCGTCCACAGGATGAAGCCGTAGACGAAAACGATGGTGATGGCGAAGCTCGGCGCCAGCACGATTTTCGGCAAGGCATCCTGCAGGCGCGAGCGCACAGAGGCGCGCGGGCGGGCATGCTCCGGCGTCAGCTTAATCTGGGTTGTCGCGACTGTGCTCATGGGTTCCTCCCGTCGGCGTCCGGCCGACCGGCCTCACGGACCGGGGACCCTTCCCCGCCGGAGCGGGGAAGGTGTTTTCGTAGGTAGCGCTTACTTGGCGTCGTCGATCGCCTTGACCAGTTCGGTCACCGCCTCGTCCGAGGTCTTGATCTGACCATGGACGAATTTGGAGACGACGTCCTTGTAGGCATTGGCGACCGCCGGAGGCGCGCCGTAGCCCTGGGCGAGCGAGCCGAACAGCGTGCCGCCTTCATTGGCCTTCTTCAGGTCGGCAATACCCTTCTTGCCGCAAGCGTCGAAGTCGGTGTCTGGCACGTCGGTCCGGGCCGGAACCGAACCCTTGACGACGTTGAAGGCCGACTGGAAGCTCTTCGACAAAGTGGCGGTCGCCAGAGCGATCTGGGCGGCCTTGCGGTCCTCCGGAACGTTGAACATGCCGAACATGTCGGAGTTGTAGATCACCGAGCCGTCGGTGCCCGGGAAGCGGTAGCAGAGGAAGTCGGTGCCCGGGGTCTTTTTGGCGGCGTGGAACTCGCCCTTGGCCCAGTCGCCCATGACCTGCACCAGCGCATCGCCCTTGATGACCATGGCGGTGGCGAGGTTCCAGTCGCGGCCCGAGAAGTTCGGGTCGACATAGGTGACGAGCTTGGCGAGATTGTCGAACGACTTCTTCATCGTGTCGGACTTAAGCGACGCGTCGTCGAGGTCGTTCATCGCCTTCTTGTAGAATTCCGGCCCGCCGGTCGACAACACGACGGAATCGAACATGGTGGCTTCCTGCCAGTTCTGGCCGCCAAGCGCGAGCGGAGTGACACCGGCCGCCTTGGCCTTGTCGAGCAATGCCACGAAGTCGTCGAAGGTCTTCGGCTCGGTGCCGCCGATCTTGTCCATCACCGCCTTGTTGATCCACAGCCAGTTGACGGAGTGGACGTTGACCGGAGCGGCGACCCACTTGCCGTCATAGACGGCGAATTTCTGCAGGGCGGTCGGAACCGATTTGTCCCAACCTTCCTTCTTGGCCGTCTCGGTGAGGTCGCCCATGACGCCGGCCGCGGCATAGTCGAGCACGGTGTAGCCGAGCATCTGCGAGGCGGTCGGATAGTTGCCGGCCGCGACCATCGCCTTCAGCGCGGTCATGGCGGCATCGCCGCCGCCGCCGGCCACCGGCACGTCCTTCCAGGCATAGCCTTCCTTGGCCAGATCCTGCTTGAGCACGTTGAGGGCCGCCGCTTCGCCGCCTGACGTCCACCAATGCAGCATCTGTACTTCCTTGACGTCCGCGGCGTGGGCCGAGAACACAAAGCTTGTCGCAAGAGCCGTTCCGATAAGCAGTTTGCGCAACATGTACTTCCTCCCTTGTTGCATTACACGACCGGTGGCAGGCCACCGGGTTCTTCCCAACTCAGCCGACCCACCAACCGGTGCGCTGGCCGCGATGAAACTGGATTGTCTTTTCCTCGGTATAGTCCTCGACGGCGCGCTTGCCGAGTTCGCGGCCCAAGCCCGATTGCTTATAGCCGCCGAACGGCAGTTCTGGATAACCTTCCATGAACGTGTTCACCCAGACCGTCCCCGAACGCACGCCCCGCGCCACCGACATGCAGGTGTCGATGCTGGCGCTCCACACACCCGCCGACAGACCATAGGGCGTGTTGTTGGCGATGTGCAACGCCTTCTCAATCGATTCAAAGGTCAGCACCGAGAGCACCGGCCCGAACACTTCCTCGCGGGCGACGGCCATGTTTTCGGTGACGTCGCGCAAGATCGTCGGATCGAGATATTGGCCGGCATTGGAGGGGAGCTGCCGACCGCCGCTGAAGATGCTGCCGCCGTCACTCGCGGCCGCCGCCACGTAATCGGTCACCCTGGCCAGATGGTCGGACGAAATCATCGCGCCGACCTTGGTCCTGTCATCGAGCGGATCGCCCACCGTTACCCTGGCGGTCAACGCCTTCACGGCGGCCAGGAAATCATCGGCGATCGCCTCGTGCACGATCAGCCGGCTGCCGGCATTGCAGCATTCGCCGGCATTGAAGAAGCCGCCGAACACCGCCGCGTCGGCGGCCGCCTCGAGATCGGCATCGGGGAACACGATCTGGCCGTTCTTGCCGCCGAGTTCCATCGAGACCTTCTTCAGGGAATTCGAGGCCGCCGCCATGGTCATCTTACCGACGCGGGTGGAACCGGTGAACGAAACCATCTCGACCAGGGGATGGCTGACCATCGGCGCGCCGACATCGGCGCCGAGGCCGGCGAGGATGTTGACGACGCCCGCGGGAACGCCGGCTTCGAGCAGGATGTCGCCAAGCAGGAAGGTCGAGGCCGAGGTCATCTCGCTCGGCTTGACCACCGCCGTGCAGCCGGCTGCGAGCGCGAAAGGCAATTTCTGGCTGACGATGAGGAACGGGAAGTTCCACGGCGTGATGATCGAGACGACACCGATCGGCTCGCGCAGCACGACGCCCAGCATGGCGTCGCCGAGATTGGCGTAGCTTTCGCCGTGCAACGTTCGGGCGAGCGAAGCTGCATAGCGCCAGATGTCGACGGCGCCGCCGATCTCGCCGCGCGCTTGGGCGATCGGCTTGCCGGATTCCAGTGCATCGAGCCGCGCTATGTCTTCCAGCCGGGCCTCGATCAGGTCGGCCGTCTTGAGCAGGATCGCGGCACGCTCGGCCGTCTTCATGCGCGGCCAGGGACCGGTCTCGAACGCCCTGTGCGCCGCCTGCATCGCGGCTTCCACTTCGGCGGCACCTGCCTGCGCATAGTGTGAAACGGTGAAGCCGTGACCGGGGCTCTTGCGTTTCAGCATGCGGCCATCGCGGGCATCGACGTGCTTGCCGTCGATCAGCAGCTTGTATGCCTTGGGGGCCGCAGAGGCCTCGGCAGGCATGGAAATCTTGAGAGGTGCATTCATGTGATTTCCACTCTGTCCTAGGAACGCGAAAACACGGGCTTCTGCTTGGTCTTGAAGGAGCCGACACCGGCCTTGAGATCGCTGGTCAGCGCTATGAAGCCGCTGGCCAAGGCTTCCGTTGCAGCTGCACTTTCCTCGCCTTCCGCCACCGCGATCATCAGCTTGGCGGCTTCGGTCGCCAGCGGCCCGCGTTCGGCGATTTTTTCAGCCCATGTCTTGGCTTCATCCGACGCTTTGCCGGTTTCGACGACGCGGTCGACGACACCCAGCGCAAGCGCTTCCGTCGCCAGAAAGATCTCACCGCCAAGCGCCATGCGACGCACCGTCTGGGCGCCGAAGCGACGCACCGCGCGTTGCGTGCCGGACCAGCCGGGGACGACGCCGATCGAGGTTTCGGGGAAGCCGAGTTTCACCTGCGTTTCCGCGACGCGGAAGTCGCAAGCGACAGCCAGTTCGAGCCCGCCGCCGAGCGCATGGCCAGACAAGACCGCGATGGTCGGCTGGCGTAGCCGTGCCAGCCGGTCGAAGACACGGTGGCCGTAGCGCACCCATTGCACCTGGAAATCGGCGGCGTTCATGCCGCCCCAGGCCTCGACATCGCCGCCGGCGCAAAAACCCTTGCCTTCGCCGCGTATGAGCACGACGCGCACATCCTCGGCGCTTTCCGCCTCATCGAGCGCCGCTTCCAGCGCGCGCAGCATCGGAATGTCGAGCGCGTTGAACTTTTCGGGCCGGCGCAAGGTGACGATGCCGATCGCGCCATCCTGCTCGAAGGTGACGAGGCGCTCAGCCATGCGCGCCTCCGAGCGAGGCGCCACCATTGAGCGACAGGCCGATCGGCCGATCCTGGTAGAGCGCGGCCGGCGTGACCTTGAGGTCGTTGGCTACATTGAGCGGGATCTCGGCTTGACCAAGCACATCGCGCTCGAGGTCGATGCCCGGCGCCAGTTCCGTCACCATCAGCCCATCTGATGTCAGCTTCATGACGCAGCGCTCGGTGACGTAGGTGATGTCCTGTCCTTGCGCGACGGCGCGCTTGCCGGAGAAGGAGATGTGCTCGACCGCCTCGACGACTTTCTTGACCTTGCCTTCCGCGTCGATGCGGATGCCGCCATTGGCGAGCGACAGCTTGGCCCCTGCATTGAAGAAGCCGGAAAAGACGATCTTCTTCGCCCGCGACGTGATGTCGACGAAGCCGCCGGCCCCGGCGGTGACGTGCGGCCGCGCCGAAAGCTTCGACACGTTGACCGAGCCGTGGCGGTCGATCTGCAGGAAGGAGAGCAGCGAAGCGTCGAAGCCGCCGGCCTGGAAATAGATGAACTGGTGCGGCGAGGGCATGATCGCCTCGGCATTGGAGGCGCAGCCGAACTTGAAGTCGAGAAGCGGCACGCCGCCGACAGCGCCCTGTTCGATCACCCAGGTGACCTTGCCGTGCTGGCCTTCTTCCAGAAGGATGCGCGGCACGTTGGCCGAGATGCCGAAGCCGATGTTGACGGCCATGCCATCGCGGAGCTCCATGGCGACGCGGCGCGCGATCACCTTCTGGACGTTCATCTCGGCATTGCGGAAGCTCGACAGCGGCCGGAAGATTTCACCAGAAATCGCCGGATCGTAAGGCGTCAGCGTCGTCTGCAACTGATCCGGCGCGACGACGATATGGTCGACCAACACACCGGGCACGCGCACATCATGCGGCTTCAGCGTGCCATTCTCGACGACGCGCTTGACCTGCGCGATGACGATGCCGCCATTGTTGCGGGCGGCAAGCGCCTGTTCCAAGCCGCCGAGATACGCGCCCTCGTGCTCATAGGTCAGGTTGCCGCGCTCGTCCGCCGTGGTGGCGCGGATGATCGAGACCTGGGGCACGATAGCGCGGAAATAGAGCCATTCCTCGCCGTCGAATTGCTGCACCGACACGATCGGCTCGCCGGCGGCGGCGTTCATGGCGCAACCCTGGTGGCGCGGGTCGGCAAAAGTGTCGAGGCCGACCTTTGTCAGCACGCCCGGCCGCTTGGCGGCGGCTTCGCGGTGCATGTCGAACAGGATGCCGGATGGCACGTTATAGGCGGCAACGGAATTGTCGCCGATCATCTTCCAGATCCGCGGCGGCTCGGCGGAGGAGGGGCCGGACGGATAGGAGCCGCACAGCGTACGCTTCAAAAGGCCCGGCTTGGCCAGATGATCGATGCCCTTGATGCCATACATGTCGCCGGCGGCGATTGGGTGTAGCGTGGTGATGTCCTTCGGATGGCGCTCGCTGTCGAAGCGTTCGCCGATGGCGGCGAGCACGGCATCCGGACAGCCGAGGCCGCTCGACGAGGACACCGAGACGACCATGCCGTCCTTGATCAGGCTGGCTGCCTGCGCCGATGAAACGACCTTGCTCAATTCATGCTCCCGAGTTTCGGGTCGATCTTGACGGCCTTGCCGGAATTGGCCGATTGCAATGCCGCCTCGGCTGATGCGAGCGACCAGATGCCGTCTTCTCCGGTGGCGGAGGGCTGGTCATCGCCACGGATCGCGGCATGGAACCGGTCCACCGACCTGACATAGAGGTTCTCGCGGTCGAAGCTCAATTCTTCCTCGCCGCTGGCGGTGCGCAGAAGGACTGAGCCCACCGGCTTTTGCGTCATGACATTGCGGGCGATCAGCGACCCTTGCGAGCCGTGCACCTCGAAGCCGGTATCGGCAAATCTGGTGGTGAATCCCTCATGCGATTGCGCGATGAGGCCCGACTTGAAGCGCCAGATGCACATGGCGCCGTCTTCCAGCCCGCTGCCGGCCATACCGGCGGATTGCGTAAAAGCGGAAACCTCGACCGGATCGTCGCCAAGCACGAAGCGCAGCGTGTCGGCATCGTGTACGGTGATGTCGAGCACCACGCCGCCGCCCGCCTCAGGCCTGGCGATGCGCCAACCCTGCAGGTTTTCGGGCAGGTAGACGGCATGGAAAACCCGCGCGGCAATCGGCTGGCCGATGCGACCTGCGGTAACAGCCTCGCGCATGGCGCGGTGAGCGCCGGCATTGCGCAGATGATGATTGGTTCCAAGCACGACGCCCGCGGCCTTGGCCGCAACGACCATCCTGCGCGCGTCGTCGCTGGTCAGCGCCAGCGGCTTCTCGCACAGCACATGTTTTCCCGCCTTGATCGCGGCGAGTGCCTGTTCGAGATGCAGTTCGTTGGTGGTCGAGATGTAGACGGCGTCGATGTCGGATCCGAGCAAGGCATCGAGGTTCGATACGGCGGCCGGAATGCCATTTTCCCTTGCATAGGCCGTGGCGCGGTCCGGGTTGGAACTCATCACCGCTGATATCTCGCCACCCTCTTGCGCGCGAATGGCGTCGATCATGAATTGCCGGCCGATCGTGCTGGCGCCGATCAGCCCCCATTTGACACTCATGTCGCGGCTCCCGTTGCCGTAGGCCTGTTTCGCGTGCGGCGATCTGGGCCGCAGCTTTCCCTGACCACGAGATTGACGGCGCCGATATGGTCCTCAGCGCGCGTGGTGCGCGACTGGATCAACTTGATCATGACGTGGGCCGCGCGTTCGCCGAGACCGGCGGAGTCCACCGCGACGCTGGTCAGCGGCGGCATATAGTGCTCGGCCTCGACCACATCGTCGAAGCCGACGACGGCGAAATCCGGGCCGGGCTCGAGCCTGCGCTTGCGCAGCGCCAGCATGACGCCGAAGGCGACGGCATCGTTGAAGCAGAGCGCCGCGGTTGGCGGCTCGACCATTGCGAGCGACGTTTCCAGGCAGGCCATGCCGCCCTTGCGGTTGGTCTCGCCCTCGATGATGAGCGCGTCGCGGGCGTCGATGCCGAGCGTTTCGCAGGCTTCGCGAAAGCCGCCCAGCCGCTCATGATAGACCACCAGGTCGGACGAGCCGCCGAAGAACGCCAGCCGGCGGTGCCCCTTGCCAATGAGATGAGCGGTGGCGAGATAGGCGCCCCGATGATTGTCGGGAGCAATCACCGGAATGCGGCTTTCAGGCAGCCGGCGCATGGCGAAGACAATCGGCAGACCGGCTATTTCCAGCCGCCGGAACGCTCCTGGCGTGGTGCCGCGCGCCGGGGAAACGATGAGCCCGGCGACGCCCTGTTCCATCAGCGACTTCAGTACTTCTTCCTGGCGCACCGGATTTTCGGCCGTGTTGGCGATGAAGGGCACGATACCGGCCGATTGGAAAACACGCTCCATGCCCACCGCCAGTTCCGCGAAGAACGGGTTGGTGAGATCGTTGATGACCATGCCGATGACGTTGGAATGGGCCTTGCGCAGATTGGCGGCGCCGCGATTGTAGACATAGCCGACATCCTCGATCGCCTTGCGCACCTTGACCGCGGTCTCGGGACGGATCAGCCCGCTGCCCTGGAGCACGAGCGACACGGTCGATTTGGACACGCCCGCCTCGCGGGCAATGTCGAAGATCGTCGCCTTGGCCCGGCTGGCCATCCAGATATCCTCCCCGGTTTTCTCAATCGAATTTATTGGAACGATCTAATCTATGCTCCATGGATGAGTCAATCGGGATTTTTTCTCAATCAGACGACGCGGTCATACGTGGTCCAACAGTTTGCCATCCAAGGGGTCTTGTGTTGCAACGCAGCATTGGTTGGCGGGTCACTTCGAATCCTAAAGGTTCTTGATTTATTGGAACGTTCCATTTAATAGGCGCTGCGAAGGGAGAGATCGATGGACATTGTCTTGCCTGGCGAAGGTGACCGCAGCGCCCGCTACGCGCTTGCCGGACGGCCGGTCCAACCGGTAATCGGCGCACGGTTTTCGCGGATCGCCTATGCCGCCGCGCATGTCGTCGCCGACCCCCTTGATATGACCGATCCATGGTCGCGGCCGGTTGTCGACTGGGACAGGACGATGGCGTTTCGTCATCATCTATGGCGGCTCGGCTTCCGCATCGCCGAGGCGATGGACACGTCGCAGCGCGGCATGGGCTTCGATTGGACAAATGCGCAGGAATTGATCCGCCGTTCAATCGCGGAGGCGCGGACCGTCGCTGGCGATCTCGCCTCGGGCGCCGGAACCGACCACCTCGTGCCGGCGTCGGCCAGGACACTGGACGATGTGATCGCCGCCTATGAGGAGCAGTTCGCTTTCATCGAAGGCCAGGGCGGCAAGGCGATCATGATGGCCAGCCGCGCGCTGGCGGCCGTGGCGAAGGGGCCGGACGACTACGCCTTGGTTTACGACCGCATATTGGGCCAGGCCTCGAGCAAGGTCATCCTGCACTGGCTGGGCGATATGTTCGACCCGGCCTTGAAGGGCTATTGGGGCAGCGACGATTTCGAGGCCGCGCTCGATACGGTGGTCGCCATCATCGAGCGCCATGCCGGCAAGGTCGAAGGCATCAAGATATCGCTGCTGGACGCCGGCAGGGAGGTGGCGCTCAGAAACCGGCTGCCGGACGGTGTGTTGATGTTTACCGGCGACGACTTCAATTATCCCGAACTGATCGCCGGAGACGGCAAGCGGCACTCGCACGCACTGCTCGGCATTTTCGACGCGATCGCGCCGGTTGCCAATGCCGCGCTGGCGAAGCTGGCTGATGGCGATCGTGCCGGCTATGACGCGCTGATGGCGCCGACCGTGCCGCTGTCACGAAAAATCTTCGAGGCGCCGACCGAATATTACAAGGCCGGCATTGTCTTCATGGCCTGGCTGAACGGCCACCAGGACCATTTCGCTATGGTCGGCGGCATGCAGTCGGCGCGCGGCATCCGCCATTATGCAGAGGTCTTTCGCCTCGCCGACCAGGCCGGATTGCTGGCTGATCCCGACCTTGCCATGTCGCGGATGAAAAGCCTGTGTGCCGTCGCGGGCGTCTAAACGAGTTTCGCGATCGAATCTGCCGTCGTCCATTCCGGTGAGCGCCAAGACGGGAGCGCCGTGATGCAAGGGCCGAATGTCTGGGTTGGATGGTGGGCGTGACAGGGATTGAACCTGTGACCCCTGCAATGTCAATGCAGTGCTCTCCCGCTGAGCTACACGCCCATCCGAAGCCGCGCATACACCATTTTTGGTCCGGCGCGTCAATAGCAGGAAAAGAGGAAAAACACGTCGTCTCGCCGCGGCTGTGGAACTGACGCCGGCGGCTTGCGGAAGGTGGCTCAGGCCGCCTGCAGCATCTTCTCGACCTCGTTGACGAGATCGCGCAGGTGGAAGGGCTTGGACAGAACCTTGGCGTCTTTCGGCGCCTTGGAATCCGGGTTCAGCGCGACGGCGGCGAAACCGGTGATGAACATGACCTTGAGGTCGGGGTCGATCTCGGTGGCGCGGCGTGCCAATTCGATGCCGTCCATCTCCGGCATGACGATGTCGGTCAGAAGCAGCGAGAACGGTTCCTCGCGCAGCCGCTCATAGGCGCTGGCGCCGTTGTCGAAATCGCTGACCTGGTAGCCGGCGCGCTCCAGCGCCTTGACGAGGAACCGACGCATATCGTCATCGTCTTCCGCCAGAAGAATGCGTGCCATGATATCCTGTCCGAATCACCCGCCAGAGACTGCCGTGGGGCAGTCCCGTTAACCATCCTGTATATGAGGAGGTGAGAGTAAACATCAAGTGAACGCGGACGCGCCTGACCCACATTTGCCCAGCGGCACGACCGCTGAAATGCTGGACATGCGGCCGGCAAGGTGGCAGTTTCGTGTCATGATGCACTGGTGTTTTCGGGTTCGTTCAAATTGAAGACGGCAGCCGAGGATTTTTCGGTCTTTCCACCCTTCGAAATCCGTTCGGGCGCCGAGCAGCGCGTCCCCTTCCTCTTCAATTCACCGCATAGCGGTCGCTACTATCCCGAACGCTTCCTTGCCATGGCGAGGCTCGATCGCAATGCCATCCGCCGCTCGGAGGATTGCTATGTCGACGAGTTGTTCGGCGGCGCCGTGGCGCTGGGCGCGCCGATGCTGGCGGCGAATTTCCCGCGTGCCTATCTCGACGTCAACCGCGAGCCGTGGGAACTCGACCCGCGCATGTTCGCCGAGCCGGTGCCGTCCTTCTGCAACATCCGCTCCGCGCGTGTCGCCGGCGGGCTCGGTACCGTGCCTAAGCTGGTGGGCGAGGGGCTCGACATCTATGCGGGCCGCTTGCCGCTCGCCGAGGCGATTGCCCGCATCGAGGCCGTCTACAAGCCCTATCACGAAACGCTGAAGCGGCTTTTGACCAGGACCCACGCCCGTTTCGGCTTTGCCGTGCTGATCGATTGTCATTCGATGCCGGCGAGCATACGCGTCGGAGACAACGGGCTGCGGCCGGATTTCATCATCGGCGACCGTTTCGGCATCTCGGCCACCGCGGCCTTGACCGAAACCGCGATCGGGCTGCTGACCGCGATGGGCTATACCGTTGCTCACAACAAGCCTTATGCCGGCGGTTTCATCACGGAACACTATGGCCGCCCGGCGCGTCACCTGCATGCGCTGCAGATTGAGGTCAATCGCGGGCTCTACATGAATGAGCGAACATTCGAGAAGGCCGCCGGCTTCGACGCGCTGGCCGACGATCTGACGCGGTTTTCAGCCGACCTGATGGCGATGCCGGACCATCATTTCATCGACCTGCCGCTGGCCGCGGAGTGAAGATCACGCCTTGTCTCATGCGTGCCCAAAACCCTTTGCCGTTTTTTGGGCGGCAGGCTCCGGAGCGGTGAAAAAAAGACCGCATCGTTTGCACGATACGGTCGAAGTCTAGGGAGGAAACGCCCAAGGAGGGCATGGACAGGAAACCCTGTCCGAGGATGAGGGTATTGTGCAGCGCACAAATGTCAAGGACGTTCAGGCTTTTTTAATTCACAGTGATGTGGAAATTGCCTCTCGATGGCGTTGGAGTGACATTCCGGCAACAGCTATCGCGACGATAAATCGATAAACAAGCTTGTTTTGACGGGCGGCAGAGCCCGGTTCGGGCGCGCTGCAATGCGGGAGAATCAGTTGGACATCAGCATCGATTTCATGCGCCGCATCGCACAAGCGGCGGCGGCGGAGACCTTGCCGCGCTTTCGCGCCCAAGGCGCGGTCGCCAACAAAGAGAAGGGCAGTTTCGACCCGGTCACCGAGGCCGACCGCGAGGCCGAGCGCGCCATCCGGGCGCTGATATCGGCCGAGTATCCCGACCATGGCATCCTGGGCGAAGAGCACGGCAGCGAGAACATCTCCAGCCGGCATGTCTGGGTGATCGATCCGATCGACGGCACGCGCGCCTTCATCTCCGGCCTGCCGGTATGGGGGACATTGGTCGGGCTGACGGTCGATGGCGATGCGGTCGCTGGCATGATGGCGCAGCCCTTCACCGGCGAGCTGTTCTACGCCAACGAGTCCGGCTCGCACTACGAGGGACCGGGGGGGCCGCGAAAACTGTCGACCCGCAAGACGACAAAACTCGATGAGGCGACGCTGTTCACCACCACGCCGGCGCTGTTCAAGGGCGAGGCACGCACGCGCTACGACGCATTCGAGAAGCAGATACAGCTCGCCCGTTATGGCGCCGATTGCTATGCCTTCGCCATGATCGCCTCGGGGAGCGTTGACATCGTCGCCGATCCTGGATTGAAGCCCTACGACATCGTGGCGCTGATCCCGATCATCGAGAAAGCCGGCGGGGTCGTCACCACTTTCGATGGCGGGCCGGCGGAGAATGGCGGCGATGTTCTTGCGGCGGCGACACCGGAGCTTCATGCCGCCGCGATGGCCGCCCTGCGCGGCTGATAGGCTTCTTTGTTGACGCTAGAGCGGTTCAGCGTTTGATAGAATCGCCAAACCGCTCTAACTCTTTGTTTTCACGCAATTCCGGACGGAAAACCGTTACACACTTTTCCTGGAATTGCTCTAGCCTTGCCCTGGAAGGGCCGCGGTGCCCGTCAGGCCGTCGGGTCGTCGGAACCGGGGACGAAGGCGTCGAAGGCAGCGAGGAATTGTTCGCGGTAGAGGTCGACTTCCTGCAGGATTTCGTGTTTGGCGCCATCGATCATCAACAGCGAACCGAGTCGCAGGTTTCTCGCATATTTTTCCACCGCCTTGGTCGAGACGACCTGGTCGGCGCCGGCGGCGATGATCAGCAGCGGCACCTGAATGCGGGCCATGAAGTCGGGGTCGCTGATGGCTTCCGACGCCTTCGCCGCCGCCTGCAGCCAGCGGACCGTCGGGCCGCCAAGCGCCAGTTGCGGATATTCTTCATAGATGCGCGTGTTGCGGCGATAGCGCTGCGGATCTGATGTCACCTTGTTGACCTCGAAGGGCAGCGTGTGTCTCGGCCGTGGACCCCAGGCGGCGTAGAGCCGGCCGAGCCCCAGGGCGCAGAAAATCGAACAGACCCGGCGGACCGTCCCTATCGAGACCGGCAGGTCGGGCAATGTCAGGAATGGCGCGATCAGCACCATGCGCCGCACGCGGTTCACCATCGATGGCGCGGCAAGCAGCGTGATTACCGCCCCGGCGGAATGAGCGAGGATGTAATAGGGTCCACGGCAGTCCGGCAGCACGATCTCCTCGAAGAACTGCTCCAGATCGGCCGTATAGTCGCGGAACGACCTGACATAGCCGCGCTGGCGATCGCGGATCAGCCGGTCGGAATCGCCCTGGCCGCGCCAGTCGAAGGTGGCGACGCCGAAGCCCCGCGCGGCAAGATCGCGGATGGTCTCGAAATATTTCTCGATGCACTCGTTGCGGCCGCCGAGCAGCACCACGGTGCCGCGGATTGGACGCGCCACCGCTGCGAACAGGCCATAACGTATCTTCTTGCCGTCGCGCGTGGTGAAAAAGCCACCCGTGGCGTTTTCCGGTCGCGGATTGCCCTCAACTTCGTGAAAAAGGGGTGTGTCGTGGAGGAGATCCGTCATTCGGCGCTTTGTGCTCGGCGTCTTGGCGCGCCAGCCCTTCGCGGCTGGCCTCAAGGTGATAGACGCCCACACATCAAAAGCAAAGCAAATCCGGGTTATGGAGGCCTGCAGCGGGGAGGGCCGGAAGCGGCTTTGAGCGCGCTTCCGGCCCCTGTCGATCCGGGAGGAAGGGACGTTAACACCCGGTTCGGCCTCGATGCGGCACCTCTGCAAATCCGGCGCCGCCAATCCTTGATCTTGAAAGTCACTTTAGCGGCGGCTGTCTGAACGGGCGCCGAAGCGCCGGTTCATCTGCCGTTCATCAAAGGCACGCGGCCTCAATTTTTTTGCCGTCAATCGAAACTTGAAATGCTCTTGAGCGCTCCCCAGATGTGTATTGCGGCCGCCAATGTTGGGGTCGCTGGTCCTCCCGAAACGCCGCTCACGGGTTTCGCACCGGCCATACGCAAACCATGTTGCTCAACAGGAGAACACATCATGCGTCACGTTGATTTTTCCCCGCTTTACCGTTCGACCGTCGGCTTCGACCGTCTCTTCACGATGCTCGATTCGCTTGCGCAGCCCGATGGCGCGCAGACCTATCCGCCCTACAACATCGAGCGCACCGGTGAGGATTCCTACCGCATCTCGATGGCGGTTGCCGGCTTCTCGGATGACGAGATCTCCATCGAAGCCCATCGCAACGTGCTGACCGTGAAGGGTGAGCGCAAGGACGAGGGCACCGGCGAAGGCTCCGAGCTGCTCTATCGCGGCATTGCCTCCAGGGCCTTCGAGCGCCGCTTCCAGCTTGCCGATCACGTTGAAGTCGTCGGCGCCGCGCTGAAGAACGGCCTGCTCTTCGTCGACCTCAAGCGCAACATTCCCGAAGAGCTGAAGCCGCGCAAGATCGCGATCACCTCGGCTCCGGCCAAGGCCAAGCAGATCGAGGCCAAGACCGCTGCCTAAAGTCTAAAGTCTCCTCCCGAGACGGAAAGCGGCGCCGAAAGGCGCCGCTTTTTTGTTGTCGCGAAGGCTGATTATCCGGCGATCAGCTGGCCAAAGCGGTCGACTTCCTCCGAGGTCGTGGCAAAGCTGGTGACGAAGCGATAGAGCAGTTCGTCCTCGCCGATATGGCCTTCAAAGCCGTGCGGCCTGTGCCAGTCGTAGAAGGTCGCGCCGGCCGCCTGCAGCTTCTCGGCTTCCGCTTTCTTGATCACCGCGAAAACTTCGTTGGCCTGTGGCAGCCAGGCCAGCTTGGCCGTGGCCGAATCCTCGATGGCCGCCGCCAGGCGCGCTGCCATGGCGTTGGCATGCCTGGCGGTGTCGAGCCACAGCCCGTCCTTGAAATAGGCTTCGAACTGCGCCGCGACGAAACGTGACTTCGAAAACAGCTGTGCGGCGCGCTTGCGCAGAAAGGCCAATTCGTTGGCGCGGTCGAGATCGAACAGCACGATCGCCTCGGCGCACCAGCAGCCATTCTTGGTGCCGCCGAAGGACAGGATGTCGACGCCGCGTTTCCAGGTCATTTCTGCCGGCGTGGTGTCGAGCGCGGCCAGCGCGTTGCCAAAGCGGGCGCCGTCCATGTGCAGCGGCACGGAATGGTGTTTGGCGATGGCCGCAATCGCGTCGATGTCGTCCAGGCCATAGATAGTGCCGACCTCGGTCGACTGGGTGATCGAGACGGCCATCGGCCGGCCCCAATGGACCACCTCGCCGGCGAAACGGCCGATCGCCCTGTCCAGATTGTGTGGCTCGATCTTGCCCAGCGGGCCGTCGACGGCGTGAAGCCGCGAGCCGCCTGAAAAATATTCCGGCGCGCCGCACTCGTCCTCGATGACATGCGATTCGCGGTGGGCAAAGGAAATGCCGCCGGGCTTGTTATAGGCAGTCAGCGACAGCGAATTGGCGGCGGTGCCTGTCGCCACGAAGAACACGGCCACCTCGCGTTCGAAAATCTCGCTGAAGCGCTGATAGACGGCCTGGTCGAGGGCACCATCGCCATAGGCGGCCGAAAAGCCGGCGGTATGGGCCGAAAGGCCGGCTGCAATGCTTGGGTGGGCGCCTGCCCAATTGTCGGAAGCGAAGAACATGCGTCTGCCTGTGCTGGGGAAATTGCTGGGACCTTGACCGGTTTCATGACCCGCCCGCAAGAGCCAGACACAAGAAAACGGGTAAAGCCAGTGTCGGGCTGGCGGCGCCTCCAGAGACCGAAGCTTACGTTTTGCGATCGCGTCACGAAATTTTGTGTCGCGGCGCGGCCAAGTTTTTTGTGAATCGGTCTTGTATGGGTTCTGGATTTCTGTCATAAAAATTTAGGACAGTAGTGCTGTCTTATTTTGTCGCACAAAACAGACTGGATTGGCGTATCCTTTAGGCCACTCCGGCTTTTGCCGCGAGCGACAGGTGGACGGACCGGCTCTGGCCTGTACGATACCGGATGTGAACCAGCGGCGTGCCGCCTGGTTCGGCGATTTCGCAAGACGTGCCGCAAGGATGAAGGGCGAGCCCAAGTGCTCGCCAAGGCAAACCAGCGCCCACAGGCTGACCAATGCCAAGTGGCGCGGAACGGAGGATAGGACGATGACGGAATTGACGCTCTCTGCGACGAACGGCCAGGCCGCGCAGACGGAAGCGGCCGCCGTCAAAAATACCTCCACCAAAAATCGTGCGCCCACCGGCGGCCCGACCGCCCAGGGTCTCTACGATCCGCGCAACGAGCATGACGCCTGCGGCGTCGGCTTCATCGTCAACATGAAGGGCGTGAAGTCGCATCAGATCGTCAAGGACGGGCTTGCCGTGCTCGAGAACCTGACGCACCGCGGCGCCGTCGGCGCCGATCCGCTGGTCGGCGATGGCGCCGGCGTGCTGGTGCAGCTTCCGGATCTTTTTTTCCGTGAGGAGATGGCGGCCCAAAGTATCGAACTGCCACCGGTAGGCCAGTATGGCGTCGGACACTGGTTCATGCCGCAAGATGCCATCCTTCGCGCCCATGTCGAAGAAATCATCGCGGAATCGGCGCAGTCCGAAGGGCTGCCGCTGCTGGGATTCCGTGACGTGCCGGTCGACAATTCGTCGCTGTCGAAGGCGGCTGACATCGTCGCGTCCGAGCCGTTCCACCGCCAGGTCTTCATCGGCCGCACGGCTGACATCACCGAGGACGAGGAATACGAGGCCAGGCTCTACCTGCTGCGCAAGGTCATATCGGGCCGCATCTACGCGGAGAACGACAACAAGGACATCGGCGCCTATTGCGTGTCGCTGTCGGCGCGCACGATCGTCTACAAGGGCATGTTCCTGGCCTATCAGGTCGGGGCCTACTACAAGGACCTGACCGATCCGCGCTTCGAGACCGCGCTGATCCTCGTCCACCAGCGCTTCTCGACCAACACCTTCCCGTCGTGGAAGCTGGCGCATCCCTATCGCATGGTCGCGCACAATGGCGAAATCAACACCGTGCGCGGCAACAACAACTGGATGGCGGCGCGCCAGGCGTCTGTCGATTCCGAACTGTTCGGCAACAACATTTCGAAGCTCTGGCCGATCTCCTATGATGGCCAGTCGGATACGGCGTGCTTCGACAATGCGCTCGAGTTCCTGTTCCAGGGCGGCTACAGCCTCAGCCACGCGATGATGATGCTGATCCCGGAAGCCTGGGCCGGCAACAAGCTGATGGATGCCGACCGCAAGGCTTTCTACGAATACCATGCGGCGTTGATGGAACCTTGGGACGGGCCGGCGGCGGTCGCATTCACCGACGGACGCCAGATCGGCGCCACGCTCGACCGCAACGGATTGCGCCCGGCACGCTACATCGTGACCGATGACGACCGCGTCATCATGGCTTCGGAAGCCGGCGTGCTGCCGGTGCCGGAGGAGAAGATCGTGCAGAAGTGGCGGCTGCAGCCCGGCCGCATGCTTCTGATCGACCTGGCCAAGGGCCGCATCGTCCCCGACGAGGAGATCAAGTCGGAGATCGCGACCAAGCATCCCTACAAGACCTGGCTTGGCAATACGCAGCTCATCCTGGAAGATTTGAAGCCGGTCGAGCCGCGCGCGCTGCGCAAGGATGTCAGCCTGCTCGATCGCCAGCAGGCGTTCGGCTACACCCAGGAAGACACCAAGCTGCTGATGTCGCCGATGGCGACCACCGGTCAGGAAGCGGTGGGCTCGATGGGCACCGACACGCCGATCTCGGCGATGTCGGACAAGTCGAAGCTGCTCTACACCTATTTCAAGCAGAATTTCGCCCAGGTCACCAACCCACCAATCGACCCGATCCGCGAGGAACTCGTGATGAGCCTGGTGTCCTTCATCGGACCGAGGCCGAACATCTTCGACCTGGTCGGCAATTCGCGCCGCAAGCGGCTCGAGGTGCGCCAGCCGATCCTGACCAATGGCGACCTCGAGAAGATTCGCTCCATCGGCCACACCGAGGACCGTTTCGACACCAAGACGATCGACATCACCTATGGGTCGAGCGAGGGCGCCGCGGGCATGCAGGGCGCCATAGACCGGCTGTGCGAGCGGGCGGAGGCGGCGGTCGCCGGCGGCTACAACATCATCATCCTTTCCGACCGCCAGCTCGGACCGGACCGTATCGCCATTCCGGCACTGCTGGCGACAGCCGCCGTGCACCACCACCTGATCCGCAAGGGGCTGCGCACCGCGGTCGGCCTGGTCGTCGAATCCGGCGAGCCGCGCGAGGTGCATCATTTCTGCTGTCTTGCCGGCTACGGCGCGGAAGCGATCAATCCCTATCTCGCCTTCGACACGCTGCTCGACATGCACAAGCGTGGCGAATTGCCTGAAGAGGTCGACGCCTACGAAGTGGTGTCGCGCTACATCAAGTCGATCGGCAAGGGCATCCTCAAGGTGATGTCCAAAATGGGCATCTCGACCTACCAATCCTATTGCGGCGCGCAGATCTTCGACGCCATCGGGCTGAAGACCGATTTCGTGCAGCAATACTTTACCGGCACCGCCACGCTGATCGAAGGCGTCGGACTGGATGAGGTCGCGGGCGAAACCGTCAGCCGCCACACGGACGGTTTCGGTAGCGATCCGGTGCTGCGCAACAGCCTTGAGGTCGGCGGCGAATATCTGTTCCGCATGCGCGGCGAGGCGCATATGTGGTCGCCCGACGCGGTCGCCACCTTGCAGCATGCCGTGCGCCAGGGATCGTGGGAGACGTTCAAGGATTATTCGGCGCAAATCGACAGCGAGACGGCGCGCGCCCAGACCATCCGCGGCCTGTTCAAGATCAGGCTGGCGGATGAGACCGGCCGCAAGAAGGTCGCACTCGACGACGTGATGCCGGCGGCCGACATCGTCAAGCGCTTCTCGACCGGGGCGATGTCGTTCGGTTCGATCTCGCGCGAGGCTCACACGACGCTGGCGCGGGCCATGAACCAGATCGGCGGCAAGTCGAACACCGGCGAAGGCGGTGAAGAGGCCGACCGTTACCTGCCGCTGCCCGGCGGCGGCAAGAACCCTGAGCGCTCGGCGATCAAGCAGGTCGCCTCGGGACGGTTCGGCGTGACGGCCGAGTATCTCGTCAATTCCGACGTCATGCAGATCAAGGTGGCTCAGGGCGCCAAGCCCGGCGAAGGCGGCCAGTTGCCCGGCCACAAGGTCGACGCGACCATTGCCAAGGTTCGGCATTCGACGCCGGGCGTCGGCCTGATCTCGCCGCCGCCACACCACGACATCTATTCGATCGAGGACCTGGCGCAACTGATCTACGATCTGAAGAACGTCAATCCGGCGGCCGACGTGTCGGTCAAGCTGGTGTCGGAAGTCGGCGTTGGCACGGTCGCGGCGGGCGTTGCCAAGGCGCGCGCCGACCACATCACCATCTCGGGCTATGATGGCGGCACCGGCGCGTCGCCGCTGACCTCGCTCAAGCACGCCGGCAGCCCGTGGGAAATGGGCCTTGCCGAGACGCACCAGACGCTGGTGCTGAACGGCCTGCGCTCACGCGTGGCGCTGCAGGTCGATGGCGGCCTGCGCACCGGGCGCGACGTCATCATCGGCGCGCTGCTCGGCGCTGACGAATTCGGCTTCTCGACCGCGCCGCTGATCGCGGCCGGCTGCATCATGATGCGCAAGTGCCATCTCAACACCTGCCCGGTCGGTGTCGCGACGCAGGACCCGGTGCTGCGCAAGCGCTTCAAGGGCACGCCCGAGCACGTCATCAACTTCTTCTTCTACGTGGCGGAAGAGGTGCGGGCGCTGCTCGCCGAAATGGGCTTTACCCATCTTGACCAGATTATCGGCGACGCCGACCTTCTGGAGAAGCGCGACGTGATCCAGCATTGGAAGGCGCGCGGGCTCGACTTCTCGAAGATGTTCTACAAGCCCGACGCGCCACACGAAGCGGTGCACTGGACCGAACGGCAGAAGCACCCGATCGACGATGTGCTCGACCGCAAGCTGATCGAACTGGCCAAGCCCGCGCTGGAGGCGAAGCAACCGGTCAAGATCGAAGTCGACATCCGCAATGTCGACCGTTCGACGGGCGCCATGCTGTCGGGTGAAGTGGCCAAGCGCTTCAAGCACAAGGGCCTGCGCGAGGACACGATCCAGGTCAAGCTTACCGGAACCGCGGGCCAGTCGTTCGGCGCGTTCCTGGCGCGGGGCATCTCGTTCGAACTCGTCGGCGCCGGTAACGACTATGTCGGCAAGGGCCTGTCGGGCGGACGCATCGTCATCCGGCCGCCGCAGGAAGCCAGGATCGTCGCGGCCGACTCCATCATCGTCGGCAATACGGTGCTCTATGGCGCGACCGAGGGCGAGGCCTATTTCGCCGGCGTAGCGGGCGAACGTTTCGCGGTGCGTAATTCGGGCGTGGCAGCCGTCGTCGAAGGTGTCGGCGACCATGGCTGCGAATACATGACCGGCGGCGTCGTCGTCGTCATCGGCAAGACCGGCCGTAACTTCGCCGCCGGCATGTCGGGCGGTGTCGCCTATGTGCTGGACGAGGCGGGTGATTTCGCCGAGCGCTGCAACATGGCTATGGTCGAGCTGGAGCCGGTGCCGGAAGAAGACGACCTGATGGAAAAGCTGCTGCACCATGGCGGCGACCTCGACCACAAGGGCCGCGTCGACGTGTCCGGCGACATGACCAGCCATGACGAGGAACGACTCTACCAGCTGATCTCGAACCACGTGCACTATACGGGTTCGGTGCGCGGCCGCGAGATCCTCGACGACTGGACGACTTTCCGGCCGAAATTCCGCAAGATCATGCCGGTCGAATACCGCCGGGCCCTGATCGAGATGGAACGCATGCGCATGGGCGTCGCGGCCGAATAGATTTTTGAGAATTGCCGGGGAGCCCAGGCTTCCCGGCCCCTTCATCGTCAGTTTGACCTCGGGTGCAAGGTTGCCATGGCTGCCTCAAGAGGTTAACGGGTGCGGCGAAAACCGCACCATCTGGACAGCAGGAACTGGACTATGGGCAAGGTAACAGGCTTTCTCGAAATCGACCGGCAGGTGCACAAGTACCAGCCTGCTTCCGACCGCATCCGGCACTTTCGCGAGTTCACGCTGCCGATGTCGGACAAGGAGGTCGAGAAACAGGCCGCGCGCTGCATGGATTGCGGCATTCCATTCTGCCATGGGCCGACGGGCTGCCCGATCCACAACCAGATTCCGGACTGGAACGATCTCGTCTACAACAGGGATTGGGATAACGCGATCCGCAACCTGCACTCGACCAACAATTTCCCGGAGTTCACCGGCCGCATCTGTCCGGCACCTTGCGAGGAAGCCTGCACGCTGAACCTCGAGGACATTCCGGTCGCCATCAAGACAGTGGAGCAGGCGATCGCGGACAAGGCCTATGAGACCGGCCATATCAGGCCCTATCCGCCGGAGAAGAAGACCGGCAAGCGTGTCGCCATCATCGGCTCCGGCCCGGCCGGCATGGCGGCCGCCCAGCAGCTTGGCCGCGCCGGCCACGACGTGCATGTCTATGAGCGCGAGAGCCGCCCCGGCGGGCTGATGCGTTACGGCATTCCGGACTTCAAGATCGAGAAGCACTATGTCGACCGGCGCATCGAACAGATGCAGGGCGAGGGCGTCATCTTCCATTGCGGCGTCAATGTCGGCGTCGACAAGCCCGTCGCGGAACTCCTCGCCGAACATGATGCGGTGCTCTATTGCGGCGGTTCGGAAACACCGCGCGCGGCCGGCATTCCAGGCGACGATCTCGGCGGCGTGCATGACGCGATGCCTTATCTGGTCCAGCAGAACCGCCGCGTCGGCGGCGAGCCGATCCAGTCCGTGGCATGGCCGTCGCATCCGATCATCGCCGGTGGCCAGCATGTCGTCGTCGTCGGTGGCGGCGATACCGCGTCCGACTGCGTCGGCACCGCCTTCCGCCAGGGCGCGGTGCGCGTCACCCAACTCGACATCCGTCCGCAGCCGCCCGAGAAGGAAGACAAGCTCTCCGTCTGGCCCTACTGGGCGACCAAGATGCGCACCTCGTCCTCGCAGGCCGAGGGCGCCGAACGCGAATTCCAGGTGGCGACGCTCGAATTCATCGGCGAGGAAGGCCAGCTTACGGGCGTCAAGTGCTGCGAGGTCGACGAGAAGCGCAAGCCGATCCCCGGCACGGAATTCGTCATCCGCGCCGATCTCGCCTTCATCGCCATCGGCTTTGCCGGCCCGGCTATGGCGGGCGTTGCGGCGGAACTGGAGGGTGAGATGAAGATCACCACCGACAGCCGCCGTTCCAGGAATGTCGAGGCCAACGACCGCGACTACAAGACCAGCGTCGACCGGCTCTATGCGGCGGGCGATGTGCGCCGCGGCCAGTCGCTGGTCGTCTGGGCGATCCGCGAAGGTCGCCAGGCGGCACGCTCGATCGACGAGGCGCTGATGGGGACGAGCGTTCTGCCGCGTTAAGGGCTGATCGCCGTCGTGGTATCGGCCGCCGCAGCGGCTGCCGAACTTGCCTTCGGTGGCCAGGAGAAATCATCGGCGCGGCCCGGCGAAGCCTCCGGCGCCTTGCCCTCGATCATCAGCCTTTCCCCGGGAAGAGCTGGATTGGCCTTCGGCGGCGGGGCGGCGCCGAGCAATTCCGTGCCGCCGTCGAGCGCGGGATCGCTGAGCAGCATGGGCTGGGTGCGATCGATGACGATGGGCGCGGCCGCCGGAGCAGGTGCTTCGACGGGTGCGCCCGCCGGCGCGACGGCCGGCGCCACGCTTCCTGGCGCGGCCAATCCAAGGATCTTCAGCAGCGGCTTTTCGGTGTAGAAGGCGAGTTTGCGCTTGCCGGCCTTGGACACGTTGATGCCGTCATCGGCGCGCAGCCGCACGGGCTGGCCGTTCATGTCGGGGCCGTTGGTGATGAAGGCGCCGTTCTCGTCGACGAAGCCGTCCCAGACATCGACGAACTCGCCGCCGTGGCTTTCGGCCGCCTTGTGGTAGATGTCGTTGAAGGCCAGCATGTCCGAGGTCATCTTCGGCACCCGGAAGGCCGGCATGCCGACCCACAGGAAAGGCACCTTGGCGGTGGCGATTGCCTTGCCGAACTCATCGGTGCGGCGTTCGTATTCCTTGGTCCAGTTCTCGGAGCGGGGCTGCTCGCGCACGTCGCCGACCTTCATTTGCTGGCGGTCGTTAGACCCCAGCATGACGACCACTGCGGCGGGTTTTTCGGTTTCGATCAGCGATTTGATCTGTTCGGGCCAGTTGTAGAAATCGTCGCGCACGAAGCCTGACGAGCCATTGCTGCGGACAACGATCCTGACACCGGTATTCTCGGCGAAGGCGTCGTCCAGACCCTCGGCGAGGCCCGCCGCCATGAAGTCGCCGACCACCAGCACGGTGCGGGCGTCCGGCGCTTTTTCGACCACGGGCGTTGCCGGCTCCGCTGGCGGGCGAGGCGCACGCGGTTTTTTCTTCGGCTTAGGCGTCGCCTGCTGAATGTCCTGCGGCGGCTCGACCCGCTCGCTGCGGCGCGGAAACAGGAGGTCGCGCAACGACCAGCCGCGGCTCTGCTGCGGCTGCTCCTGCGCCATGGCTGGGGCATGGACGGCGCCGGCCACGGCAATGGCGAGCACGGCGAAGGCCAGGACCAGCACCGGCATGCGACGAACGAACGCCCCGACGCGCGCAGGCCACACCAATCGTTCCCTCCCTACTCAATACGTCAGGCTCTATTTCCGCCTGAGCCATTTCAGCACTTCCAAGCTCGGATAGCCATCCTGGGTCAAGCCGACCTTTGCCTGATAGGCCATGATGGCCGTCTTCGAGCCGTCGCCGATCTTGCCGTCGAATTTGCCATCATAAAGGCCATGCTGGGAAAGTCGCTTCTGCAACTCCTGCCGTTCCTCGAAGCTGAGCTTGGTGAAAGGCCGGTTCCAATCCTGCACCAGGCCGTTGCCGCCGGCGATCTCATCGGCAAGCAGACCGACGGCGAGCGCGTATTTGTCGGCATTGTTGTAGGCCTTGATGACCGAGAAATTCCTGATCATCAGGAAGGCCGGCCCGCCACGGCCATCCGGCACTTTCAGCGTCGCCTTGTCGGCGAGGCTCTTGAACGGCTTGCCGCTGGCGCGGACCACGCCGAGCGCCTGCCATTGCGCCAGCGTCTTGGATCCGGCCGGCAATTTGCCTGCCGGCAACGTGACTTCGTAGCCCCAGGTCTTTCCGGCCTGCCAGCCATTCTTCTTGAGCAGGTTGGCTGATGTCGCCAGCGCATCGGGAATGGAATTCCAGATGTCGCGCTTGCCGTTACCGTCCATGTCGACGGCATAATGCTGGTAGCTGGTCGGGATGAACTGGGTCTGGCCCATGGCGCCCGCCCAGGAGCCCATCAGATGGCTCTCGTCGATGTCGCCGGTTTGCAGGATCTTCAGGGCCGCGACCAACTGGGTGCGAGCGTATTTCGAACGTTTCGCGTCGCCATAACCCAAAGTCGCCAGCGAACGGATGACGTTGCGCATGATGTCGTCGCGCTTGAGGATCTCGCCATAGTTGGATTCCATCGACCAGATGGCCAGGAGAACGTACCGGTCGACGCCGAACCTTGCCTCGATCCTGTCCAGCCAAGGCTTCCACTTTTTCGCCATCAGCTGCCCGACGGCGACGGACTGGTCATGGACGCGGTTGTCGAAATAATCCCAGGCGGGGGCGGTGAATTCGGGCTGCGTGCGAGCCTTTTCCAACACTACCGGGTCGGCTTCTTTGATGCCGCTGAATGCTTGGTCGTAGATAGCGCCGGAAACGCCGCCCGCCACGGCGGTGGCGCGGAAGCCGGCGACCCATTGCCGGAACCCGGCGTCGGCGAAAGCCGGCCCGGTGGGGATGAGCAAAGTGAGCGAGAGGCTAGCTGCCGTCATGGCGCTGGTAAAACGTTTTGCGGCATTGCGAACGGACATCTTTTCCTCCTTCTCTGTCTCAGGAAAGACCATTCATCGCCGAACCGGGTTAGGAATTGGTTTACCATAGGTGTCGCCTGGAACGAAAAGACACCTCGATGCTTTAACCGGTGGAAGTTTCCCTCACCCGCCCAGTAATCTTCGATTCCGGCGTGAAAATGTCGCGAGACGGGATTGCGGTGCGGGCCAGCAAACGGATAATTGAAAGTATGAAGAGAGTTCGCAAGGCAGTTTTCCCGGTCGCCGGTCTCGGCACGCGGTTTCTCCCGGCCACCAAGGCTGTTCCCAAGGAGATGCTGACCGTCGTCGACAGGCCGGTCATCCAGTATGTCGTCGATGAGGCGCGCGAGGCGGGCATCGAGCATTTCATTTTCGTGACCGGCCGCAACAAGGCGGTCATCGAGGACCATTTCGATATCCAGTTCGAGCTCTATGACACACTGGCACAGCGCGGCAAGGACGAGCAGCTTGCCCGACTGCAACGACTGCAGCCGTTGCCGGGCCAGACCAGCTTCACCCGCCAGCAGGTACCGATGGGTCTCGGCCATGCCGTCTGGTGCGCGCGCGAACTGGTCGGCGACGAACCTTTCGCCCTGTTGTTGCCGGACATGATCATGCAGTCGGAGAAGAGCTGCACGAAAGCAATGGTCGAGCTCTACGAGGAAACCGGCAACAACATCATCGCCGTGCAGGAATGCGATCCGGCGGAGGCCCATAAATACGGCATCGTCGGGCGCGGCGAAGACACGCATCACGGGTTCCGCATCACCGAAATGGTGGAAAAGCCGAAGACCGGCACGGCGCCGTCCAACCTCTACATCAACGGCCGCTACATCCTGCAGCCGGAAATATTTGGGATTCTGGAAGGACAGGAGAAGGGCGCCGGCAACGAGATCCAGCTCACCGACGCGATGCTGAAGCTGGAGAAGCAGCAGGCCTTCTACGGCTACCACTATCAGGGCCGCACCTTCGATTGCGGGTCGCCGGAAGGTTTTGTCGAGGCCAATGTCGCCTTCGCGCTGTGGCGCAACGACATGAACCAGAGCATGGCCGGCGTCATCCGCACGCTGCTCGACGAGATGCAGCCATCGGAGCGCCGCGGGGCGGCATTTTAGGCCCCATTTTCGTCGTCCTCGGGCAAAGCAGGAGCGTAGCGACGTCGCGGAGACCCGAGGATCCATTCCGTTACATAGACCCAGAGTGTAGCGGTCCGGAACGATGTCCCCAGGCCTACCATCGCGGAGGCGACCCATAAATCGCGGCATGGATCCTGGGGTCTGCGCCGCGTCGCTTCGCTCCTTGCTACGCCCCAGGATGACGAAGCTCATACGCCTTCAGCGCTGCACCTTCACGCCGAGGTAGATGCTGTTGGCGGTGTAGTCGCGGCCGGGCAGGTTGCTGGTCAGCTTTTCGGTTCTCAGCCGGCTGGTGAGGCCGGCATAGCGGTTCAGCCACCAGGTCAGCCCGGCCTCGGCGCTCAATATCCTGTCGTGGCCGTCGATGCCGACATAATCGCGCCAATCCAGGCCCAAAGCCGCATTCGCGGTGAGATTGGATCGGATCACGCGTTCGCCGGTCAGGCGTCCGGAGTAGAGGATATCGCCACTTTCGCCCGACGTGGTCGTGGTCTCGACGGTGGTCTTGCCGGTTAGGCCGATCGTGGTGCCGCGCTGCGGCGACCATTTGAGATCGGCATTGACGGTGGCCCCCGAAATCGCTTCCAGGTTCTTGTCGTCGATCGCTTCCCTGAGCCAGCCGGCCGAGAATTCACCCGACAGCTTTTCACCCATGTCGAGTTGCAGGCCGGCGCGGGCGCCAAGCCGCGTCGAGGAGCGCTCGAAGCCTTCATTGTCGATGCGCTGGTCATAGGCCCGGCGGCCGACCTCGATTTCGGTGAAGGGCGTGAGCGCCGGAGATATCTCGTAGCCCGTGCGCAAGGTTGCGGTGTAGAGCGTGTTGTCCTGATCTTTCTGCGACAGCGAGGTGCCGTCCGAGAGCTTGGCGTCACCATAGAAGTCGTGTGTGATCGCCCCGGTCAACGTGTACTGCATCTTGCCGACGGCCTTCTCGACGCCGATGCTGCCGTCGATCGTCTGCCGCAGCGGCTGGGTGCTGACGCCGGCAATGGCATCGGGCGAAGACGCGGATTCCGGCACGGCTTCGTAGCCGAGCTTGGCGATGGCGCGCAATTCCTTGTCGAGGTCGACATTGAGCTGGCCTTCGATGCGGCCCTGCGCATCGTGAACCGGGTAGCCCGACACGGTTTCGCGGAAAATGCCATAGCCGTCGATGGTCGCGGAGTTTTCGCGCCAGTCGGAAGCGGCGGTAAAGCGCAGCGCCGTCTCGGACAGCAGCGCCGATGTACCGGCACTGCTCGAATCGCCGTTCGTGGTGGCGGTCAGCCCCTGTTCGATGGTCGGCCGGATGACGAAGGAGCCCCATTTGACGCCGGTGGCGGAAAACGGATCATCCTCTGGTTTCTTGTTCTGGCCCTCGATTGCGGCGGTGCGCTCGGCGCCGGCATCGAGTTTCTGCCTGTCCACACTGTCGATCGTGAGTGCACGGCGGTTGGCCGCTTCCTTGTCCGCCGCGCTGCTGTCGGTGTCGTCCGTCGTCGCCGTGGTGGCAGTCGTGGCGGTGGTGGTTGGATCTGTAGCCGCCTTGGTGGTCTTTTTCTTCTTCGACTGGTCGGCGGCCTTGTCCTTTGCCTTGTCAGGCGCATTCTGCCTGGCGGTCGAAGTGCGGCGTGGCTTGGGCGGCGCTGGCGTGTCGGCGGAGGCCTCCTCGACCGCCTGGGGCGGGTCGAAGACGCTGGTGGTCGAGTTCGCGGCGTCCGTGTCGTCAGGCACGGCCCCGGCGCTGGCCGGCAGATAGGTACGCGCCGGCGCATCGTCCTGCGCGGCAGCGTTGGCCGCCGCTTGCTGGGCGAGAACCAGGCTTCTCGCCTTGCGCTGCTGGTCGGACAGGATCGCCGATTCGGACACTTCTCCACGCAGTTCCGTTTCCTGGGCATGGAGCGGCGCGGGACGCAGCAAGGCAAGGATGCTGGTCGCCAGCAGCAACGCACAGACCGCCTTGCCCTGTCGTCCTCTCAATTTTTCTGGCTGGACCCCGGACATCGCCACCACTGCTTGCGCGGCGCATGCGCGCCATACTTACCGAACCGTAAATGCGGATGGTTAACGGAGGGTTGAGGCCGTGCGCGCCATGGGCCTCGAACGCCGATTTGGGAGTCTTACGACCGTCGTTGAGCTTCCTGTTCTTGCGCTTGTCGTTGTCCCAATCGATCGCACGGCGTTTGAGCAACAGACGCGGGGCCATTTCCGTTGGACAGGCGGGCGGCAAAGCGCTAATCGCATCATCCATGCATGCGAAATCCCTGGAAAAGAAGCCCTTGGACAGGCAAGCGTCGATCGAATCGGCGCTGAGAACCGTGGCAACCGAACAGGCCGGGATCGCGGCCCTTGCCGACGCGCTCGAGAACGGACTGGCAGCACCCTTTGCCCAGGCCGTCGAAATGATCTCGAAGATTGAGGGCCGGCTCATCGTCACCGGTGTCGGCAAAAGCGGCCATATCGGTTCGAAGGTCGCGGCGACGCTGGCCTCGACCGGCACGCCGGCCTTCTTCGTCCACCCCGTCGAGGCCAACCATGGCGATCTCGGCATGATCGCCAGGGACGACGCCATCATCGCCATCTCATGGTCGGGCGAGAGCAAGGAGATGATGGGCATCGTCGCCTATTCCCGGCGCTTCTCCATTCCGCTCATCGCCGTGACCTCCGGGGAGACGTCGGCGCTGGCGCGCGCGGCCGACGTGGTATTGCTCTTGCCACGCGCCCCCGAGGCTTGCCCGCATGGCCTGGCACCGACGACATCAACGCTGCTGCAGCTGGTCATCGGCGATGCGCTGGCGATTGCGCTGCTCGAGGCGCGCGGCTTCACGCCGGACCATTTCCGCACTTTCCATCCCGGCGGCCAGCTCGGCGCCAACCTGACCATGGTGTCCGAGATCATGCGGGTCGGCGACCAGATGCCGCTGGCCGCGCTCGGCACCAAGATGCCGGAAGCGGTGATGACGCTGTCACAGAAGAAGGTCGGCTGCGTGCTGATCGTCGAGGCGAATGGGGAACTGGCGGGGATCATCACCGACGGCGATGTCGCGCGCAACCTGCACCGCAACCTAGCCGATGTCATCGTCGACGAGGTAATGACCCGCACGCCCAAGACGGTCGACCCGCAGACGCTCGCAGGCACGGCGATCGCGCTGCTCAACGAGCACAATGTCGGCGCGCTGGTGGTGACCAGGAACAACATGCCGCTGGGCGTGGTGCATTTCCATGACCTGTTGCGCATCGGCGCAGCCTAAGGTGCGCTGATATTCAGGTGAAGCCGGCCTGCGAACGGCGGCTTTCTGCGCTTCCGGCCTTCGCCGGCCGAAGCACTCATGAGGGATCGTGGCAAGGCTTCGGCCGGCGTAGGCCGGTGCTCACCTACTGAAGTACGCTCCGCTCCGGTTCTCGAAAGCCGTCGTTCTCGACTCGGCCTGACCTGAATCTCAACACATCTTGCGCCGGTGCTATTCAGGTATTGGCGGCCTGGAAACTCAGACCCGTTCCACCGTCAGTTCCAGATCGGTGTCGGCAGCGGCGGTGACGCGCACCTGGGTGCCGGCGGGCAAATCCGGGCCGGAGACGCGCCACAGCGTGTCGCCGAGCTTGATGCGGCCGCGGCCGTCGCGGATCGGTTCGGCAAGCGTCGCCATCTTCCCGATCATCTGCGCACCACGGCGGTTGAGCAGCGGCTGGTCGCTCGGCTGGTCGCGTCCGCCCATGAGTTTCTTGCCGACAAAGGCTGAAACCAGTGACAGCACGAGGAATAGCAGCACCTGGACCTGCCATGTCCAGATGGCGGCATCCCAGATCAGCAGTGACACCGCGCCGATGACCAGGGCGGCGATGCCGATCCAAAGCATGAAGAAGCCCGGCGCGATGACCTCTACCACCAGCAGCACGAAGCCCAGGACCATCCAGTTCCACGGCCCGAGTTCAGAAACGATGCGATCGAGCATGGGAGTAACCTCCTACGATCTCAATTCTCGCTCGGGCGGACTACCGGCGGACGTGCCGCCTGCCGCTGCGCGCCGGTCGTGCCTTCGCTGCGGAACACTTCCTTGGCGATTTCGCCGATACCGCCAAGCGTGCCGATCAGCGACGAGGCTTCCAGCGGCATCAGCACGACCTTACTGTTGGTGGCCGAACCGATCCTGGTCAGGGCCTCGGTGTATTTCTGGGCGACGAAGTAGTTCAGCGCCTGCACGTCGCCCTTGGAAATCGCTTCCGACACCACCTGGGTGGCGCGGGCTTCGGCTTCGGCGGAGCGTTCGCGCGCCTCGGCGTCGCGGAAGGCGGCTTCCTTGCGGCCCTCGGCTTCGAGGATCTGCGACTGCTTGAGGCCCTCGGCGGCCAGAATCTGCGCGCGCTTGTTGCGCTCGGCGGTCATCTGGCGGCCCATCGATTCGATCAGGTTGGCTGGCGGGTTGATGTCCTTGATCTCGACGCGGGTGATCTTGATGCCCCATGGGTGTGCCGCCTCGTCGACGACGCGCAGCAGGCGCTCGTTGATGGCGTCGCGGTTGGACAACAGCTCATCGAGGTCCATCGAACCCATGACGGTACGGATGTTGGTCATCGTCAGGTTGAGGATGGCGTTCTGCAGGCCGGCAACCTGATAGGCGGCCTGCGCCGCATTGAGGATCTGGTAGAAAGCAATGCCGTCGACACCGACGATGGCGTTGTCGCGGGTGATGATCTCCTGGCTCGGAACGTCGAGCACCTGCTCCATCATGTTCATCTTGGCGCCGATCCGGTCAACGAAGGGCGTGATGAGATTGAGGCCGGGGCTCAGTGTCTTGGTATAACGACCAAAACGTTCGACGGTATAGTTGTATCCTTGCGGAATTGTCTTGATGCCCTTGAACAGCACCAGCACGACAAGCGCGACCAAAACAACGACCGCAATATCGAAACCACTGAAATCCATTTGGCTCTCCCTCAGAAGCAGGCCGCGCAAGCCATTCCCGCACAGCCGACTTCACCAAAGACTTAAGTGTATTTCAGTAGCGTTACAATCAGGTGATGAGGGATTGTTTGCGGTTACACACTCAGTGGTTGAAGGCAAACAGGCTTGCATCCGTGTCTTCAAGCCCGTCGATCGACGCCGAGACGATCTCGGCAGCGATCCGCGAGAAGGTGATGCCGTTGCCGCCATATCCCAACACGGCATGGATGCGAGGATGCCCCGGAATGGCGCCGATATAGGGCAGCCCTGACGTCGTGGTGCCAAAGGAGCCGGTCCAGGAAAATTCGGGGCTGACGTCCAGATGCGGAAATATCAGGTTTAGTTTTGCGGCGATGCGTGCGCTCTTGTCGCCGATCAGGTCATCGCGCTGCGTCTCGTCGATGAAATCCTCGTCCTCGCCGCCGCATATGACCCGGCCATCGGCCGTTGCCCTGACGTAGAGATAGGGATCGGAAGCTTCCCAGATAAACGCCGCACCCGGCCAGAGCTTTCGCGGTTGCGGGCGGGTCGCGATCGCCCATGTCGATATGACCCGATGGGCGGCCGCCGGCACGATGTCGACCAGTTCGTAACCGGTGGCCAGGACAACGTGCCATGCCGTGATGGCGGGGCCGTCCCTCGTTGCCACGACCACCTCGTCGGCGCTGTCCTTGATCGCTGCCGCTTCGACCGGCGCATAGAGACGTGCCTTGCGCTCCCGAGCCCTGAGCAGCAACCCGGCCGTCAGCTTGCGCGGGTCGAGCGCGATATTGCCATGGCTGAGGATGGCGCCGCTGCGGTCGATGCCGAACGCCTCGGCGAGCGGCCGAGGGGTCAGATAGGTCGCGGCGATGCCGGCTCGCCGTCGCGCCTCGGCTTCCTCGCGCAATTCCGATGGGTCGAGCACGGTACCGGCCAGATAAAGCGATGCGGTGCGGCTCATGCCGCAGTTGATGCCGAGCTCTTCGATGCGGGCGGCGAGATTGGAAATGGCCAGCCTCGAACGTCGCCAGGCCTGCCGTGCCTGGGCCTTGCCAATCATCCTCGACAGAACCGAAAGCGGCTGGTCGATTTCGAACTGCACCAGCGCCGTGGTTGCCGCTGTCGATCCTTTCAGCGGCCCACGCCGGTCGATGCAGATTACGGAGTGACCGTCCGCTGTCAGCGTCTCGGCCATCATGGCGCCGCTGATGCCCATGCCGATGATCAGCACATCGGTCTTGACGTCCCGAGTGAGACTGCCTGTCGGCACCGCGGGCGCGCGATAGGCGGACCAGACGGGCTGGCCGGTCCTGAGGTCGAGTTTGCGGAGCATCGAATTCTCCGGAGGCGCTGCTCAACGCCTCGGAGCTTGTGTTGTTCCGGTGTCAGGCCCAGCCTGACAGTTCGCGGCGTACCATCGCTTCGATCACCCCCATGCCCTCGGGGCTGTCGTTGAGGCATGGGATGTGGGCGAAGTTTTCGCCACCGGCATGATGGAAGGTCTCGGCTGCTTCGCGGCCGATCTCGTCCAGCGTCTCGATGCAGTCGACGGAAAAGCCGGGATTGACGATGGCGATCGATTTGACGCCGTCCTTGGCCAGTTTCTCCACCGTCTTGTCGGTATATGGCTGCAGCCATTCCTGCGCGCCGAAGCGCGACTGGAAGGTGGTGATCAGCTTGCTCTCGTCCCAGCCGAGTTTTTCGCGCAGCAGCCGCGTCGTCTCCAGGCAATGCGCCCGATAGGGATCGCCCTTGTCGGAATAGGGTTTCGGGATGCCGTGATAGGAGGTGATGACCACCTCCGGTTCGAAATCGAGCGTCGCCAGATGCCGTTCGATCGAACTGGCGAGCGCCTCGATGTAGACCGGCACGGCATAGTAGGATGGCACACTGCGGACGGCAGGTGCCGCGCGCATCTTCATCAGCGCCCGGAACAGCTGGTCGTTGGCTGTGGCGGTCGTCGTCGCCGAATATTGCGGATAGAGCGGGAATGAAAGGATGCGGTCGCAGCCTTGCGCCACCAGCCTTTCGGCGACGCTCGATGTCGAAGGGTTGCCGTAACGCATCGCCCAGTCGACGACGACATCGGGCAGGTCTCGTAGCGCCTCGGCCAGTTTTTCACCTTGTGCACGGGTGTAGGTGCGCAGCGGCGACTCGTTCTTCTCCCGGTTCCAGATCCGGGCGTAGTTGGCGCCCGACTTCTTCGGTCGCCTGGTCAGCACCAGCCCATAGAGGATCGGATACCAGATCGCCTTGTTGAGTTCGATGACGCGCGGATCGGACAGGAATTCCCGCAGATACCGCCACATCGGCTTGAATTCGGTACCGTCGGGCGTGCCGAGATTGAGCAGCATGACGCCGACCTTGCCAGCCTTGGCCGGCGCGTGTCCCGCCGTCGGGCCGACCGGCTTGATCGTCTTGGGGTCGACAACATTGTCAGGCGTCATAAGGGCTCTCCGGACACGGCGTGAAACTAGCGATGGCGCGCCGGTTTTCAATGCCGCGTCTGGCCGCACCATACCGCCTTTCCGGCCGGAAACAGAACACCCGCCAGGTTTCCCCGGCGGGTGTTTCTGCTGAAAGCGAAATGACGTTACTTCGCCGGGATGGTCAGGGTCGCGCCCGGCACAAGCCGATGCGGCCTTTGATCCTTGTTCGCCTCATAGATGAGTTTCCACTTGGTCGCGTCGCCATAGGCTTTCTTCGCCAGATCCCAGTAGGTATCGCCGTTAACGATGACATGGCTGCCTGTGGCCGGTGCGGCTTCAGCGGGCTTTGCCGGCTCGGCGGGCGCGGGTGTCGCCGCGGCGGGAGCGACCGGCGCGGGAGCGGTCTCGGCAGGCTTTGCCGGCTCGGCAGGTGCCGGTGGCGGGTTTTCCGTCGATATGGCTGGCGGCGTGTTGGCGATATCGCCTGAGCTGGCAGGCAGTTCAGGCATCGCCGGTGCAGCCGGTTTGGCGGCCTCGGCCGGTTCCGGTGCTGCAGTCTCCGCGGGCTTTGCTGGTTCGGCAGGCTTGGCCGGCTCGGCGGCGGGAGCTGCCGCAGTCGTCGCGGCGATCTCAGTGATGCGGCCTTCGAGCTTCGGCGTATAGGGCCGGTGGGCGCCGAGATAGTCGGCAACGACCTGTTCGAGGCCAGGGCCATAATCGTAGGCGTTCTTGGCCTTTTCGGCGAAGACCTTGTAGCCATCGCCGCCCTGGCGGACATAGTTGTTGGTGGCGACGAGATAGTCCTTGTCGGGATTGATCGGCGTCCAGGTGCCGTTTTCCATCACCGCCACCGACTTCACACGGCCGGCATTGGGCGCGATCGACTTGTCGAAGGAATATTTGAGGCCCGCCACCTGCGGGAAGCGGCCGGCGCCGTCCTCGATCTGGCTGAGACCGCCTTCGAGCCCGGCGACCAGATCCTTGCCGGAAATCTGGAAGGTCGCCAGCGTGTTCTGGAACGGCAGCACGGTCAGCACCTCACCCATGGTGACGGTGCCCTTGTCGATCGAGGCGCGCAGGCCGCCACCGTTGGAGATGACGATCTCGACGCCCTGTCCCTTGACGCGGTCGAGGATGGCGTCGGAGACGAGGTTGCCCATCGCGCACTCCTTGGTGCGGCAACTCTCACGACTGCCGTCGATGACGTCGGTCGTCTCGGCCACTTCCTTGTTCTTCAGCGCTTCGATCGGTGCGCCGAGCTCCTTGATGCGGGCGAGCACCGTGGGATCGGGCGTGATCGACTTGTCGAGATAGATCGGGTCGCCGCTCGCCGATTTGACGACGCCATTGTCGTCGAACACCACCTTGAACTCGCCGAGATATTTCGAATAGGACGCCGCCTGCACCACCGGCACCTTGTAGCCGTCCGGATTGTCGACCATCGTCGGGTAGGGGCCAGCCGCCTTCGGATCGGTGTTGGACAGAAGCGTGTGGCTGTGGCCGCCGACCACGACATCGATGCCGGGGATCTTGGCAATGACGTCGCGTTCCCTGTTGTAGCCGATATGGGTCACGGCGATGATCTTGTTGATGCCTTCTCCCTTGAGCTTCTCGACCTCGGCCGTGATCGATTTGACGTCGTCCTCAATCGTGATGTTGGGGCCGGGCGAGGCGAGTTCGGGCGTGTCGTTGGTGACGGCCCCGATGATGCCGATCTTCTGGCCGCCGACCTCGACGACGATAGATGGCTTGACGCGGTCGCCGAGCTTGGACTGCGCGTTTGCCTTGACGTTGGCGCCGAGCACCGGGAATTTGATCATGTCGAGAAAGGGCGCAAGGGCGGCTTCGCCGTCGTCGAATTCATGGTTGCCGAGCGCCATGGCGTCGAACTTCATGTCGTTGAGGAACTCGCCTTCGACCTTGCCCTTGTAGGTCGTGTAGAACAGCGAACCCTGGAAATTGTCGCCGGCGCTGAGCAAGAGCACGTTCTGGCCTTCCAGCTTCTTGCGTTCCTGGGCGATGGCGGTGATCAGCCGGCCGGCGCCGCCGATGCATTCGCCCTTGGTCTCCTCCTCGGCAGAGCAGGTCGATTCATATTTGTTGTTGCCTTCGATGCGGCTGTGCCAGTCATTGATGTGCAGGATATTCAGTGTGTAGTCGGCAAAGGATGCGCCGGCCGACAGGCCAAGCGTCGACGCGGAAATGGCGGCAATGGCGGCAAGCTTCTTCATCTACGTCTCCCGGTAGGCTGATCAGAGGCGTCTAACGCCCTTGCTTGACTGGGATATTACAGCCAGCGTTTCGATCATGTTCCCATCGCGTTCGGGCCGACGCAAGCGGAAATGCCGGTGGTATTTGCTGGCGCAAAACCCGGGGTATTTCCGGGCGCAAAAGGCGAGGGATTGCCGGCACAAAAACGGCGACCAAGCGGCCGCCGTTCTTTGTGACTGGAACGTTCGCCAGGTTCAGGTGCGCCGCGTCAGCACGAAATTCTGGCCGGCGGAACTGGTGCAGTTGAGCTGGCTGGTCGACACCATCAGGCAATTGAAGCTCACCGGGGTTTGGCGGATCAGCGAGGTGCCGTTGATCTGCACCGACGTGGCGCCGGTCATCGTGTAACTGCCATCGGCAAGCTTCTGTCCCGTGTCCGTGGCGACGGTCGTGAAGGTGCCGCCGGTGAAGGTCGACAGGCCAGTACCCTTGGCATCGATCCAGGAACCTTCGACGCCTTTCGGCGCGGCAGCCATCGGCGGCTGGTCGGGGCCGCTGGTGGCACAGGCAGCAAGCATCGAGGCGAGGGCACCCGCCATGCCCATCGAAAGAACTTTGCGCGCAATCGTCATATGAAATCCTCTCCAAACGCGTCGGTCCAAAAATCGGGCCGATTTCTGGAAGCGCGACGCGAACGTCCAAAGTGCTGGGGTATGCTGTAAGCGTCCAACGGACGCACATCGCCACCCCAGGCCGCACCCTTCAATCGCCCGATTTCCGGGCGATTGCAAGGCAATGGCGCATGGTCCGGGTGATGCTATCGGACGAGGATGTTGCGGAATTGCCACGGGTCGCTGCGGTCGAGGTCCTCCGGGAAGAGACCCGGGCGTCTGTCGAGAGGCGTCCAGTCGGTATAATAGCCCTTGACCGGTCCGAGATAGGGCGACTGCACGTCCAGGCAGCGCTTGTAGTCCATCTCGTCGGCCTCGACGATGCCGGCGGCCGGATTTTCCAGCGCCCAGACCATGCCGGCCAAAACCGCCGAGGTGACCTGCATGCCGGTGGCGTTCTGATAGGGGGCCAGCTTGCGCGCCTCGGCGAGCGACAGCTGGGAACCGTACCAGTAGGCATTCTTGTCGTGGCCGTAGAGCAGGACGCCGAGTTCGTCGACACCGTCGACCAGTTCGTTCTCGTCGAGCACGTGGTGTACCGGCTGCGGCTTGCCGGCGGCACCGAACATCTCGTCCAGCGACAGCATCGCATCGTTGCAGGGATGGTAGGCGTAGTGGCAGGTCGGGCGGTATTGAACCTTCCCCTTCTTGGAATGCACGGTGAAGAAATCGGCGATCGAGATAGCCTCGTTGTGCGTCACCAGCAGACCATATTGCGGTCCCGGCGTCGGGCACCAGGAGCGCACGCGGGTGTTGGCGCCGGGTTGCTCCAGGTAGATCGCGGCCTTGGAACCGTGCTTGTGCTTCTTGCCGTTCTTCGGCATCCAGGTCTCATGCGTGCCCCAGCCGAGCTCGGCCGGCTGCAATCCTTCCGAGATGAAGCCCTCGACCGACCAGGTGTTCCAGAACACATCCATCGGTTTGGGCTTCTTGGTGCGCTGGGTGTCGCGCTCGGCGATGTGGATGCCCTTGACGCCAGCCTTCTTCATGAGCTTGGCCCAGCCCTCGCGGTCTTCCTGCGCGGGCTCGGAGAACTCCATGCCCAGATCGGTGGCGAGATTGACCAGCGCCTGCTTGACGAACCAGGACACCATGCCGGGATTGGCACCGCAGGTGGAGACGGCGGTGGCGCCGCCCGGCTGGTCGTGCTTTTCCTTGAGCAGCGCCTCGCGCAACGCATAGTTGGTGCGGCTGGCATTGTCGGCCTTGGCGTCGAAATAGAAGCCAAGCCAGGGCTCGACGACGGTGTCGATGTAAAGCACGCCGAGCTTGCGGCAGAGCCGCATCAGGTCCACCGAGCCGGTGTCGACCGACAGGTTGACGCAAAAGCCCTGGCCACCACCATTGGTCAGCAGCGGCGTCAAAAGCTTCTTGTAATTCTTCTCGGTCACTGCTTCCTGGACGAAGGTGATGCCGCGCTCGTCGAGCAGCTTGCGATCGGTATCGCGCGGGTCGATGACCGTCATGCGCGACTTGTCGAACTTGAAATGGCGTTCGATGAGCGGCAGCGTTCCGTGTCCGATCGAACCAAAGCCGATCATCACCACGGGGCCGGTGATCTCACCGTAAACGGGCCAGTTTTCATTCGCCATTTTATCGAGCACTCCTTCAACTGCGTGCAAAAGCTGGGCAACTACGTGCAAAAGCCGAGCAACCACGTGCAAAAGCCGGGCATTTTCGCCCAACGGCCATGCGCTACATCACAGATCATTGTCATAAACCAGCGAAAACCGCCAACCCGCGACTACGCGTCTTTAGCCATGTGGTTAAGGGCAGCGGTCAGCCGATCGCGATCCGACGTCAGGCCCTTGTAGTCGAGTTGGGCGATGTCGAGCGCTTCGAGCTGGGCAGCGAAGGACGCAGCCAGCGTCGCCCGGTCCGGATGCCGCGCCAGCACGGCGAGCGGGTCGAGATGGATGCGGATGGTGAACAGGATATCGCGCGAGGCGGGCAGTTTGCGCAGCGTTTGACGCTCGACGCGGATGAAGGCATGCGCCTTCACGTCACCATCGGGGAAACGCGTCGGCCGGCTGGTGGCGCGGTCGATGCGCTCGACATTGGACAGCGGATGGTAGAGCGCATCGCCTGCTTGGATCGACCAGTTGTAGCGCTCGACGGCCTGGCCCTGCAGGCCGTCGAACATCCGGTTGATGAGATCGGCCGGTCTCGTGCCCGGGCCGAAGCCCGGCACCGGCTCGTGGATCTGCTGCAGCGGCTTGCCGAATTTCTCGGTGAGCGACCAGGATGAGGGGAAGCACAGCGAACCCGCGGCCAGACGCCAGCCGTCTTCGCCCCGGCGCATGAGGATCAGGTCTTCCTGGACCAGCAGCGAGGCGGCGACCAAGGGAGCGCCGGCGAGGCTGGACGGGACTGCGGGATGGCTCGTCGCGCCCGCGACCGCAACGCCCGCGTCGCTGCGCCGGTGGATGTCGGGAAATCTTTCCAGCAGGTAGGCGCCGAGCAAGTCGAGCACCTCTTGCTGGGCAGCGCGCGTGCCATCCTCCTCGACGAAGACGCGCTCGGGGATTTCGCGATAGAGCCGGCGCTTCTCGGCGAGATAGGGCAGCAGGTGACCGTCCACCTCGATCCAGTTCGCGGGTTCCATCGGCTTCAGACCGACGGTGAAGAGTTTCGATGAGCCGTCATAGGGCGTATGGGTGGGTTGCCGGAAACTCATGCCTCTTTGAACGAGCCCAAGCCGGCGGCGGTCATCCGCGCCGTGAATTCGGTGATGTCGTAGTCGGCGGCGCCCGCCTGGGCGAAAGGATCGGCTGCCAACCTGGCATCGAGCACTTCGCGGGGGCAGCGTGCGATGATGATGCCGCCGGTTCTTGGCCGCTTGGGCCCGGACGCAACGAAGATGCCTTCGGCGTAGCAGGCTTCCAGCCACTCGATATGGCCTGGCGCCAAGCGGTCGATCTCGGTGAGCGGCACCTTGTAGTTCAGCGACACGACGAACATTGTATTCTCCGGGCTTGGGTCATGACAGCCTGGCGGGGATCAGCCCGCGCAGCGAATTGCCGACGAACAGCGCCTTGGCGGATTTGAGGTCATCCAAGCTGTAGATCGCTTCACTGGCGCGGCCTTCATCCAGAAGCACGGCGCGCAATACGCCAGGCAGCAGGCCGCAATCGAGCCGTGGCGTCGCCAGGATGCCATCGCCGAAATCGGCGAAGACATTGGTGATCGTGCCTTCGCAGATCTCGCCGCGCTCATTGGCCAGCAGCACCTCGTCGGCCTGGGTGATGAGATATTCGGAGCGGGCATGGGTGTAGAGCTGCCGCCGGCTGGTCTTGTGGCGCAGCAGCATGTCGCTCGAATCGAGCCTCGTCCGTGCCAGCCGCAGCGCCCACACCTTGTCGGCGGCAAGGGGTTCATAGGGCTGCGCCGAGGCGTTGGCCTCGCCATTGCGCGACAGAGCGAGCCGCGTGCGCATGGCGATGGGTGATCGGTCGACCGCGCCGCTCAGGGCTTCGCCGACTTCTTGCGGATCATAGCTGAACCCCAGTTCCGCCGCCGAGCCATAAAGGCGCGCGAGATGGCGATCGAGTCGCAGGAAGCCCGAGGCGGGTTCCCAGCGCATGGTCTCGATCAGCTCGAAACCGGCGGCGTCCCCGTCGCGAAGCGGGCTTTGAGCAGACACTCCTGATACTCCTCTTGTGCGACCGAATCGAAGACGATGCCGCCGCCGACATTGTAGACGGCCTCGCCGCTGGCAAAGAGCGAGATGGTCCGGATCGCAACGGAAAAGCGCATCGTGCCGCCGGGTGCGATCCAGCCGATGGCGCCGCAATAGACGTCGCGGGGCGTGCCTTCCAGATCATGCAGGATCTCCATGGCGCGGATCTTCGGCGCGCCGGTGATCGAGCCGCAGGGAAACAGCGCCGCGAAAATCTGGCGTATGCCGAGGCCGGGCAGCAGCTTGGCCCTGACGTCGCTCACCATCTGATGGACGGTCGGGTAGGTCTCGATGCGGAACAATTCCGGTACCTCCAGCGTGCCGACCTCGCTGATCAGCGATATGTCGTTGCGCAAGAGGTCGACGATCATCCGGTTCTCGGCCTGGTTCTTCTCGTCGTTGCGCAGGAAATTCTTCTGCCGTTCGTCCTCGTCGCCTGTTGTGCCGCGCGGTGCGGTACCCTTCATCGGATGCGTTTCGATCATCCCGGCGGCATCGATCTCGAAGAACAGTTCGGGCGAGCGCGACAGAACGATCGGGTCGCCGAGCGCGACCAGCGCGCCATATTTCACCGGCTGGCGTTCGGTCAGCGCGTCGAAGGCGCCGAGCGGATCGCCGGACCATTGCGCGTGCACCGGAAAAGTCAGGTTGCCCTGGTAGCAATCGCCTTGCCTGATGTGCTGGTGCAGCCGCGAGAACCGCTTCTGGTAATCCTCGAACGACCACGTCGCCCTTGCGTCGAATATCGGGCCGTTGGTGGGCGTGCTTCGCGGCGGCACCGCCTCTTTATGAGGGGCATCGAAGACCCCGAGGCAGACCAGCGGGGTCCGGCGCCTGCCCGGGAGCAGGGGAACGAGTTTCGGCTCCAGCAGGTAACCGGCCTCGTAGGAGAAATAACCAGCCAGCCATTTGCCGGCGTCGTGCGCGGCCTGCGCCGCTTGCAGCGCGGCCGGGAAGTCCTTGGCCTCATGCGCGACGATAATATCGGCCGGCCGCTCGAAAACGAGCTGGCGCGCGCTTTCGTCGTTGCGGAAAATTGCGGCGGGCAGGGACATGGGAACCGGGATCGATGTAGCCGACGATCGCTCTATATGGGGGGCCGGGCGCGCGCAATCGAGAGAGCGGCACCCTGTCCCTCAAAGCCGACCTTGGCCGGATCCAAGCTTGTCGGCAAAAAAGAAGCGGCGGCGCCAAGGCCGCCGCCGCTCACAAGGTCTCTGTGCCATCGTTCAGGTGTTGCTGGCGGTTCCGGCCGTCGGAAACTGCTTGGCGAATTCGGCCTCGTTGCCGACGGCGAGCAGCTTGGCCTGCTCGATCCAGCGTTCGCGCGCGATGCGGCCGTCGAAGTTCATCACATCCTCGATCCGCTTGATGTCGGTTGATGTCCAGGCGGCGATCTGGGCGAAGGTGGTGACGCCTTGCGCCTTGAGCAGCTTTTCGTTGACCGGGCCGATGCCAATCAGCCGGCGCAGATTGTCGGGCTTGCCCGACGCCGGTTTGGCTGCTGCCGTTGCGGCCTTCCTGGCGGCGGGCGCTGTCTTGGGAGCGGCCGAGGTCTTCGCTGGAGTTTTGGCCGCTGCGGGCTTCGGCGCCGCCTTTGCCGGGGCGGCCTTCGCCGCGGCCGGCTTGGCTGCAGCCGGAGTGGATTTGGCAGCGGCAGGCGTCGACATCACGGCTGCTGGTGCCGGACTTGACGCCTTTGCTCCGCCGGCGCCCGACGAGGCCTGCGCCTCACGCAACTGGCGCTCGAGGTCGGAGCGGGTCTTGCCGCATGCATTGAGTTCGCCGGTCAGGCGATCGCTGTCGGCGCGCAGCTTGTCGCGCTCGCCGCGGGTGCGATCGAGGTCGCCTCGAAGACCGTCGAGCTCACCACGCAAACGCCCCCAGATGAACCAGCCAACCAACACGCCTACCAGGAACGCCAGCAGCATGTAGAAAAAAGTGCCCATTATCTCTCTCCAGTCAGATCCGTCTGCCGCAGGGTCATGACCTTCGGCGATGGACTACTCGATGGTTCCGCAGATTCGCGAAACAGCCGGCTTCGGTTCGAGCTGTCGGCGATCGGCTTTGCCTGCCCATGGCCAACGGCCGTTGTCGCGTTCGCCTGAGCGCACGGCCGGCCGGGACTTTTCCTCGCCGATCCGCATGCGCTCCGGCTGAGCTTGAAGGGAAAGCTACCATAGAGCTTGCCGAAAGCTATGGGAAAACGTCCGTGGAGAGTTCTTCAAGAACAAATATTTAGGGCAAGAATAGCACGGTCCAAACATGCATTCGGGCTAAACTGTTCTTGCCGGGCGAGAGGCGTCTCAATCGTCCAGCGTTTCCAATTCGTCGATCAGGCCGCCGATCACGCCGAGCCCGATCTGCCAGAAGGCAGGGTCGGTGGCGTCGAGGCCGAAAGGCGCCAGAAGCTGCGAATGATGCTTGGTGCCACCGGCACGCAGCATCTCGAAATATTTGTCCTGAAAGCCGCGCTCGGCATTCTGGTAGACCGCATAGAGCGAGTTCACCAGGCAGTCGCCGAACGCATAGGCATAGACATAGAAGGGCGAGTGGATGAAATGAGGGATGTAGGTCCAGAACACCTCGTAGCCCTCGCGCAACTTGATCGCCGGTCCGAGGCTTTCGGCCTGCACTTCCAGCCAGAACTGGCCGAGCCTGTCGGAGGTCAGTTCGCCGTTGCGGCGCTCGGCATGAACCTTGCGCTCGAATTCATAGAAGGCGATCTGGCGCACCACCGTGTTGATCATGTCCTCGACCTTCTGGGCGAGCATGGCCTTGCGCTCGCGCCGGTCGGTGGTCCGCTCGAGCAGCGAACGGAAGGTCAGCATTTCGCCGAAGACGGATGCCGTCTCCGCCAGCGTCAGCGGCGTCGGGGCCATCAGTGCGCCCTGGCCGGCGGCCAGCACCTGATGCACGCCGTGCCCGAGTTCATGCGCCAGCGTCATCACGTCGCGCGGCTTGCCCATGTAGTTGAGCAGCACATAGGGGTGAACCGATGGTACGGTCGGGTGGGCAAAGGCACCCGGCGACTTGCCTGGGCGCACCGGCGCGTCGATCCAGTTGCGGTCGAAGAAGGTGCGCGCGATCTCGGCCATCTCGGGCGAGAAGCGGTGATAGGCCGACAGCACGGTGTTCCTGGCCTCGTCCCAGCCGATCACCGCCTGCGGCGTCTCCGGCAAGGGCGCGTTGCGGTCCCAGTGGTTCATCACCTCCATGCCGAGCCAGCGCGCCTTCATGGCATAGTAGCGGTGCGACAAGCGCGGATAGGCCTCGCGCACCGCGGAGGCGAGCGCATCGACCACGCCGCGCTCGACGCGGTTGGCGAGGTGGCGTGAATCGGCAATGTCCTCGAAGCCGCGCCAGCGGTCCGAAATTTCCTTATCCTTGGCCAGCGTGTTGGTGATCAGCGTGAAGGTGCGCAAATTCTTGCGGAAGGTCGTGGCCAGCGCCTCCGAGGCACGCCGGCGGACGTCGCCATCGGCATCCTGCAGACGGTTGAGGGCCGGCTCCAGCGTCAATTCCTCACCATCGATATCGAAGCGAAGATCGGTCATCGTCTCGTCGAACAAGCGGTTCCAGGCGCCGCGCCCGGTGATCGATTTTTCGTGGAAAAGCTGCTCGACGCGGTCCTCGAGCTGGTAGGGCTTGTCCATGCGCAGATCGAGCACCCACGGGCGGTAATGTCCGAAGGCGGGGTCGCCGGCCAGCGCGCCTTCGATCGCCGCATCCTCGATCAGGTTCAGTTCGAGCGCGAAGAACAGGAGATGCGCGCTGGCGTCGGTCATCTTCTCCTGGACGTCGCCATAGAGCTTGGCGCGCTGCGGATCGGCGGTGTTGCCGGCATAGACGAGGCCGGCATAGGAGACGATGCGGCCGATCAGTTCCTCGAGCGCCTCGTAGGCGGCAAGGGCCTCGCCCAGCCTGCCGGCACTGCCGCGCCCGGCCTCGGCGGCGAGCGTGCCTTTCCAGCGGGCCTCGAATGCGATGGCGTCGGCAGCCGCTTTGGCAATGTCGCGCTTCAGTTCCGGCACGTCCATGCCGGCATAAAGGTCGGCGAGGTTCCATTCCGGCAGATCGCCAAGCCCGGCCGCGCCCTGACCGGACGCTGGCGCCGCAATCCGCCGATCAAACATCATGCGCATCGACATACCTTCTTTTTGGATCAAGAAACCGGCTTTTTGAATCGAGTGGCCGGCTTTGAATCAAGTGGCCGCAATTGGGAAGCCAGGATCAAGGGAATGGAGAAGCCGGTCAAATCCTAAGGAATTCGTTCACCGGGTTTTTTGAAACCTTATTTAGAACCCTGTGCCAAGATGATCCATGGGGATTTCGGGCGCGGGCAAACCAAGACAGTCATGACAGGTTCCATACTCATAGTCGATGACGATCCCGTGCAGCGCCGGCTGCTCGAGGCGGCGGTGACGCGGTTCGGCCATACCGCGATCGTCGCCGATGGCGGTGCTGCCGGCCTCGAAGTTCTCGACGGGCCTGGCGCCCGGGACGTCTCGGTTGTGATCCTCGACCTGGTCATGCCCGGTCTCGACGGCATCGGCGTGCTGAAGGCGATGCGCGAGCGCGACATCAGCGTGCCGGTCATCGTGCAGACCGCGCAGGGCGGTATCGAAACCGTGGTTTCGGCGATGCGCCACGGTGCTTTCGATTTCGTCGTCAAGCCGGCCTCGCCCGACAGGCTGCAGGCCTCGATTTCCAATGCGCTCAAGGTCGAAGCGGTCGAGGGTGAGGTCAAGCGCACGTCGCGCAAGCGCGGCGGGCTGCTGACCTTTAGGGACATGATCACCCACAGTCCGGCCATGGACAGGGTGATACGCCTCGGCCAGAAAGCGGCGGCCTCCAACATCCCGATCCTGATCGAGGGCGAATCCGGCGTCGGCAAGGAACTGGTGGCGCGTGCCATCCAAGGTAGCGGCGACCGTCGCTCGAAACCGTTCGTCACGGTCAATTGCGGCGCCATCCCCGACAATCTGGTGGAGTCCATCCTGTTCGGCCACGAGAAAGGGTCGTTCACCGGCGCCACTGACAAGCACACCGGCAAATTCGTCGAGGCGCATTCCGGCACGCTGTTCCTCGACGAGATCGGCGACCTGCCGCTCGACGTGCAGGTCAAGCTATTGCGCGCCGTCCAGGAGGGCGAGGTCGATCCCGTGGGCGGCCGCTCGACCGTCAAGGTCGACATCCGGCTGATTTCGGCGACGCATCGCAACCTCCTGCAGCAGGTCAAGGACGGCAAGTTCCGCGAGGATCTGTTCTACCGGCTGAACGTCTACCCGATCTTCGTGCCGCCGCTGCGCGACCGCCGCGACGACATTCCCCATCTGGTCACGCATTTCATGGAAAAGGTGGCGCCGGCCGACCCGCACCATCGGCTGAAGGGCATTTCGGCGGCGGCGCTCGCGGTGCTGCAGGCCTATGACTGGCCCGGAAATATCCGGCAGCTCGAAAACGCCGTCTTCCGCGCCTCGGTGCTGTGCGAAGGCGATGTGCTGACCGCCGACGATTTTCCGCAGATCCGGGCGCAGGTGGAAGGCACCGTCAATCTTGACGCGGACGACACGTTCGAAGCAGGCGGCGCCGCGCCGCCGCTGGCGCCGCGCGATGAGGACGTCGTGTCCGACGAGACCGCTCCCGTGCGCGAGCAGCCGGCCGGGGCGCAGCCCCGCTTCGGCATGCTGCGGGCACTCGACGAGCGCGGCAATGTGCGTGCGCTGGCCGATGTCGAACTCGAAATGATCAAGCTCGCCATCGATCACTACAATGGCCAGATGAGCGAGGTCGCCCGCCGGCTCGGCATCGGCCGCTCGACGCTCTACCGCAAGCTCAAGGAATACGGCATCGACCCGGAAACCGGCCGCGTCGACAGGCTTGCTTCCTGAGCCGCAAGGCCGGGACCAGTTTCCCTCGTCATTATATCAGCTGACAGAGTGCCTCCCCGGACTATGGCGGGCCGGAGGCTGCGATCGACGGGGCAGTGTTCACGCATTAAGGCCGGCGGTAACAGATCGTGTTCGGCCAAAGCCGGAAAACATGATCTAAACCAGCGGTTTACCAAGAAACCTTGGGGACAATTTTTGACGGGATATCGCCACCGTGTTACCGCATTTCGGCTTCAATAAGCGATGATTAACCATTAGGATCGATATTCGGATGTGATAACGACACGTCCGTTTGGGCAAATCCGGGGACAAACGGCAGCCTGCAAGGCCTTTTGATTTGAACAGAATCGAACGACTCAAAAACGGGCGGCACTATCATTTGAGCGTCTGGCCGAGATGGTTGGCGGCGGTGATTGTCGCATTTGGTTTTGTTGCCGCGGCTGCCACGGGCGCCCAGGCTGAAGTTCGTTCGCTGAAGCTCTACCACCTCCACACGCACGAGAAGGCGGAGATCGTCTACAAGCGCAATGGCCGCTACGTTCCCGAGGGCCTGAGGAAGATCAACATCATCCTGCGCGACTGGCGCCGCAACGAACCCACCAAGATGGACCCGCGTCTGCTGGATCTGGTCTGGGAAGCGTATCGCGAAAGCGGTGCTACCGACTATATCCAGGTTGTCTGCGGCTACCGTTCGCCATCGACCAATTCGATGCTGCGCAGCCGCAGCCGCGGTGTCGCCGAGAAGAGCCAGCATATGCTTGGCAAGGCGATGGATTTCTATATTCCCGGCGTGCCGCTGAAGAAGCTGCGCAATATCGGCCTCAAGATGCAGGGCGGTGGCGTCGGCTATTATCCGACCTCCGGTTCGCCATTCGTCCACATGGATGTCGGCAATGTGCGCCACTGGCCCGGCATCAGCCGCCAGGAACTGGTCAGCCTGTTCCCCAATGGCAAGACGCTGCATGTGCCGAGCGACGGCCGGCCGCTGCCCGGCTATGAACAGGCGCTGGCCTCCTATCAATCGCGCAAGGGTTCCGGCACACCGAATATCGAAATGGCCAGCGCCGGCGGCAGCGGCAAGAAATCCGGCGGGTTCCTCTCTGCCTTGTTCGGCGGCGGTGGCGCCGACGAGGCCGACGACAGCGCCGACGTGGAGACCGCTTCGGCCGCACCTGCTCCCAAGGCTAGAAATCTGAAGCCGGCCGCGACCGCCAAGAGCAGCAACCTGCCTGGTATCGCCATCGTGGCCCCGGAGAATGCCCAGCGCGCCGACATTCCTCAGCTTGCCGACGAGCAGGCTCCGGAGCCGGAGAAGAACACGCCGGAGACGATCATCGCGGCGCTGCCGGCCAAGGAAATCCCGCTGCCCGATTTCGCGCCCCGGCCGAAGGCCGATGTCGGCGCACAGCCTAAGAATGTTCCCTTCGCCATGGCGGATGCGACGGCGACCACCGAACAGGCGGTGGCGACCGCGCAGGCACCGGCGAACATGCCTTTCGGCAAGTCCGATCCGGCAGCCATCGCGCAAGCCGCTGCCGCCGATCCGGCGCAGGTTGCCGTCAACAACATTCCCCTGCCGACATGGCGCCCCGAGCACTCGCTGCCGGCGGATCTCGCACCGCCGCCCAGCAAGGATGTGCTGATGGCGCTGGCCGAAACGGCTGACCAGGACAAGACCGCGACGGATGCGTTCTCCGTGCTGCCGACAGCGCGTCCCGAGCCAACCAAGCCCGACGCCGTCAAGGCCGTGCTCGACGAAGCCAATGCCCAGGTCGGCACCGCCGCCGAATATCAGGTGGCTTCGTTGTCCGAAGAGCCGCGTTCGGCCTTCAACGATCCGTCGGGTGTCGATGCGGCGTCGCCGCGCCAGGCTGTTGCCGCCCGTCCTGCCGGTTCCGATCCGGTCGCCGCGATCGGCGCCGGCGTGAAGACGACCCGCAAGGAGGCCAGGGCCACCGCCCGCGATCAGAAACCCGGCCCCAGGGCCGTGGTGGTTGCCGCGGCGCCGCAGGCCGCCCGCTGGGCACTGACCAGCGGCGAGAACGTCGCTACCGTTTCGACCGCGACGACCGCGCCGGGCTACGCCTACAACATCGTGCATACGCCGCCGAGCGAGGTCTATACGGCCGGCTTCCAGCCGAGCAACCAGATGGCCGACGCCAGCCGCTTCACCGGCAATGCCGTCAAGTTCCTGTCGGTCGCCCGCTTCCAGACGAAGTAACGAACAGGCCACAATCTTGCTGAAGCCGCGCCGGGCGACCCGCGCGGCTTTTTGCTGTCCGAGGCACGATGCATCGGCGATGGATCACGTGCTGCTGAACTCCTCGTGAAGCCGGAACCGCTTCCTCGTTTCCCAGTTGGTGTGGGTACGTTCCAACCTGAGGAAATTCATGAAGAAGATACTATTGGCATCGGTTCTGGCAGTGGCGGCAGCATCGGCCGCGATCGGCCCATCGCAAGCTGAAACTCTGATCGTCAAGCATGGTAGGCATCACTGCAGGACCAAGGTGGTCACGCATTGGCAGCACCATCACAGGGTGGTCGAGAGGGTCAGGGTCTGCAACTGACCTGTGCTTGAGAAGAAAGCAATGCGGCCCGGTTGGCGAAAGTCGGCCGGGCTCTTTCGTGCCGAGCCGACAGGCGTTATCGCTGAAGCTTGCTCGCGGCCCGCGCGAGCGCTTCGATCTCGTCCCACTTGCCGGCCTTGACCATGTCGTCGGGCGCCACCCACGAGCCGCCGACGCAGACGACATTGGACAGGCTGAGATAGTCGGCAGCGTTCTTGCCGGTGATGCCGCCGGTCGGGCAGAATTTGACGTCGGCCAGCGGCGAGGCGAAGGCCTTCAGCGAAGCGATGCCGCCGGACTGTTCGGCCGGGAAGAATTTCAGGAAGCGCAGGCCGGCTTCGCGCGCGGCCATGATCTCGCCGGGCGTGATCGCGCCGGGCAGCAACGGAACCTCGCTGTCGGCGGCGGCAGCCAGAAGCTCACGGGTGATGCCGGGGCTGACGATGAAGCGCGAGCCTGCACCGGCTGCCTCGTCGAACTGCTTGCTGTCAAGAATGGTGCCGGCGCCGACGATGGCCTCCTCGACCTCGCCCGCCACACGACGGATCGCTTCGAGCGCATCCGCTGTCCTGAGCGTAATCTCGATCGCCGGCAAGCCGCCGCGCGCCAGAGCACGGGCCAACGGCACCGCATCGGCGACGTTGGCGATCTTCAACACCGGAATGACTGGCTGGCCATTGACGAGCGACAGGAGTTTCTCGGTCTTGCTGGGCATCTGTCTCTCCTTGTCGGGCCGCATCGAAGGGTATTTCAACCGATTAGCAGACGGGTATTGCCCTGTCCACGAAACCGGTCGCGGCGCGATGTCACGCGCTGCCATCAAGCTTAAAGGTTCTTTCTCGACAAGGCCATGACAGGCAGCCCGACCCGTTTCGCCTTGAATCGGCTTCTGCGAGCGTCTAGTTGCTCAGGCAATGACAACACCGCCCGCGCCATCCCAGCCAGTTCGCGTCGCCGCGCTCTACCGTTTTGCCCGGCTCGACGCCTTCGAGGCGTTGCGCGCGCCGCTTGCGGCCTTCTGCTGCGGCCGCGGCATCAAGGGTACGCTGCTCCTGGCTCATGAGGGCATCAACGGAACCGTAGCCGGCAGCGGGGAAGCGATCGCCGCGCTGATCGAACATATCCAAGCCATCGACGGACTGGCGGGCCTCGAGGTCAAGTATAGCAGTGCCGCGGCCATGCCGTTCCACCGCATGAAGGTGCGGCTGAAGCGCGAGATCGTCACCATGGGCGTCGAGACTATCGACCCGGCGGCAAGCGCGGGCACCTATGTCGAACCGGGCGACTGGAATGCGCTGATCTCGCAACCCAACACGATCGTCATCGATACGCGCAACGCCTATGAGGTCTCGATCGGCACCTTCAAGGGCGCCGTCGATCCGGCGACGGCGAGCTTTCGCGAGTTCCCGGCCTGGGTGGAAGCGCATCGGGCGGATCTCGAAGGCCGCAAGGTGGCGATGTTCTGCACCGGCGGCATACGCTGCGAAAAGGCGACCGCCTATGTGAAGTCGCTCGGCTTCGAGGACGTGTTCCACCTCAGGGGCGGCATTCTCAAATACCTCGAGGAGGTTCCATCCGAACAGAGCCTCTGGCAAGGCGAATGCTTCGTCTTCGACGAGCGGGTTTCGGTGTCGCAAGGCCTCGCGGAGGGCGCAGCGGAATTGTGCCGCGCGTGCCGCCATCCGCTGACGGAGAGCGACCTGATGTCGCCGAAATATGCCGCCGGGGTTTCGTGCCCGCATTGCTTCGACGCCCGCTCGGATGAGGACCGCAAGCGCTACGCAGAGCGCCAGCGGCAGGTCGAGCTCGCGCAAGCCCGGGGCAGGGGACCGCATATCGGATCTTGATCGAGGCGCCGGGGCCGGGCAAACCGGGGCCGCCTGTCATTGCAATGTCAAGCTTCGGGACCTACGTCTTCGGCGTTCGAAACCTGCCCGTTCGGCCGGGCAAATCCTGGAGGCATTGATGTTCGATCCCAAGAAGCTTCTCGACGATCTGCTCGGCTCGCAAGTTCCCGGCACCAGCGGCACGGTCCGCGACAAGGCCGGCCAGGCGGTGCAGATGGCCAGGGACAATCCGCTGGCCGCCGGTGCGCTGGCGGCCGTGCTGCTTGGGACCGGTGCCGGCCGGCAGGTGACGGGTGCCGCGGTGAAGCTCGGCGGGTTGGCCGCCATCGGTGGCCTCGCCTACAAGGCCTACCAGAACTACAAGGCCGGCAACGCACCGGAACAGGCGCCCGCCGCCGGCGAGCCGGAATTGCTGCCGCCACCCAAGGACACTGCCTTCCACCCGTCGCAGGCGCCGCAAGGCGAGGATGAGTTCACGCTGACCCTGGTGCGGGCGATGATCTCGGCGGCCAAGGCCGACGGCCATGTCGACGACGAGGAACGCCAGAAGATCGCCGGCAAGCTCAGCCTCGCCGGGATCGGCACCGATGCTGAAAAATTCCTGATGGCGGAGCTGGAGAGCCCGCTCGACCTCGACACGTTGGTGGCCGGCGCCAGGACCGATGCGCAGAAGCTCGAGCTTTATACGGCGTCGCGCCTCACCATCGACCCCGACACGCGTGCCGAGCGCGGTTACCTCGACCTGCTTGCCGGGCGGCTTGGCCTGCCGGATGCCCTGATCGACCATGTCGAGGCAACGGTTTCGGCGGCGAAAGTGCCCACCGCCAAGGGTACTTCACCCAATCCGCGCTGGTAACCCGGATTGGCACAGAGGGCCCTGGAGGCGTTTACCTTTCGTTAACTCAGGAAGCGCATGATTCTACACAGTCGGATCGGCTTTCCTCCTCCCAAGCCCGGTTCAGATCAGGGCGGTCGCCAATGACCGCCCTTTTTGTCGGCGTTCGCCTGGTTCTCTCCAGAGAAACGCGTTTCACTTTTCGACGGCACGTCCCGGTGGCCGCGCTTGCCATCGCCGCCATCATTTGCGATGCCTTCTCCACTCGAACCAACTTGTGGATCAGGCGAGCACGCACAGCGCCGCCGGAGGACAACTGCCATGACCGAGCAAAAAACCGCCATCGTCACCGGCGCCGGCACCGGGATCGGCAAGAGCGTCGCCACGGCATTGCTCAAGGCGGGCTGGAACACGGTGTTCTGCGGGCGCCGCAAGCCGGTGCTGGATGCCGCGATCGCCAAGATCGGCCCGACCGAGGCCAGGGCATTGGCGGTTGCCTGCGACATCAGCAAGGCCGGCGAGGTCGACGATCTGTTCGAGACGGTGGCGGAGGCGTTCGGCCGCGTCGACCTGCTCTTCAACAATGCCGGCATGGGCTACAAGTCGACGCCGATCGACGAGATCCCGGTCGAGGTGTGGAACGATATTGTCGGCGTCAATCTCACCGGTTCGTTCCTGTGCGCGCGCGCTGCCTTCGGCGCCATGCGCAAGCAGAAGCCGATGGGCGGCCGCATCATCAACAACGGCTCGGTGTCGGCCTATGCGCCGCGTCCGGGCTCCGTGCCCTATACGGCGACCAAGCACGCCATCACCGGTCTCACCAAGACGCTGGCGCTCGACGGCCGTCCCTTCGACATCGCCTGCGGCCAGATCGACATCGGCAATGCGCTGACCGAGATGGCGCAGCCGATGACCGTCGGCGTCCCGCAGGCCAACGGCTCGATCGCCGCCGAAGCGGTGATGGATGTCCAGCGCGTTGCCGACGCGGTGCTTCACATGGCGAGCTTGCCGCTCGACGCCAATGTGCTGTTCATGACCGTGATGGCGACGAAGATGCCGTTTGTCGGCCGCGGATAGCCGCCAAGCATTGGTCGAGCGAAGCACCTACAGCATGTCGCGCTGAGACGGGTTCAGACGACGCGCTTCAGGTTTTTGTCTCGATGCATTCGCCGAAGCCGCTGCCCACTTTGGGCGATGTGCATCAATCGCCGAGCACTCGCCGTCGCTCCTCGAACTCGTTCTTGTCGATTTCGCCGCGCGCGAAGCGCTCCTTGAGAATGTCAACAGGCGAGCGACCCGGCAGCGCGTGGTGATGAGGTGGCATTACAACCGCCCCGCCCAGCCAGCGAGTGAGAGGCAGAACGGCAGCCACCAACACGACGAAAAAGAGGATCATGAACAACGGACCGAAAATCATCGCCCAACCTCCGCCCCACCACATCATGCCGGGACCATAGGCATACCTGTCGGCATCCGGCAGTGCCTGTGCCCATGCAGCGCCGGGCGCAAGGGCCAGGATCGCGCTGATTGCCGTGGGTGACCTCATCAAATCTTTCCGCATGGGATTGTCCTATCGCTGACGATTGTCATCCTACACCGACAGGCAGCCCGGCATTTTGCGCTGGATCAAACGCCTGCATGTGCTCCGGGTCATCAAGCGGCGGCGATGCCTGCGACGCCGAGACTGCGGCTGGACCGTCGCGAAGACGCGCTTGATAACGACAAGGCTTGGAGCGCGTCGCTCGAACTCACTTCGCCAGGAATGCTCCGATCCGCTCCAGCGCCCGCAGGATGTTCTCTTCGGAATTGGCGTAGGAAAGCCTGATATAGCCTTCGCCGAGAATGCCGAAATCGGGGCCGCCGATCAGCGCCACGCCGGCCTCGTCGAGCAGGGCCGAGGCGAGCCTCTTGGCCTTCCAGCCGGTCTTCGATACATTGGGGAAGGCATAGAAGGCGCCCTTGGGCGTGATGCAGGAGACGTTTGGCAGGGCGTTCAGGCCTTCGACCACGATCTTCCGGCGGTTGTCGAAGGCGCGCATCATCTTGTCGACGTCGTCCTGCGGGCCGTCGATCGCAGCGATGCCGGCGAACTGGCTCGGCGCGTTGACGCAGGACCAGCAATTGACCGCCAGCTTGCGCACCTTGTCGTAGAGATGGGCGCCCTTGTCGCCGTTCGGCCAGATCGACCAGCCCATGCGCCAGCCGGTCATTGCCCAGGTCTTCGACCAGCCATTGAGTACGATCAGCCGGTCGCGGATCTCGGGAAAGCCGAGCAGCGAGCAATGCGTCTCGCCGTCGTAGGTCATGACGTCGTAGATCTCGTCGGAGAGGATGGCGACGTCGGGGTGCTTCTCCAGCCCCTTGACCAGTTTTTCGATCTCGGCCCGGGGCGTGACGCCGCCGGTCGGGTTGGCCGGCGAGTTGAGGATCAGGAGTCTGGTCTTCGGCGTGATCAGCGCCAGCGTCTCTTGCGCCGAGAAGGCGAAGCCGTTCTCCTCGCGCATCGGCACGGGAATGGGGGTTGCACCGGTGAATTCGATCATCGAGCGGTAGATGGGAAAGCCGGGGTCGGGATAGAGGATCTCCGCGCCGGGTTCGCCAAACATCAGGATGGCGGCGAACATGGTCGGCTTGCCGCCGGGCATGATCATCACCGCCTCGGGCGAGACCTCGACGCCGGTGGTGGTCAGCGTGCGCCGCACCACCGCCTCGCGCGTTGCCAGAAGGCCGTTGGCCGGCGTGTAGCCATGATGGCCGTCACGCAGCGCCTTGATCGCCGCCTCGACGATGTGCTGCGGCGTCTTGAAGTCGGGCTGGCCGATGCCGAGATTGACGATGTCGCGGCCCTGTTGGGCAAGTGCCGTTGCTCGCGCCAGCACGGCAAAGGCGTTTTCCTCGCCGAGACGGTCGAAGGCCGAAATCGTGTGGAGCATTTTTCCCGTCCCTGTGGTTCTTACTCTGCGGCAGCGTTTTTGTGAGCGTCCGCTCGCAAAAGTCAAACGGATTGGAGTTTCTGGTGTCGGAAAATCTTGAAAATTGGCAGCCGCGCCCGCGGCCCGAGCGCAAGGTGCTGGAGGGCCGCTATGTCAGGCTCGAGCCGCTGAGTGCCGCAACACATGGCGACGGCCTCTATGAAGCGTCGTCCGTAGCCGATGTCGACGGCCGCTTCGCCTGGCTACCCGATTATCCGCCGCAAACCCGCACCGCCTTCCAGCCCTGGCTGGACAAGGTGGAGGCGAGCGAGGATCCGTTGTTCTTCGCGGTCATCGACAAGGCCAGCGGCAAGATCGCGGGACGCCAGACTCTGATGCGCATCGATCCGGCCTATGGCGTCATCGAGATCGGCAACATCTACTGGGGACCGCTCATTTCGCGCAAGCCGGCGGCGACGGAAGCGCAGTTCCTGTTTATGAAATACATCTTCGACGAACTCGGCTATCGCCGCTACGAGTGGAAGTGCAACAACCGCAACGAGCCGTCGAAGCGCGCGGCGGAACGGTTCGGCTTCAAGTTCGAGGGCATTTTCCGCCAGCATCTCATCGTCAAGGGTGAAAACCGCGACACCGCGTGGTATTCGATCATCGACAAGGAATGGCCGGCTCTGCGCAAGGCCTATGAAGCCTGGCTCGATCCGGCCAACTTCGACGCCGATGGCCAGCAAAAGCGCCGCCTGGAAGATTTTCGCGCGGAATTCGGCGCGTAACGGGAGTTTGCCATTTGGCGCATACCCACGATCACAGCGGGCACGATCACGGCGGGCATGACCACGGCGCCGGCCATATGCATGGCTCGACCGACAAGAAGCGCGTCCTGATCGCGGCCTGCCTGACCGCGGGCTTCATGGTGGCGGAGGCGCTCGGCGGCCTGTTTACGGGGTCGCTGGCGCTGCTGGCCGATGCCGGCCACATGCTCGCCGACGCCATTGCGCTCGGCCTGGCCTGGTATGCCTTCCATCTGGCAGGCCGGCCGGCGACCGGCCAGCTCACCTATGGGTTCGGCCGGGTCAAGACGCTGGTAGCCTACACCAACGGCATCGCCATCTTCGTCATCGCGCTGTGGATCGTCTACGAGGCATGGAATCGCCTGCTGACACCGGCGCCGGTGCTGGGCGGACCGATGCTGGTGGTGGCGATCCTCGGCCTGCTGGTCAATATAGGTTCCTTCCTGGTGCTGCATGGCGGCGATCGAGACAACCTCAACATGCGTGGCGCCATCCTGCATGTGCTTGGCGATCTGCTCGGCTCGGCCGCCGCGATCGTGGCGGCACTGGTCATCGTGGCGACCGGCTGGACGCCGATCGACCCGATCCTGTCCGTGCTGGTCTCGCTGCTGATCCTGTCCACCGCCTGGTCACTGATGCGCGCCGCCGCCCACGTCCTGCTCGAAGGCGTGCCGCCAAGCCTCGACCGCGACCTGATCGCCGGGGATATCCAGACAACAGTCAAGGGCGTGCGCGAAGTGCACCATATGCATATCTGGTCGATCGACGGCACGAGCAGCATGGCGACGCTGCACGCCTGCCTTGACGAGGGCGTCGATGCGCATCAGGCGGTCAGTGCCATCAAGAAGCGGCTTGCCAGCGAGCACGGCATCAGCCATGCCACCGTGGAATCGGAATTCGGCCAGTGCGCCGACGATGGCGACGACCACGATCATGAGCATGAGCACGATGCGGCCCCGCGTCATGGCCAATATCACTAGGTCCGATCGATGACCATTAGTCGGATCTGCCTCAGGAGTTCTCCAGCCTTGAAACTCAGCCCGATGAACGACCGCCGCTCCGGTGGTGCAGCATGATGGACCGTGACACGCGCAATGCGGCCATCGCGGCGGTCTGGATCATGCTTCTGTTCGGCATTGCCGTTTTCTACCTGCCGACCGTGATGTTGGCACTCGGCAACTATTCGACCGTGCTGGCGGGTATCTTCGGCACCGCCTTCGTGCTGGCGTTTTTCTTGGTGTTCTGGCTGCGCGCGCGCACCCAGCGCAAAAATCGGGACAAGTAAGGGGTATCGGACATGCGCATTCTGATCACTGGCGCGGCGGGCATGGTCGGCCGCAAGCTCATCGCCCGGCTGGCCAAGGACGGCACGTTGCGCGGCAAGAAGATCACCGCGCTCGATCTGCACGACATCGTGCCGCCGCAGGCGCCAGCCATGGACGGCGTCAGCGTCGCACTGCACATGGGTGACCTTGCCGAAGGAGGCGCCGCAGAAGGTCTTGTTGCGTCGCGCCCTGATGTCGTCTTCCACCTCGCCGGCATCGTGTCGGGTGAGGCGGAAGCGAATTTCGAACTCGGCTACCGCGTCAACCTCGACGGCACGCGCGCGCTGTTCGACGCCATCCGCCTGGCGGGGTTCGCGCCGCGCGTCGTGTTCACCTCGTCGATCGCGGTGTTCGGCGCGCCGTTCCCGGATGTCATACCGGACGAATTCCACCCGACGCCGCTGACCTCCTACGGCACCCAGAAGCAGATGAGCGAAGCGCTGCTGGCCGACTATTCCAGGCGCGGCTTCTTCGATGGCATCGGCATCCGGCTGCCGACGATCTGCGTGCGGCCGGGCAAGCCGAACAAGGCGGCCTCCGGCTTCTTCTCCGGCATCATCCGCGAACCGCTGAGCGGGCAGGAGGCGATCCTGCCGGTGCCGCGCTCGGTCGTGCACACCCACGCCAGCCCGCGCTCGGCGGTGAATTTCCTGATCCATGCGGCTGGCATCGACGGCAATGCTGTCGGGCCGCGCCGCAACCTGACGATGCCGGGCGTCGCCGTCACCGTCGGTGAGCAGATCGAGGCGCTGGAACGCATCGCCGGATCGAAGGCGGTAAGCCTGATCCGCGAGGTGCCCGACGAGACGATCTGGGCGATCGTCAAGGGCTGGCCGACGCGGTTCGAGGCGCGGCGGTCAAGGGAGCTTGGCTTCAGCGCCGAGAAGAGTTTTGACGAAATCATCCGAGCCCATATCGAGGATGAGCTCGGCGGCAAGATTCCCGGTTAGGAGTTGCGGTGCGCCTTGCCCATCCAACGGTATGGGCAGCTCTACACGGTGCCTGTCAGGCTCGCCGACAGCAACAGCAGTCCAAATAGGAACACGAAGGCCGCGCCGCCAATCTCGACGATCGAATGGATGCGGTTGCCCATGCGGCCGTCACCGGCGAAATAGACCGCCCAGTTCTTGGCGGTCACGGCAAGCGTCGCCAGCGCCGAAACGGTGATGGCGGTTCCAATCGACATCGCCAGCACCGACAGCAAGCCGCCGAGCCAGAGCCCGTTGAGAAGCGCGAAGCTCAGCACTATCAGCGCGCCGGAGCAGGGGCGGATGCCGACCGCCGCCACCGCCGACCAGGCCGTGCGCCAATCGAAGCGGTCACCCGAAAGCAGCGCCGGATCGGGCGCATGCGAATGGCCGCAGGTTTCGCAGACCTCGCCGCTGGCGTGGTCGTGATGCGCATGATCGTGCGCGCCATGGTCGTGGTCATGCCCGCCGTGGCCATGATGATCGTGCGAATGGCTGTGTGTATGGTCGTGAACGTCATGCGCGTTAAGTGCATGGGAATGTGCGTGCACCGCATGGTCGTGGGCGCCATGCGAATGGCCGCCCGCATGGGAATGACCGGCGTGAGCCGCCGAGAGGCTGTAGGCTGGCCCCTTGCCAAACAGGCGCAGGACGGCTGGACCCAGCTTGCGCCACAAAAGCCAGGCGCCAAAGAGGGTGACCAGGGCAAAGCTCATGATCTCCATGAACCAGGCCGCATCGGTCATCGAGATGGTGGTGCCGCGCAGGACGAAATATGCAAGCAGCATGACCAGGATCGCCGTCAGGCCCTGCAGCAGCGCCGAGACGAAGGACAACAGGATGCCGCGCTTCAGCGCCACTTCGTTTGCCACCATGTAGGACGAGATCACCGCCTTGCCGTGGCCGGGGCCGGCGGCGTGGAAAATGCCGTAGGCGAAGGACAGTCCGACGAGTATCCAGATCTTGCTGTTGTCCTGGCGCATCGCCTTCATGGCTGTCGCCAGCGCGCGATAGAATTCCTGCTGCCTGAGATTGATCCACATCAGGATATGGGCGAACGGACCGGTGGTCGGCGCCATGCCGTCATTGACGCCGATGCCGAGCGAACTCTGGGCGTGCGCGGCATTGGCGAAATGCATCATGGCAAAGGTGAGGGCCAACAGGCCCAATGCCAGACGCAGGGACGGTTTCGAGCAGTTCCCGATCAGGTTCACCGGATCTATCCTTCTGGCTGACAGGTCAGTTCGAGCTTGGTGGCAAAGATCTTGCTCATGTCGGTGCCTGTCGGATCGTTGAAGAAAGCATCCGTCAGGGTCTTCTGGTTTTCCTTGATCGCCTCGTCCGGGTCCGGCCGGACGACTTTGCTCGTGCAGTTCGACGGCAGCCCCTCGACGGTGATGTTGGAATCCTCGGTGAAGTCGATCGCCGTGTAGAAGGTCGGATCGTAGACGCCTATGTCGATCGTGCCGGTCAGCTTGATCGGCACCTTGGGTTCGGACTCGAATAGGATGATCAACTGGTCGTTGTCGAAATTGGCCATCAGATGCGGCGGCGGCACCATCGTCACGTCCTTGCCGTTCTGCGTGACGAGTTGGAAATAATTGAACTCGGCCAGCGAGGCATGGACGGTATCGGCGACCTCCTTCAGCTCCTTGTCGTCAAGCTTCAGGTCGGAGTTCTTGTCGAACTCCATCATCACAGTACTCGAAAACAGGTCGTCGAAGCGCCACAGGTGACGCAACGCTTTCACACTTTGGTGATCCGGGGACAGGATGACGTCGAGGCGTGCCTCGGCGAAGACGTGCGGATGCACCTCGGCGGGTCCCGTCGCGGCAAAGGTCGCCGCCAAGGCCGAAGCCAGCATGATTGCGTGCCGTTTCAAATGCATTCGCGGTCGCGATTCCCTTGGCTTTCGGAGAGAGTTGTCGAAGGTTACCAGAAAGGGGGCGAAAATGGGACCGCCGGCGCATGTCACCCAAAAGTGCGAAGCGGTTTCGGGACAACGACACGCACACTGAGGCTGGTCAGGCGTTCTCGCGCGTCCTGAACCACTGCACCAGGAAGTCGACGAAAACGCGCACCTTCGCCGGCAGATAGCGGCGATGCGGGTAGACGGCGAAGATGCCGCCGCCGGGCAGGATGCGGTCATCCAGCACCGCCACCAATTGGCCGCTCTTGAGGTCGGGCGCGGCGATGAAATCCGGCAGGACGCAGAATCCAAGCCCCGACAAGGCCGCGGCGCGCGCCGCCATCGGGCTGTTGACCTCGATCGGACCCGACACGGCGATGCTCACCGGATCGCCATTGTCGCCCTTGAACGGCCAGTTGTTCAGGCCGCGGCCATTGGTGTCGACGATGCAGGGCATGTGGCCGAGATCCTGGGGCCGTGTCGGCATGCCGTGCCTGGCGATCAGGTCGGGAGAGCCGCAGAGCTTGATCGAAAACGGCGCCAGCCGTCTGGCGATCAGCGACGAGTTCTCCAGCCGCGAGATGCGCACCGCGAGGTCGAAGCCTTCCTCGACCAGATCGACGAAGCGGTCGTCGAGCTGGATGTCGAGGACAATATCGGGATATTGCTTGGCGAAGTCGATCAGCGACTGGCCGATCGGCGCGTCGGCGAAAGTGCGCGGCGCCGACAGCTTGATCCGGCCGCGCACGTCGCCGGAGGATTCGCGCACGGCGTCGGCCAGGCTGTCGACCTCGCGCACGATCTCCGAGGCGCGGCGGTAGTAGGTGTGGCCGGCCTCGGTCATCGAGAACTGGCGCGTGGTGCGGTTCAGCAGCAACGCGCCGAGCTCGTCCTCCAGCTCGCGCACATATTTCGACAGCAGTGCCTTGGAGCGGCCGATCTTGCGCGCCGCCGCCGAAAAGCCCTCGGCCTCGACGACGTCGATGAAGGCGCGCATGCGCGTCAATGTGTCCATGAATCAAGCCTTTCGTGCGGCATCGAGTAGTCTTCGGCCGAGCCGTATCAGGGCTATGTCGCTGCCGGAAGGGCCAAGCAGCGACAGGCCGAAAGGAGCGCCAGCGACCGAGCCGATCGGCAAGGTGATTTGGGGAAAGCCGGAGAGCCCGGCCAGGCACAGAAGATGCAAGGCGCGCTCGCGATAGGCCTGGAACTGCTCGGGTGTGCTGTCGACGTATGGCGCCGGGCCTGGCACCGTCGGCAGGACAAGGAAGCCGTCCTTGCCGAGCAGGGCGCTCAATTCATCGCGAAAGGTCAGCCGGCGCATTTTTTCGGCTTGCGCCGTCCGGTCGTCGACCGCACGGCCGAAGCCGAAACGCTCCTCGACCCCAGGCCCAAGGTCGCGCTCGCCGCTGGTGATCCATTCGCCATGCACCGTCCAGGCCTCCCTGGCCTGCAGCCGGCGAAAGCACCAATAGAGTTCATCCGGCGGAGAGCTGAAGCGCGTCGTCGGCGTCGCCGGCGTGCCGAACACCGCGCCGGCCAGCGCCTTCATTCCCGCATATTCGGCGATTGCCGGCCGGGCGACCATTTCGTCCAGCCAGCCGAGCGCCAGCGGGCGATCGAGCGGATGCTGGTGCGGGTCGCGGCCGAGCAGCAACTTGCCGACGGTCTCGTAGGTTTCGATGTCGTCGGCGAACCAGCCAAACGTGTCGAAACTGGGCGCCAACGGCATGGTGCCTTCGAGGGAAATGCGGCCATGCGTGGTGCGGAGCCCGATCAGCCCGCAGAAACTTGCCGGCGCGCGGATCGAACCACCGGTGTCGGACCCCGTGGCGATGCCGGCCAGCCTGCCCGCCACCGCCGCCGCCGACCCCGACGACGAACCGCCGGTGACGCGGTCGGGAGCCGCGGGATTCACCGGAAACGGAAAATGCGCGTTCTGGCCGAACAGAGCGAAGGCGAGCTCGTCGGTCTGGGTCTTGCCGACGAAACGCGCGCCGGCGTCGAGAATCATCTGCACGGCGGGTGCCGTGCGCGACGCGGCGTGGCCCTTGGCGAATTTCTGCAAATTGCCGCAACCGGTACGGTAGCCGGCAACGTCGTAAATGTCCTTGACCGCCAGCCGCAGCCCGGCCAGCGGCCCAAGCTCGGCATGCGCCACCGGCATCTGTCGAAGGTCGAGAAAGGCGTTGAAGGGGCCGTGCGTGCCTGTCATCGTTCGATATCCGGATACGGTTGCGCCAACATTGTTCGATGCCAGAAATTTTACAACCTGAGACACGATTTTTATTGATTGTGAAATGCTTCGCTCTTATATCGCGCTTGCCCAAAGTCGCACGTGCCTGTGGGTGTCCGCCGGTCCTCGAATGGTGAGGGAAATCGGTAAGGTAACTGGAGCCAACCCCTCCAGTCGGTTTAGCGGCCAACCGCCAGACCGAGGACACCTTGAAGCAACGACGGTGCGGGCCTTTCTGGTTCTCTGCCGGTTGTCCAAAGACCGGGGTTACTGAAGAGGCACACCTTCATTGCCGGCAGTGCGGAACGGGGTTCTCCCAATCCAAGCCAAGGCAGACAAAGCGAACCGAAGCCGGGCAAGGCCAAGGTTCATCGCCGCGAGACGGCGTTTCATGGTTCCGGGGTCTCCACCGGCTGGTTCCATGGATTTTCCGTCCCGCCTTTGTTTGACCGCGTGTTCGCGAGGCCGAAAGCCCGTGTCCGCACCCTTGTGCGCGCCGAAAGGCGCGATGGAGAAACCCGATGGCTACACAGCGCATCCTCGACTTCCTCGCCACCCGACGCCCGTCCGGCCCCTGCCTGGTCGTCGACCTCGATGTCGTGCGCGACAATTTCCGCGCCTTCGAGAAGGCTCTGCCCGATTCCAGGATCTACTATGCGGTGAAAGCAAACCCGGCGCCGGAAATCCTGCGCCTGCTTGCTGCGATGGGCTCGTCCTTCGACACCGCCTCCGTTGCCGAAGTCGAGATGGCGATGGACGCCGGTGCGCCGGCGGACCGCATCTCCTTCGGCAACACCATCAAGAAGGAGCGTGACATCGCACGCGCCTACCAGCTCGGCATCAAGCTGTTCGCGGTCGACTGCGTCGAGGAGGTCGAGAAAATCGCCCGCGTCGCTCCCGGCGCCCGCGTGTTCTGCCGTGTGCTGACCGATGGCGAAGGCGCCGAATGGCCGCTGTCGCGCAAATTCGGCTGCGTGCCAGCGATGGCCGTCGACGTGCTGCGCCATGCCAAGGGCCTCGGCCTCGACGCCTATGGTGTGTCGTTCCATGTCGGCTCGCAGCAGACCGACCTGACCGCATGGGACCGTGCGCTGGCCGACGCCAAGAAGGTGTTCGCGACGCTCGCCGAAGAAGGCATCGTGCTCAAGATGGTCAATATGGGCGGCGGCTTTCCGACGCGCTATTTGCGTGACGTGCCGGCGGCGCAGGCCTATGGCCAGGCGATCTTCTCGGCGCTGCGCAAGCATTTCGGCAACGCCATTCCCGAGACCATCATCGAGCCAGGCCGCGGCATGGTCGGCAACGCCGGAGTCATCAAGTCGGAAGTCGTGCTGATCTCGAAGAAGGCCGACAACGACAATGTGCGCTGGGTGTTCCTCGACATCGGCAAGTTCGGCGGTCTGGCCGAGACGATGGACGAGGCGATCCGCTACCCGATCGTCACCGCGCATGACGGCACCGAGACCGCGCCTTGCGTGCTCGCCGGCCCGACCTGCGATTCGGCCGACGTGATGTACGAGAAGACGCCGTATCCGCTGCCTTTGTCGCTGACCATCGGTGACGAGGTGCTGATCGAAGGCACCGGCGCCTACACGACCACCTACTCGGCTGTCGCCTTCAACGGCTTCGAGCCTCTCCGATCCTACGTGATCTGACAGCTCGCTAGAGCTGTTCAGATCACCCCTGATGGGCGCCCGTCGCCCGCTTGGGCTCGCCTGTGGAACAGATCTCCGCTCGCCAAGGATTGCGGAAATGGAAATGTCAGTTGAAATCGTGGCTCATGCGCCGGCCTTCGTAATGGTCGCCGAAACCGTTGCCGACGTGGCGGCGCGCGAAGCCTTGCTCGATCGTGCCATGGGCCCGAAGCGCAAGACCAAATCGTCGGAGAAGCTGCGGCGCGGCCGCCGGCCCTCGGAGGGTCTTGCCTTCGTCGCGCGCGATGCCTCGGGCGGCGTGGCCGGCACGGTGCGGCTATGGGACGTCACGCTGGGTGAGGGTGGTCCGGCAGCGCTGCTGCTCGGCCCGCTCGCCGTCGATCCCTCGCTCAAGAGTGCCGGCATCGGTTCGGCGCTGATGCGCCATGCGATCGCGGAAGCCGCGCGCCTCGGCCACGCGGCGATCCTGCTGGTCGGCGACGAGCCCTATTATGGACGCTTCGGCTTTTCGGCCGCCAGGACCGGAGCGCTCGCCATGCCGGGGCCTTACGAGCGGCACCGCCTGCTGGCGCTGGAACTGGTGGATGGCGCGCTTGACGGTGCCGAGGGTACGCTGAAGGCGTCCGGCCGCAAGCTCAAGGCGCAGGCGCAGATCCTGGCGCGTGAGGCTTAAGCGCGACTCCTTCAATACAAAACGCCGCCTGAAAAGGCGGCGTTTTGCTATTTCAAGGCCGCTTCTGGCGGCTGCGTCCGTTCAGCCGATCAACTGGCTCAGCGCCATGGCGACGGTCATGTCGCCTTCGACCTTTATCTTGCCGGTCATGAAGGCCATGGTCGGATTCAGGTCGCCCGCGATCAGAGAATCCAGATCGTCGAGCGACAGCTTGATGGTGCAGTCGGCGGGAGCATCCGTGGTCGAGACGGTTGCGCCGTCGATGACGATGACGCCGTCGCTACCGGTGTCGAATTTCACGGAACGATCGAACCCGCTGCTGGCCACGCGCGACTTGATCTTCTCGGCAATCTCCTGAACGCTCACGCTGTTCTCCTGTCTGGTTGCATCCGTCACGCATCGGCACTTCGGTCCAGCCGAAGTCCATGCGGCATCACTGGCGATCATGATCGCTGCCGCATATAGCTTTGGATTGACGTTTACGTCAACGCGAATTGGTGGAACTGGGCCGACCGCCGACCACTATCGGGACCGCCGGCAGCGGGCCGATGGCCGATCGCTCAATGCGCGCTGACCGGCTTGGGAGTCTCGGGCGCCGGGGTGCCGGCGTCCTGCCGCCGGCGCAGCCAGTTGTCGCGGATCTCATCCTTGCTCAGGAAATTGACTTGGTCGATCAGGACCTCATGGACCAGGGTTGCGCCGACACGGGTGTTGATCGTGTCGCGGATGGCGCCGCGAAAGGCATCGAGGTCGACCGTCGCCTTCTTGCTGAAGTCGATCTGGGGGTGGGCGTAGAGATAGGTGTAGACCTCGTCTGTAATCAGCGCCTCGGCTGGGATCGACAGCTTCTTTATCTGTTCCGGCTCGACGGTATAGACGAGCTTGGCCAGGAAGTAGCCGTCGATCTTCGAATCGTGGATCAGCGGCACCGAAATGACGTCGGTCTTGACGTAGTCCAACCCGCCCAGCATCGGCTTGGGTTTTTCGCCGACGCCGCGTTCGCCGGCGGCCTGGAACGAATAGAACACCGCGCCGAGCGTGGCGGCGCAGATCCAGACCGCTATGGCGATGACCTTGATCATGTTGATCCCGAGCCCGGCATCGCCGCGCTCTAACCTTTTTGCCTGCCGAACTCGCCGGCGGAGTAGGTGCCGTCGGTTTCGGCGCGCTGGATGGCGCTGCGCAGCAGGCCGGCGACTTCGTTGACGGCGCTCAGATGCGCCAGAATGGCGGCCTCGTTCTTCGCCAGCTTCTGGCGCAGCCGGGTCAGGCCCTCGCGGTGCTGCTCGAGGAATTCGGCCTCGCTGCCGCCCTTCATGGCACGGGTCAGCTCGTAGAGATAACGGCTCTTGCGGGCGTTCGACGCCTTGAGGTCATAGCCGGTGTCGGTGCGGATGCCGGCGGTCTCTTCCTCGACCACCTCCTCGATGCGGCCGATGATGGCAGCAAGGTTTCCAGGCCGTGCAAAGGCGGTCGGTGCGTCCGACGCGCTCGCGCGCGCTGGCAGGTTGGCGGTCAATTCGGAAGAGTCGGCCATGGTGTTTCCCAGTCTAGATCTTGATGTCTGTTTTTATGGTTGTCTCGTCGCCGGTCATCGACTTGGCGGCCTTGCGCTGCAATTCCTGGACGAGCGAGGTCGACAGACGGGTCTGCTGATCGATCTCGGTCTTTTCCGGTCCGTTCGAAACCGGGCCGATCGGCACCTTGCGCTTGCCGTCCATGTAGTGGTCGGCGAGCAGCGACTTGGCGATGCCGATGCCGCCGCGATCGGCCATGACGTCGGCGACGCGCTCGGCGAGCTGCGATTTCCACATGTCGCCGGCGAGACCCGTGCCGTAGACGCCCTCGGTATCCTTGGGCAGCATGTTCTGGATGAAGGTCTGCAAGACCATCGCCTCGAACTTCTTGAATTTCTTGGCAGGATCGGCTGTCGCCGCAGCCTTGTCAGCCGTCGCGCGCGACAGGATCGAGCCGGCATCGACCGAGGCCGCGGTGTCGACCGAAAACGTGCCGGCGACGCTCCCGGCGCGCTTGGTCAGCGCGGCGCGGGCAGCCTCTATATCCATCGGATCGGCAGCTCGGGCGACATCCATCACGATGTCGCTGGGTGGAGAGATCGCCAAGAAGGTCCGCCTTTTGCCGGGTTTCCTTAGCCCGGACCATGCCTCAACAAGCTTGTGGCAGGCTTGCGGGGAGTGGGAGGCGCAGGGGCGGGAATCGGGTCTGCCAAGTGCCAGAAGCAGAACATGAGGGGATGACGCTAGTCGATATGCAATCAGCTTGTTCGGAGCGGATCGCTCAAGACTTTCGTCACCCCCCCCAAATCAGCGCACCGTGCTCGGCACAGGCGTGTTGAGAAGCTGCTGCTCCCAAAGATACGCGATGCCGCTGCCGCCGAAGTGCTGGATGAGAATCTCGGTCAACTCCTCGACATGCTCGGTGCGCGCCCAATCGCGTTGCCATTCGCCAGCGAGCGCCATCACGGTCATCACGTTCGCGCCGGCCGTGATCATTCGCTGGATGGCAACTTCGTGAGACTCCTTCGAAATGCCGCCCGACGCGTCGGCGATCACGGTCACGTCCCAGCCTTCGCCGGCCGCCTGGATCACAGGCATTGCGACGCAGACCTCGGTCCACAGGCCGGCGATGATCAGCTGCTTGCGGCCGGTCGCCTTGACGACGTTCACCACATTCTCGTCCTGCCAGGTGTTCACCCAGGTGCGATCGATGACTTCCTGGTCCGGAAATACGTCGGTGATCTGCTTAAAGAGAAGTCCACCGCGCGCCGCGATCACGCTGGTGAGAATGGTCGGAACATTGAAGGCTTTTGCTAGCTTCGCCAGCGCGGTCGTGTTGTTGACCACCATGTGCGGATCGTGGCTGTTCAGGTTTGCGAGCTGATAAGGTTGGTGATCGATCAGAACGAGGACCGAGTCTTCAGGACGAAGAAGCGAATCAAGGCCGTTGCGAGGGGTCATCAAGACTTCCTTTCTCTGCTGCCATGGACGGCAATGGGTTCAGGGGAGACATGCGCCAGCGGGCGGCGTTGCCTGGACGCAATTTGCTGTTCCTCTTGGTGATGCGGTAGTGCCATAGTGAGGCAAGCTGTGTTGCGAAACGAGGAACGCCGGAATGGACATTGAAGATCTACAGACATTCGTCGTAGTGGCCGATGCAGGGGGCGTATCGGCCGCCGCGCGCCGGCTCGGCGTCTCCAAATCGATCGTCAGTCGGCGGCTCTTTCGGGTTGAAGCGGAGCTTGGCGTCCAGCTTCTGGCACGAACGACCCGTGGCGCTGCGCTCACGGAAGCGGGCATGACGTTCAGGGACCATGCGGCCCGAGCCAGCGCCGAGATCGACACGGCCAGGGAAACGATCCTCCCCACTGGTGAGTTGCGCGGCCGCCTGCGGGTTGCGATGCCGCTTTCTTTCGGCCCGACCCACTTCGCCCCCGTTCTTGCGGAAATGGCGCAACATCACCCGCAGCTCCACATCCATACCTCCTACAGCGATCGCTTCGTCGATCTGATCTCCGAAGGTTTCGATTGCGCGATCCGGGTCGGCTATCTTCAGGACTCCTACCTGATCGCGAAGCGCATCGGGCCGATCTACGGAAAGCTTGTCGCAAGCCCGGCTTATATCAAAGCGCACGGTTCACCTGAGACGGTAGAGCAACTCGTCGACCATCAGGCCCTCATGCAGGGAACGGAAGCCTGGCAGTTCATGGATGGCGACAAGATCGTCACGGTTCAGCCGCAGGGCAGGTTCAAGGCCGACAACGCTACGGCGCTTGCCGTTGCCGCTGCGGCAGGACTCGGCATCGCCTGGCTCCCCGATTGCATCACATACGAATATGTGGCCTCCGGCGCGCTGGTTCCGGTGATGACACGCTATCCTCCACCTTCGGCAGGCGCTTATGTCGTCCGACCGCCGGGTCGGCACCCCGCGCAGAAGGTCCGGGTCCTCATCGAAATGCTGATCGAGTACTTCGCACGAAATCCGGACGTTTGGGGTGTCGACCGTTAAACACAATTTCCGCGGCAGGCGGATGGGCTGTCTTCGCAACATTGATGAATTCGGGCCAATGATCGAGCCCCGGCACTATTCCTCGCCCCGCTTCTGCGCGATCAGGTCCAGGCGCTCGCGGTCTGATCTCTCGCGTTCGTCGCGGTTGCGGACGTCCTTGTAGGCGCGCTCGACCATGTTGGTGCGGGCGCTTGCCGCGGCGATGAGGCCGGCTTCTTGCCTTGCGCTTTCCAGGCTCTCCTCCTGGCGCACGACGGCCTGGGCGATGCGGCGATGATAGAGATCGGGGAACAGGCTGGAGAGGGAATTGTCCTGGTCGAAATGGCCGATCAATTCGCGGGCTTCGGTCTCGGCGGCGTTTGCCGCGGCGACGAAGGTGGCGTGGCGGGTTTCGTGCAGGGCTTTCAGCTGCTCCTGCACCTTGACCAGTTTTCTCAAGCGATCCTTGCGCGTGCTCATGTCACCTCGCCAGCGTGAGGTCGACGAAGCCGTCGACGAACAGCGACAGCATGGTGCCGATGGCGAAATAGAAGATCAGCATGCCGCCGGCGATGACGAAGGGCTGGGAGATGAAGTAGATCGGGATCTGCGGGGTCAGCTTGTTGACGAAGCCGATCGTCAGGTTGACGAGAATGGCATAGGCGACGAACGGGCTGCCGAGGCGGATGACCAGGAAGAACGTGTCCGACACGGTGTCGGTGACGTCGACCAGCGCTGCCTGCGGGTTGAAGAAGACGTTGACCGGCGCGACCGTGTAGGACGTCACCAGGGCGCGGACGATCTCGTGATCGAAGTCGAAGACGAACAGCATCAGCAGCGCCGAGAACGAAATGATGGCGGCAAGCGCCGCCTGCGGTTCCGGCTCCTCGATCGCCGGTCCGCCGGAGCCGCCATAGCCGATCAGCATGGCAATGGCCGAGCCCATGAAGCGAAGCGATTCCATGTAGAGCCTGGTCATGGCACCGATCAGTCCGCCGACCAGCAGCTCCGAGACGATCATCGGCACCAGGATCTGCGGGCGCGGATCGACGAAGGGAAAGATCTTGTCCCACAGGAAGGCGAGCAGGCCGCCGGTCGCGGCGACCGCGACGAACAGCCTGACCTGAACCGGGATGCGGGCGCTGGACAGGCCCGGCATCAGCATGAAACAGGCACCGATGCGGCAGAAGGCGAGAAACGCCGCGATGACGACGGCCTGCGAGAGAACGCTCACGATATGGTCCCGAGCACCCTGATCTCGACGCCCTTGGCGATTTCGACATGGGAGAGCACCGGCAGCGTGGTGAACAGGCGCTCGATGATCATGCGCACATAGGGGCGGGCGTCGGGCGCCGTGACCAGCACGAAGCGCTCGCCGGCTTCCAGATGTTTCTTGATCGCCTTGGTGGCGTCCTGGCCGAACTCCTCGAGCTGGCGCGGATCGATGTCGAACTCGCGCACCTCGCCCTTGGCGTCGCGCTTGAGGCTCTGGTGGAAGGCGAGGTCCCAGCGGTTGCCGAGGCGCAGCACCTTGAGCACGCCGCCTTCCGAGAGGTCGCCGCAGATCTGCTGGGCCATGCGGATGCGCACATGTTCGACGATCTGCTCGGTGCGGCGCACATGCGGCGCGATCTCGGCGATGGCCTCGATGATGAGGTGCAGATTGCGGATCGAGACGCGTTCGGCAAGCAAAAGCTTCAGCACCGCCTGCAAGCCAGGATAGGAGATGTGGGTGGTGCAGATCTCGTCGGCGAGCTTGCGGTATTCCTGGTCCTGGCGTTCGAGCAGCGCCTTCATGTCCTTGTAGGACAGGAGCTGCGGCAGGTTGTTGCGGATGACTTCCGAGAGATGCGTGAGCAGCACCGACATGTTGTCGGCGAAGGTGAAGTTCTCGCGCTTCAAATCCTCGGCGAAGGTTTCCATGACGGAGTAGGCGCGCATGCCGAAGGCGGGCTCGCGGATTTCCTCGCCGGGGATTTCGGGTATGTCGCGGCTGCCGAGCAGCACCATGATCTCGCCGACGCGCATCGAATATTCGGCGACCACGGTGCCATGCACCTTGATCTGATAACTTTTCGGCGGGATGGCGAAGTCGTCGGCGACACGGACTTCAGGAACGACGAAGCCGTATTGCTGGGCGAATTTCTTGCGCATCTTGGACATGCGGAAGACCAGTTCCTGATGCGAGACCAGGAGCCGGGTCGAAAGCTGCTTGCCGATCAGGAGTTCGATCTCGGCGGTGGCGAGCGAGGCCTTGACCGAATTCTTTTCTTCCTCGGCCTTGGTCGCCTTCTCCTGGCTCTTCAGTGCCTCGGCCTCGGCGACGGCCCGGTTGTGGCGCATCGGAATGACATAGCCGAGGCCGGCCATGCCGGCGGCGAGCGCGAAGAACGGGAACAGCGGCAGGCCGGGCATCAGGCCGAGCAGCACCAGCAGTGCGGCCGCCACGTAGAGCGCGCGCGGATGGGCACCGAGCTGACCGAACACGGCCTGGTTGGTCGAACCGCGCGTGCCGCCCTTGGAGACCAGGAGGCCGGCGGCGAGCGAGACTATCAGCGCCGGGATCTGGGTGACCAGACCGTCGCCGACCGACAGCTTGATGAACACGTCGGCGGCCTCGCCCATGCCCATGCCGTGCCTGATGTAGCCGATGGCGATGCCGCCGACGATGTTGATGGCGGTGATGATGAGGCCGGCGATGGCGTCGCCGCGCACGAATTTCGAGGCGCCGTCCATCGAGCCGAAGAAGGAGGATTCCTCTTCCAGTTCGCGGCGGCGCAACTGCGCGGTCTTGTCGTCGATCATCCCGGCGGAGAGGTCGGCGTCGATCGACATCTGCTTGCCGGGAATGGCGTCGAGGGTGAAGCGCGCGCCGACTTCGGCGATACGGGTGGCGCCCTTGGTGATGACGATGAAATTCACCACGATCAGGATCATGAAGACGATGAGGCCGATGACGAAGTCGCTGGCCATCACCAGCTTGGAGAAGCCGGCGATGACATAGCCGGCGGCGTGCGTGCCCTCATTGCCATGCGACAGGATCATGCGCGTGGTGGCGATGTTGAGCGACAGACGCAGCATGGTGGCGATGAGCAGCACGGTCGGGAACGAGGAGAAATCGAGCGGCCGCTGGATCCACAGCGCCACCATCAGGATCAGCACCGAAAGCGCGATCGAGAAGGCGAGGCCGATGTCGATGAGGAAAGCCGGGATCGGCAGGAACAGCACGGCCAGGATGATGACGATGCCGAGCGCGAAGAAGATATCGCGGCCGTTCTTGGCCACCGCGCCGGGCTGGATGCTTTCGCTGATCGCCATTCTCGTCCTCGAACCCATGGGCTGCCGAGCATGCGACAGCCCGGCGAGCGTAGCTGGCCAAGCTTGCGCGAGGGTGGGAGAGTGGCCGGATCGACTCTCTCGCGAAGGACAATCCATGCTGCTGATCATCGGTACGATCCGACTGCCGCCCGACAGGCTCGACGAGGCAAGGCCGGTGATGGAACGCATGGTTCGCGCCAGCCGCGCCGAGGACGGCTGCCTTGAATATTCCTATGCGCAGGATGTGCTTGATCCCGGCTTGATCCGGGTCACCGAGGCATGGCGCGACAGGACAGCGCTCGATGCGCATTTCCGCTCGCCGCATATCGCCGACTGGCGTGCGACCTGGCCGGAGCTCGGCATCGGCGAGCGCAATCTCGTGCTCCACGAGGCCGGCGAAGCCATGCCGACCTGAGCGGTCCGGCGCCCCGATCCTTGCCGGCCGCCAGCAAGCAATCAGGTCCCGGCGGTGTCGGCGGTGGCAACGCCGACCAGCCACCGCCTGACCGCCCGTTCCTCCGCCGCCGACAGGCCGTCGGCCAATTGCCTCTCGATCGCATGCACCCGGTCCCGGCATCGCCGCAGCAGCGCCTCTCCGCTGGCGCTGAGCTCGATATGCTGGATGCGGCCATGAACAGCGTGCGGCTTGCGCACCAGCGAACCGGCCCGCTCCAGATTGGTGACGATGACACTGAGCGTTTGCGGGGTGAGCAGCGCCAGCCGGGCAAGATCGGCGTTGGAGAGGCCTGGATAGGCCGCCAGCATGGTCAAAGTGACGAATTGCGGCTGGGTCACGCCGAGGTCGGCCAGCGCCCGGTCGACTCTCAGCCGATGCGCGCCGGCCGCCTGCCGCAGGAGATAGCCGAGATAACCTTCCTCGCCGCGTTTGCCTTGGCCCGGAGCTGGAACCGACGGAGGCTGATTTGGCTTGCGCATGATGTAAGAGCTCTTATATGTTATTCGAACCCTGATATTAAAGCAGAGCAAGGACGAAGACGATGGCCTATCGGATTTTTCTCGCCGGCGCCTCCGGCGCCATCGGGCAGCGGCTGGTCCCGCAACTCCTGGCCGCTGGCCATCAGGTGACGGGCACCACGCGCAATACCGACAAGGCCGCCAGATTGGAGGCCCTTGGCGTCGAGCCGGCGGTTGTGGATGTATTCGATGCCGAAGCACTGATGCAGGCGATGCTTGCTGCCCGACCCGACATCGTCGTCCACCAGTTGACCGACCTGCCGGCGGGCCTGGACCCGAGCCGCATGGCCGAGGCTGTCGTGCGTAACGCCCGCATTCGCGACGAGGGCACAGGCAATCTGGTCGCCGCGGCCGCCGCCGCTGGCGTCAGGCGCATGGTCGCGCAAAGCATCGCCTGGGCCTATGCATCAGGTCCCGAGCCGCATGCCGAGGCCGATCCCCTGGATGGCGGCGCGAGCGGCAATCGCGGCATCAGCGTCGGCGGGGTCATCGCGCTCGAAACGGCCGTCCTCGACGCACCATTCGCCGGCATCGTCCTGCGGTATGGCCAGCTCTATGGCCCGGGAACGGGAGCGAATACGGCTGCCGGCGCGTCGCCGCTGCATGTCGATGCGGCCGCCCATGCGGCGCTGCTCGCGTTGGACAATGGCGCGCCCGGCATCTTCAACGTTGCCGAACCCAACGGGGCCGTCTCGACGCGAAAGGCGGCCGAGGAGCTCGGCTGGCGCGCCGATTTCCGCTTGCCCGCCTGAACCAATCCGCTCGGAGACGTCGACATGATCAGCAATCTAGCCCGTTTGCGCACTGGCCAGTCCCTGATCGCTATCAGTGCCGTCGCCGTTCTGTTCGCGCTGGCGGCGAAATGGACCGGTCCGGGTTTGACGGGTGTGCTGCCGGTTGGCATGGAAACGCGTATGAACATGGAAGGCGCTGCCGAGGGCAGCCCCGCCGCCGCGCGGCCCAAGACGGTCGTCACGCCTGTCTCCTGCGAAAGGCTGCCTAACGTGCCCGGCAAGTCGATCACCACGGTCGTCGTCGCATTTCCTCCAAATGCCTATACGTCCCAACACCGGCATCCGGGCTCGGACAGCGCTTTTGTGCTCAAGGGCACGCTGCGTTCGCAACTGGCGGGCGGCCCCGTCGGCACCTATACGGAGGGACAAACCTGGTTCGAGCCACCCGGAGCGATCCATCTCTTCGCCGAGAATGCCAGCACCACCGAGCCGGCCGAACTGCTGGCGACCTTTGTTGCCGACGACGATTGCGGCCCGCTGACGATACCGGACTGACCGCATGACGCTGGTGGCTTTCCGCTCCCAGGGCGAGAAAAGCCGGATCGGGCGGTATCGCGGCCATATTGGCGCCTTTGATGTCGGCATTGTGGTTGTCACGACGTGCCGCCCGGCGTATCAGGCGGGTCTTCCTTTGCCTTTGATATCGGCGAGCCGTCCCGGTGCTTTCCAGAAACCAACCCCAAGTCTACGCCCGCCGGTTGCGCGCGGTGCTTTTGAGGTCAGTCCCTCTCCTGGAGGCGCGCGGCATCGCCGTGGTCATCATGGCGGGCGTTGTCGGCGTCATGGCCGGCATACTGGTTACCTCGATGAGCCAGATTGTGCAGGACCTGCACGGGCTGCTGTTCGGTGTCCAGCCCGGCGGGCGGCTGTCGGGCATGTTCTCGCTTGGCAATCCAGTGCAGGCGCTGATCCCCGCGATCGGCGGCATCCTGCTCGGGATATCGGTGGTCTGGCTGAGGCTTCGGAAATTCCGCACGCCGGTCGACCCGATCGAGGCCAACGCGCTCTATGGCGGGCGCATGTCGCTGACCGACACCTTCATCATCGTCGTGCAGACGATGATTTCCAGCGGCTTCGGCGCCTCCGTCGGCCTGGAGGCCGGCTATACGCAGGTCGGCTCCGGTGTCGCCTCGCGGCTGGCGCGCGCCTTCCGGTTGCGCCGCAACGATGTCCGCATCCTGGTCGGCTGTGGCGCCGCCGGCGCCATATCAGCCGCCTTCGATGCGCCGCTGACCGGCGCCTTCTACGGTTTCGAGCTGGTCATCGGCATCTACTCGGTCGCCAATGTCGCGCCTGTCATGACGGCCGCGGTCTCGGCGTCGCTGACGGCGGAAGTATTCGGCGGCGTACCGTTCCCGCTCGAGCTTTCAGGGTTGCCGCAACTCACAGCCAGCCAATATGTGCCATTCCTTCTGCTCGGCCTGCTCGGCGGCGCGGCCTCAATCGCCATCATGCAACTGGTGACGCTGATCGAGCGCGGTTTCAACAGGCTTTCGATCGATGCCTCGCTGCGGCCCGTCATCGGCGGTGTCCTAGTCGGCCTCCTCGGCCTGATCACGCCGCAGGTCCTGTCCAGCGGCCACGGCGCGCTGCACCGCGAGTTCGCCATGAATTACGGGCTGGCGGTGGTGGCCAGCGTCTTCGTGCTGAAGCTGGCGGCGTCGGCCATCTCTCTGGGCTCGGGTTTTCGCGGCGGACTGTTCTTCGCCTCGCTGTTCCTCGGCGCGCTGCTCGGCAAGGCGTTCGCCGGTGTCATGGCGCTCGTCTCGCCGGCGACCGGCATCGACCCCTCGGTCGCCGCCGTCGTCGGCATGACGTCGCTTGCCGTCGGTGTCGTCGGCGGTCCGCTGACCATGACCTTCCTGGCGCTGGAATCGACCCGCGACCTGACGCTCACCGGCGTGGTGCTGGCCGCTTCGATCATGGCGGCGATTCTGGTGCGCGAAACCTTCGGCTATTCGTTCTCTACCTGGCGCTTCCACCTGCGCGGCGAGACGATCCGCAGCGCCCACGATGTCGGCTGGATGCGCAGCCTGACCGTCGGCTCGATGATGCGCGAGGACATCAAGACCATCGAGGCGTCGACCACGCTGGCCGCCTTCCGCAAGGAGTTCCCGCTGGGGTCGGCCCAGCGCGTGATCGCCGTCGACCCGGGAGACGAATATGTCGGCATGCTGATCGTGGCCGAACTGCACAGCGATCCTTCCGGGGGCGAGGTGCCAGTGCGCGATCTTGCCCAGTACAAGGATGCCGTCCTGGTGCCCAGCATGAACGTGCAGACTGCCGCTGAGACGTTCCAGCGCGCCGGGGCCGAGGAACTGGCCGTGGTCGAGGACTTCGCCGACCACATCGTGCTCGGGCTTCTGACCGAGGGCCATTTGATGCGGCGCTATGCCGAGGAACTCGAAAAGGCGCGGCGAGACCTGTCGGGCGAGGGATAGGCGCGCCTGCGGTTTCCGAACTCGTCAGTGCTCGATCGGTCCCTTGGCAGGCACCAATGCCGTGCCGGCGGTTGTCGGGCGTTCGATCACGCGTCGCACGCGCGGCGGCTCATCGCCTGAGTGCAGCGCCCGCAAGCGTTCGCCGACAATGGCGTCGGCATGGGTGATGCGGCCGTTGTGCCTGACATATTCGAGCCAGGTCGGCGTGTGGTAATGCTCGATCCAGATCGACGGATTTTCGAGATCGCGCGCCAGCGTCCAGTTGCGGGCACCGTCACGGCGGCGGATGCGGCCACGTTCGGCCATGGTGGCGAGGAATTCCGCCTCGTCCTCGTGCCGGATCACATATTCGATCATGATGGCGATCGGGCCGCTGCGCGGCTTGAGGTCGAGGGCGAGATGCGGTTCCTTGAAGCGATTGAGCGGGTCGAGGTTGAGCACCTGCTGTTGCGGCAGCGGCAGCACGAGGCCGACGGCGCCGCCGGCGAGCATGGCGATGGCCGCGGCGATCAGCGCCGTCTCGGCACCATGCGCATCGGCGACGACACCCCAGATCCAGCTGCCCAGCGCGATGCCGCCGAAGGTGGCGGTCTGGTAGACCGAGAGAACCCGGCCGACCACCCAACGCGGCGTTGCCATCTGCACCGTCACGTTGAAATGGGATAGCGCGATCACCCAGCAGGCACCGCCGACCAGCAGGCCGAGCGACGTCTGCCAGGCATGCTGGCTGATGGCGGCGTTGAAGGCGCAGGCAGCGAAACCAGCGAAGGCGCAGCGCACCATCGTCTCGCTGGAGAGCAACTGCCGCAGCCGCACGCTGATCAGCGCGCCGCCGACCGCGCCGATGCCGAAGGCGCCCAGCATGATGCCGTAGGTCAGCGCGTCGCCCCTGACGACGTCGCGGGCCACCAGCGGCAGCAGCGCCAGCACCGCGCCGGCGCTGAAGCCAAAGGCCGCGCCCCTGACCAGCACCTTGCCGATGTTGGGCGACATGGCGACGTAGCGCAGGCCCGCGCCCATGGCGGCTCCCAATGACTCGCGCGGCAGGGCCGAGACCGGTACATCCGGCTTCCAGCGTGCCAGCACGACGATGAGGCCGACATAGCTCACCGCGTTCGCCGCGAAGGCGGCGGCCGCACCGGCAGCCGCGACGATGATGCCGCCGATGGCCGGGCCGACGCTGCGGGTCAGGTTGAAGCCCATGGAATTCAGCGCCACGGCGGCGGGCACCTTGTTGCGCGGAACGATGTCGCCGACGGAGGCCTGCCATGACGGGCTGTTGAGCGCCGTGCCGCTGTCGATCAGGAAGGTGAAGGCCAGCAGCGTCCACGGCGTGATCAGGTCCAAATAGGTGAAGGCGGTCAGAAGCGCCGAAACGACCAGCATGAATGTCTGGGCGACCAGCATCACCTTGCGGCGGTCGAAACTGTCGGCGATGGCGCCGGCGACAAGCGCGAATAGCATGATCGGCAAGGTGGTCGAGGCCTGGACCAGGGCGACCTGATACGGCGAGGTGGCGATGGTGGTCATCATCCAGGCGGCGCCGACACCCTGGATCAAGCCGCCGAAATTGGAGACGAGGCTTGCGCCCCACACGGCGCGGAAGATGCCATGCCGGAACGGCGCCAGCGCCGAGACGCTTTCGCTATCCGGCTTTTCGTCAATCATGGGCGGTTCCTGCCACGGCGCGCTGATCCTTGCGGTGATCCGTTTCCCCGCATGATTTGCCGAAACTATGGCATCGCGGCGCAAAGGGCGAATGCCTTGCGGGGAAGATCATGGTCCAACAAGGGGATAGCGAAGGGCCACACGCCTGTGCCGGAAGGCGCCGAGCATCCTTTCTGGAATCGCTCAGAAACCGTTCTGGATGCGCTCGAAGATGACATTGGTGAAGGCCGATATCTGGCCGCCGATGAACGGGCCCGTAAGCGCCACCACCAGCATGATGGCGACGATCTTGGGCACGAAGGTCAAGGTGATTTCCTGGACCTGTGTCAATGCCTGGATCAAGGCGATGCCGATGCCGACGGCCATTGCGACCAGCACCACCGGCGCGGATGCCGTCAGCACCGTCCACACCGCGTACTGGACGATATCGAGTGCGTCGGCCTCGTTCATGTTGGCGGTCGGCCTAGCTCGCCGGCTTGATCGATACGCCCGCGCCGACGGGGACCGTGGTGCCATCCTGCAGCACTGCGATCAGGCCGTTGCTGCCAAGCGTCACCGACGCCACCGTGCCCGTGGTCTTACCATCGGCCGAGGTGATGTTGCGGCCTATGAGAGCGTCGGCCTGCGACAGCGCCGACGACTGCATGATCTGGTCGAGCTTGGTGTTGGTCTGCACCGACTGCTCGACCTGCGAGAAGGTGGCGAGCTGGGCGACGTACTGCGTCGAATCCATCGGCTTGGTCGGATCCTGGTTCTTCATCTCGGCGATCAGAAGTTTCAGGAACGAGTTATAGTCGACAGCGGTCTTGGCGGTCTGCGTGGTGGTCTGGTTGGCGCCAACCGGTACCGTCGTCGTCATATCTACGGTCATTAGTATCGTGCTCCTACGGCCAGCTGGCGCGCGGCGCCCGGAATATCGTCATTGCCGCCAAGCGCGCGGCGTTCGAGAGGATAAAGCGAACGGATCGCCTTCAAGGCCTCGTAGATGTGATCCTCGCCGACCATGCGGTCGACCTGTTTCAGCGCGCTGCCGATCTCGGCGTCTTCGAAACTTGCAATAAGCAGCGGCAGCGAGCGGCGGAACATCTCGCGGGCTTCATCGGCACCAGCGGGGTTCATCAGCATGACCTGCACGATGAAATAGAGCTGCCGCAATGGCGTCGACGCCTCGTCGGCCTGGATCACATGGCTTTCGAGCAGGAACTGCACGTCGTTCATCAGCTCGACGGTGACCTTGCGGTCGACACGGATGACGGCGCCGTTGATGTAGATCTTCTCGTTGGGCTTCAGCGAGATCTTCAGCGTGTTGGTCATTGAATGCCGTCGCGGATGATCTGGGACACTTCGATCAGCCCCTCGAAATTGTCGGTGCGGCCCTGGCGGATGTCCTCGGCCTCGCGCAACAGCCACAGGCCGATGGAAATCAGGTTGGCGCGCAATTCCTTTGGGAGTGCGTTGTCGCTGGAGCCAAGATCCTCGACGAAGGTGGTCCAGACGCGATTGGTGAAATGCAGCGCCTCCACGGCCTCCATCGAAGCCTGACCGGCCGCGGCGGCGGCCGACAGCATGTCGATCGAGCGGGTCAGCAGCTCCCGTTCGCGGTCCTTGGCGTCCGCGACGGAGGTGCTCTGAACGTCGGCGTAGGAGAATTGGTACATTGTTGGCTCTACCGTTCCGCTAGAGGTGTCAGGTCAGGTAATTCAACAGGCTGAGCTGCTGCAGGCGCGCCGTCAGAGCGAAAGACGTCTCGATATGCTGCGTCAGGTCGGCGACGCGGGTCGCTGCTTCCGCCGGATCGACTGCTTCGAGATCCAGAATGTGCCGTTCGAACAGGTCGATCTGCGTCTTCATACGGTCGCTGGCGTCGGAGACGCGCTTCTGGACGATGCCGGTCTGGGATTGCACCTGCGCGATGCCGCTCAGCGCCTCGCCGACCAGTTTCTGCGAATGGTCGACGATGCTGTCCTTCGCCGCCTGGCTGATATTGGTGGACATCAGGCTGGAGACCAAGGCGGCCGCCATGGCAAGCTTCCTGATGCCGTCGCTGTTGGCGCCGGTCGAGGTCTCGGTGGTTTCGTTGAGCGCGATGCGGCTGACGATCTGCTGGTCGGTCGCGTTCGACATGTTGGTCTGCCAGCCCGCGCCGAGGAACTGCGGCGTGACATCGTTGGTGATGAAATCATCCATCTGGGCCGCGGTGATGTTGGCCGCGGCCGGGTCATTGGGCGTGAAGCCGAACTTGGCGACGAAGGAGGCGTCAAAGGCGGCCTTGGCGGGAGAGCCGGCGGCCGTGAAATCGTTGATGGGCTTGACGTCGGTGTTTGTGCCGGCGAACAGATATTCGCCGTTGACGCTGGTGTTGAGGATCGACGTAAGCTGCTGGATGGTTGTCTGGCCGGTCGATTGGGTCAGGCTGTCGGTGTTGTCGCCCGACGATGCGGTGGTCAGGCTGGACAGGAAAGTCTGCGCGACGTTGGAGAGTTGGCCGAGCGAGGTCTGGGTCGATGAGAGCCGGGCGGCCACCAGTCCGTTGGAATCGACAATGACGTTGAGCCGGTCGAGGTCGCGCGAAAAGGTGACGGACTGTGCGGTACGCCCACCAAGTGCCAGACCGACGTCGGCGACCTTGCCGGTCGAGGACTCCTTCGTGGCTTTGACGAGATCGGCCTGCATGCGCATCTGCTGATAGCGCATGGCATTCGTAAGGGCAGCAGAGGAGACAAAGGTCATGGCTTATCCCACCGCGTTCAACAGAGCCGTCATCATGTCGTCGACGGTCTTCATCATGCGGGCGGATGCCTGATAGGTGTGCTCGAGGTCGAGCATCAGCGACATCTCCTGATCGACATTGACTCCGGTTGCGTTGGACAAGGCATCGGCACTGCGCTGTGCCAGGGCTTCCTTGGCGTCGGCTGCGGTCGAAGCCTGCTGGCGAACACCCTGCAACCAGCCAATCGAATTGGCGGCGTAGTCGGCAACGCTGGAGGTTGCCGAGATCCCGGCCGAGGGATCGAACGTCATCGGCTTGTCGAGCTGGTCGCCATAGGCGACCAGAAGGTTGGAGTATGAGGCCCCGCCAGTGTTGACGACATAGGCGGCGCCGTTGGCGCCGCCGTCACGCAGCAATGTCGGGTTGCCGCCAGTGCTGGGATCCATCGCTGCGTTGATCTTGATCGTTCCAGCAAGGCCATCGACGAGCGTGCCCGCGGCTGGCACTGCCGGTGCGCCCGACCAGGTGAACAGGCCCGCCGCGTTGGGCATCGACGGTGCGGTTTCGGCAAAGGCGGTGATAAGGCCGCGGGCGGTTTCGTCGAGCTGGCTCTGCATGGTCGAGGCGACGCCGTCGCGCAATTGCAGCAGGCCGGCAATCGTGCCGCTGGCGGTGGTGTTGCCGCCGCTGCCCGCCGAGACCGGTACGTTGTCGATGTAGACCGCGTTGCCGGCCGCACCCGCGGCATAGCCCGTAGATGGGGCGAAGCTGACGGCGCGTGGGATCGTCTCGAACAACGTCGTGCCGTCACCCGTGGTGATGACCATGTCGTTGTCGCCACGCGTGAAGGTCGATACCGGAATGTAATTGGCGATCTTCTTCAATAATGCGTCGCGTTGGTCGAGCGCATCGGAAACGTCGGTGCCGGAACGGGTTCCGGACATGACCGCCGTGTTGGCGTCCTGGAACTGGTTGAGCAGCGAGTTGAGATCCTTGACGGCGGTATCGATCTGGCCGTCGGTCTGGGTACGAAAATCCTGAATGGCCTTGGAGCCCTCATTCAGGGACCGCACGACCTGTTTGGCCGCGTCGATGACGCTCGAGCCAAGATTCTGGTTGGACGGCGAGGTGGCGTATAGCTGCAGCGCCTGCTGCAGGTTGGCGATGGCGGTCGAAGGTGAGGAGGCGTTGTCGACGCCATTCACTGAAACGTCGAGCTGGTCCATGCCGCCGTAGAGCGCGTTCTGGCCGGCGTAGGCGGACAGAGCGCCGAGGTTCTGGCGAAACAGCAGGTCGTTGGCTGCACGCTGGACATCAACCGAACGCGCGCCGGGCGTCGTGCTGGTGACCAGCGCGATGCGGCGCGAATAGTTCGGATTGTCGGCGTCTGCCACGTTGCGCGTGACGACGCTTGTCTGCCGCGAGGTGGCCAGAAGCGCCGATTGGGCGATGCTCAGTGCGGAGGAAAGCGACATGCTGGTCTTTCACGGGCGGAGCCCGGTTTATCTCTTCAGGTTGACGAGGACGTCCATCAGATCGGACCCGGTCTGGAAGACTTTGGAATTGGCGGTGTAACTGCGCTGAGCCGCGATCATGTCGGTCAATTCCTCCGCGATATCGACGTTGGAATTTTCGAGTGCGCCGGAAATGATCGAACCAAGCTTGCCTTCGTTGGCAAAACCGACACGGATCGCACCGGAGTCGGTGCCTTGGGCGTAGACATTGCCAGGCAGCGCCTTGAGCTGGTCGGGGCTCTGCACGTCGGCCAGCGGAATCTTGTAGAGCGGCTTGGAGGTGCCGTCCTTGTACTGGGCGTAGATGGTGCCGTCCTTGCTGATCTGCACCTTGTCGATGGTGCTCGGCGCGTTGCCGTTGACCTGTGCGTCGGAGACGGTGAAGCCGGTGCCGAGCTGGGTCAGCTTCGACAGATCGAGGTCGAGGCTGGCGCCGCCCGGTACTGTGAATGAAACGTCGGTCGGGGTGCCGGTGAGCTTGCCGGTCGTGGTATCGAAGGTCAGGTTGGCCGTGCCCAGGGCACCGCCGGCAGCGTAGGGGAAGCCAGTTCCGGCCGTCGCCTTCGATTGGTCGAAGACCGCCACCTCCCAGGTGCCGGCACCGGTATTGGTGAAATAGACGTCGAGCAGCTTCTTGTTGCCGAGATTGTCATAGGCGACCATCGACGATTTCGAAGTGTACTGCGCGCCCGCCGAGTTCGTGCTGGGCAGGTTGCCGGCGGCGACCGGCGTCGCACCTGCCGGCAGATTGCCGCTGAAATTACCCTGGGTGCTCGGCGTCGCGGTCAGTCCCTGGTCGGAGATGACAACCGGCTCGAGACCTTCGAAGCCGTTGACCGTCGCCGCCGGCGTGCCGTTGGCATAGCTGTAGGCCATCAGCTGGAAACCGGCGGCATTGACCAGCCGGCCCTGGGCATCGGGAACGAAGGCGCCGGCGCGGGTCAGGAAAGGCGTGCCGCTCGGGTCCTGGACCACAAAGAAGCCATCGCCGCTGACGGCAAGGTCGGAGACCGAGGTCGTGTATTGAAGCACGCCCGGATCGCTCACCGCCTGGCGGATCGTCGTGGTGACGCCGCCGGAATTATAGGCGCCGCCGGTCGACGGCATGATCAGCGTCGAAAATTCGGCCGAAGACCGCTTGTAGCCGGTGGTGTCGGAGTTGGCGATGTTGTCGGCCGTCGTCGACAGGCGGTTTGCCTGGGCATTCATGCCGGAAACGCCGGTCCGCATCATTCCGTAGAGGCTCATCGAGATGTCTCCGCAATATCCATGCCGCTGGCTTCGAGGCTACGCGTCCTGTCTTGCGCGAGGCTGGCGCGGTGCCGCATCAGAACACGAGCCGGTAGCCGAGGAAGCGCTTGGAATCGATCGGGTCAGTGCCCAGCTTCTCGCGCAGTTTCTTGCGCAACTTGCTGATGTGGCTTTCCACCACGTTCTCCTCGACCTCTTCGTCGAAGATGCCGTAGATGGCGTTGAACACCTGGGTCTTGGTGACGCGGCGGCCGCGATTGCTCGCCAGATATTCCAGGATACGGCGCTCGCGGCGCGGCAAGGGCAGCGGCTGGCCGTCGATCTCGGGATCGCGGCCGTCCATGAAGATGCGCATGGCCCCGATCTCGGTGTAGGCGACGTCCTCGCTGGCGCGTCTGCGGATGGCGGTGATGCGGGCCAGGATTTCGCGGATGTGCACCGGCTTGCGGATGACATCGTCGACGCCGCTCTCGAACAACCGCAGCGTGTTTTCCAGCGAATGCTGCTCGCTGAGCGCAATGACCGGAGCTCCGGTGCGGTCGCGGATCTGGCGCGGCGAGATCGCGCCGTCACGGCAGTCGCCGATCAGGAAGGCCCGGACCGAACGCAGATCGGTGTCGGCGGCCGAGTTGACCCACTCGCCGAATTCGCCCGGCGCGAAACCGGCGCAGGCGATCCCCTCGCGGTCGAAAAGTGAATTATAGCCCTCTGTCACGAGCTCTCGCTCGTCAACGATAACGATCATCGGCCCCGCCTCCGAATCAGCACATCTGCCCCGTGGGGAAAGGCGTATCCGCTGGCGGGAATCCTGAACAACCATCATTTCTTGTAACTAGTTTCTTGGGAGTCTGGAATCGCATCGGTTGCATTAGCATGCCGCCAGATATGCTTACCGGTCCAACTCGTGACGAAGTCGTACTACCCGCTTCGTGTCAGGGGATCGATGTATTAGCAGGAGAAAATGCGCTTAGGGGTTGCAGAAGGCGCGGGCGTTCGCGGTCCATTTGCCAAAGCCGGTGGCCACCATGTTGGCGATCACCCTGCAGACATAGACCTTCTGCGCCGGATCGTTGTCGGGACCGGCATGATAGCGGGCGACGGCCATCGACCACGTCTCGTGGCGGGCATGGAGGCTGGCCAGGAAGCGGGCCGCGTAGTCGACGTTCTGGCGTGGGTCGAGCATGTCCTCGACGCTGCGGAAATGCGAGGCATGGTAGTGATGGTTGATCTGCATGCAGCCGAGATCGATCAGCGTCTTACCCTCGCGCTGGGCGTTGGCGAAGGCGGCAAGGGCTTCGGTCCGGCTTGTCGGGAAGACTGCTTTCCCCTCTATATTCAATGCGTTGGGCTGAAGACTGCCTTTGTTGCCGGTTTCCGTCAACCCGACGGCATAGAGGATACCGGCGGGCACGCCATAGCGGTCGGCGGCACGCAGGATCTCGGGTTCGCAAGGATTGGTGGCGGCGCCAGCGCTGCTCGCGAGGCTAGATAAAGATATCGCCGCCAGCGCGCTCGCGAGAAGGCGAAGCGGCGCGGCCGTGTGCTTGCGCTTCATGATGGTTACCCCTTGCGGATTGCTGACCCGACTGCTGGCCGCCGGCTCCGCTATTGCCGCCGCCGGAATTTCCAGGCTGGAAGGATGATGGATCGCGGCCCGGTGCAGCGCTGACGGAGGCGATTGTATCCGTCCGGGTTGCAGAGGGAGCTGCTACCGAAGGTTGCAGGATGGTGACCTTATCAACCTCGAAGCCCAGTCCGCGCAGCGACTTGCCGATCGCCTCGCTGTCGCTGGAAAGCCGGCGATAGGCATCGTGTGTTTCGGGCTTCAATTCAATCGACAGTTGTTCTCCAGAGAGCCGAAGATGGGCGGTGACCATACCCAGTTCGGCCGGGTGAAGTTCGATCTTCAACACATGTGTCGGAACGGCAACAGAGGCCGTCAGTTGAGCGGTCGCGGAAGCCGTGGAAAGCGGCTGGTTCGGGCCGCCATCGGCTGAAATGGCGCCGATCACGTTGAGGGCTGCCTGGCTCATCGGCGCCTGCGGCGGCGCGGGAAAGCTGCGTTCGGAAACCACGTCGATGCGTGCCGCCGCCGACTGTTGTCTTCCCGGCTCGGACCGCAATGAGGACTGAAGGTCGGCGATGGATTTCAGCTGCGGCGGCGCGTGTTCCGTCTTCACGCCCGGCACCTCCGCGGGCGCCTCGGGCAGGGGGCCGGCCGCGATGGTATTGTCGTGTTTCGGCGCGACGGGGGTGTCGCGGACGAACTGACCGTCGAGTTTGGTCAACGGTCCGTCGACGAGCGATACCCGCTCAGGCTTGGATATGGGTTCGAGACCGTCAGCGGCGGATTTCTGCCGATAGGCCTTCGGCGGAAGCTGTCCAACGACAGCCGCGCCCTGTCCTGCTTCGCTCGGGTCGGCCGATTTGGCCGATGTCGAGAAATGGCGCAGGTCATGAAACGCCATCAGCAGCGACAGATGCTCGTCGAGCGCCGTCGCGCCCGGTTCGGCGACCGGCGCGTCGGCATCGGCATCCTTGTCCGCCCTGGCGTCCTTGCCGTCCTTCATGGATTTCGCGGCAGACGATCCGCTTGGCGTGGTCCTTGTCTTGCCCGTGGGCATCGGCTCGTCCTTACCTTCCTTTGCAGCAAGGTCCGCAGCAAGTCTGCTCCAACGCGGATCGCGAGAGCCTGCCTCGGCCGGTGGCTGCTTTTCCGAATGAGTAGGGTTCGCACCGCCGTGCACCATCTCGCCGAAGCTGGCGTCGTCCTTCTTTCCAGACGCGGCCGGCTGCTCGGCCGTGCGCGCGGCGGTAAATCCTGGCAGGGCCGGGCCGAGGCTGGGGGTCATTTCGGGGCGGCTCCAAGCATCTGGTCGATCAGGTCTAGCTGTCGACGGGTTTTCGTCATGGCGGCGTCGGTCGGGTCTGTGGTGTCGGCGCTGGCCGAGGTCGCCGGTGCAGATGCCGGCAGGACGGTTGCCGCGTCGGTTGCGGGCGTGGGTGCGCTCGGCGCAGCCGCTGCCGCTTCCAGGGATGGCGCGACGGCCGGCTGTTCGGAGACGGCGCCCTCGACAGGCGGCAATCCGGCGGCATCGGTGGGCGACGCGGCCGCAATCTCGGGTTCGGGCGATGGCGCGACCGGGGCGGGCGCCGGATCTGCGGCCGGAGGGGAGGCAGGCGGCGCCACCACTTCGCCGGCGATGGTCTGGGCCGCGTCGAGCAAGGCGCGGTCGCCATCCGACAATTTGCTGCGGTCGATCTTGCCCAGTTTGGCGCGCACATCCTCGATGGTATCGGAGGTCACCGTGGACAGGCTGGAATAGAGCAGGGCGCGCGGATCGCCCTGGTTGGTGTTGCCGTCGCGACCCTGTTCGGCCCGTGTCGAGGCGAAGGCCGACAAGTCGGTCATGCCGTCAATCGCGGCGCGGCGAGCGATGCGCAGATAGATCACCTTCTCGCGCTCGGGATCCATCATAGAGGTGATGTCGGCGAGCTTGTCCTGGCTGATCGACATATGCAGTGCGATGACGCCGGAGACGAAGGAGTCGGCGAACTGGCTTGCATAGGGCGAATAGAGATAGCGCTCGACATATTGGGTGGAGGCAAGCGCGAACCGTGCCGCGTCGCCTTGCGTCACGGCAATGCCGACCGAGCGCCGCAAAGCCGCCTCCTCGACCAGAGTGCCGGGGCTGAGCAGCCTGGCATCATCGAGCAGCGTGAGCGCAAGCGCCGGCTGGTCCGTGGCAAGCAGCGACCCTTTGACCAAGGCGAGGAACGCGCCGAGATCGCCTGGCAGGGCCATCGGGTCGATCGGCCTCAGGGCTTCGATCGCCTCGCCGGGCCGGCCGTTCAGATAGTCGATCACACCCTTGGCTATGGCAAGGTTCCGCGGATCGGAGGCGGCGCGCGATACGGCCGCCTCGACGGTCACCGGATTGCCGCCGCTCATGCCGTAGACCAGGAGCGCGCGAAAATTCCTGGGATCCTTGAAATCGTCGGCATCCGCCGCGCGCAAGCGCGCATCGGTCATCTCGAGCAGCTTGGCCTGCATCGGCATCGCGGCGTGGTCGCCGGCCGCGATGCGGTCCTGGACAAGCTGCAACGAACGTACCAGCTGATAAGGCTGCAGCGTATCCTGGGCGAGGCCCGCCGACGGATACGCCGCGGCCAGCAGCAGCAACAGGCCTGTCAGGCGGCTGGTCAGCGCCGCCCGCTTCATCCGCCGGTCGCCATCAGGATTTCGATGCGGCGGTTGGCCGCCGACATTGGGTCTGCCGGATCCTTGGGCTGGCGATCCGCGAAGCCGGCAACCTCGGTGATGCGGCGTTCATCGACACCGCCACGCACGAGCATGTAGTAGGCGGAGTGCGCGCGCGCCGTCGACAGCCGCCAATTGTCGTAGCTGGCGCTGCGGAAAGGTCGCGCATCGGTGTGGCCGTTGATGCTGATGGTGCCTTTCTGGCCGTTGACGATGCGGCCGATCTTTTCCATCGCCAACACCAGTTCACGGCTCGGCACCGCCGACCCGACCTCGAACATGCCGAAGTCGAGCTGATCGGTGATGGAGATGACGACACCCTTGTCGGTGGCTTCGACCGAGACACCGTCATGCAGCTTGTCACCGGGCTTGAAGGCATCGGCGAGCTGCTGCTTGACGTTGGCTGCCGCCTTCACAGCGGCGGCGGTCGGAGCCTTGTCCGCCGCCTCGGGTTTTGTGGTCTCCTGCTTCGCGACGGCCGTGCCAGCCTTGGCCGTATCCGCGGCCTTGTCGTCTCCAGCGTCGGCGTTGCCGGCCTTGGCATCGCCAGTCTTGGCATCGCCGGTCTTGACCATTGTCGCGGCGGCGTCCTTGCCATCCCCGGCCAGGGGCTCGAGCGGTGCGTCCTTGATGGGTGGTGCCGGCGGCACGGCCTTGACCTTGGCGACCTGTGTCTCGGCCGCCTTGTCGCCGGACTTGAGCGGATCGCCCTCGATCCGGGGACGCTGGGCGCTGGCCTCGGCGCCCGGCACGGCGACCTGCTGCGACCAGAAGTCAGGCTCGAAGGGATCGCGGTAGGACGCGCCGCCCGAGGCGCCCGTCGCCGGGCCGGAATTCTGCGCGCCGCCATCGCCTTTCTGGCTGACATTTTGCATGACGCCGGTGTCAGTGGCAATCTCGGAGAGCACCGCATAAGGGTCGGCGAACAGATGATCGTCTGACTGTTGGGACTGCTCTGGCTCTTGCTTGTCCTGCTTGCGATCAGATGAACCCGCCTCACCATTGCCGCCCTGATCGGCCTTGTCTTTCGCCTGTTGCGGGTTTTGCGCCGTCGTGCCGATCGCGTGCGGCCCGTCGCCAAGGTCCTCCAGACCTTTGCGGCTCGAATTGCGGTCGACCAGCTTGACGGGGTTGAAGTAGCTGGCGACGGCCGCCTTGGTCTGTTCGTTGGCGGCATTGATCAGCCACATGACCAGGAAGAAGCACATCATGGCGGTCATGAAGTCGGCGAAGGCGATCTTCCAGACGCCGCCATGGTGACCTTCGTCGTGGTCGTCATGCCCGCGCCGCACGATGATGATCTCGTGCCTACCATGATCGGCATCGGCGACGCTCATGACAACACCTCGGAAAGTGCTGCCGACCATTCGGCCATGCGCGTCTCGAACACGGCTTCGTCGATGGTGACCGTCAGGTCGAAGCCGGGCGCCTCGATGAAGTCGAGATTTTCGGCGCGCGGCCGAAGCGATGCCTTCAGCGTTTCGAACAGCGGGAGCGGCCCGCGGACGGCGATGCGCACGGCTTCGCCATCTCCAACGGCGTCGCGGACCGCGCCGGCGAGCGCTTCAAGCGAGCGCTTCCGCAGATCATCGCTGACAACGCCGCCGATGATGCGGGCGACCGTGGCGCCGACAAGATCCGTCACGCGCGCCTCCATGGCGTCGAGCCGCGACGACACCGCCTTGCCGACATCGCCACCGAAGCTGTCGAGAAAGGCCTTCGCTTCCTCGACATTTGCCTGGCGTTCCGCTTCCAGCGCTGCCTCATGGGCCGCGGCAAGCCGTTCGCCGAGCGTTGCCTCCGCCTGGGCAACCGCTTCGGCGATCAGCGTACCGATATCGGCCGGCGGTGCAGCCGCGTCGGGCTTTTGCTCGGCGGCGGCCTGGGGCTGGCGGGCACGTTGCGCGCGGGTGCCGAAATCCGGGAGAAGATCGAAGAGGGCTGCTGAGGGCATGGTCTAGGCCGCGACTTCCTGGGCCGCCCATTTGCGCAGGATCTGCGCGGTGCGTTCCTCGTTGATGTCGACCATGCGGGCAAGCCGCTCCTGCGGGGCCGGCCTGATCTTCTGGCGCAGATCGTCGAGCGGGGTGGCGCCGGCACGGGTGCCGGGCAGGGCACCGATGGCGGCACCCGCATCGGCGGAAGCGGCTGCCTCCGGCGTCGGCAGAGAGCGCTGGACTTCATCGAAATTGGGGCCTGCTATGGCGGGCGTCGCCTTTGCCGTCAACGCGGCCGCCATCGGCCGCAAGCCGAAGAAGGCGACCAGGAACACCACGACGATGAAGGCGCCGGCATTGATCAGCGTGCCGGCATGCTGGCCGATGGAATCGAGCATTCCCGCCTGGGGCACCGCCTCGCCGTCCAGCCCGTCTATGAACTCGACGGCCGAGACGTCGATGACGTCGCCGCGCTTGTCGTCGAAGCCGGTGGCGGAGCTCACCATCTTCTGGATGTCGGCGACACGCTTGGCGATCTGTTCCGGTGTCGCGTCCTTGCCCAGGATCGTCTTCAGCCGGTCCTGGTTAACGACGACGGCGATCGACATCTTGGTCACGGTATAGCCGTTGGAGACGGTGGCTATCTTCTTGGAGTTGATCTCGTAGTTGGTGATCTCTTCCTTGCGGTCGTTCGCCGACGAGGTTTGCGGGCCCTCGGTCGCGGTAGCCTGGGTCTCCGGCAGATTCTGCTCGACACTGGCGGGGGTCGAAGCCTGTTTCTGGTTGCTGTTCTCATTGGCGCGCACCGACTGCACGGAGCGTTCGACGCGGGAATTCGGATCGAAGATGGTCTCCTCCGTTTGACGGGTGTCCGTGTTGACATCGGCCTTGACGCTGGCACGGAAATTGTCGGGACCGAGATAGGGCGTCAGCGCGCGGCGGATGTTGTCGCCGATCTGCGCTTCGACGGTCTGCTCGACGCCGAGCGTGCGGGCGGCACTGGTGTTGGAGGGATCATCGCCCGCGGCCAAGAGGTTGCCGTTGGAATCGAGCACCGTCACCTTGTCGGCCGACAGGCCGGGGACGGCGGCGGCGACGAGGTGGCGGATCGACATGGCGCTTTTCTCCGCGTCGATGCCGGCGTAACGGATGACGACCGAGGCGGAAGGCTGTTGTTCGTCACGGCGGAAATTGGCGCGCTCGGACATGACGATGTGGACGCGTGCCGCCTTGATGCCTGCTATGGACTGGATGGTGCGGGCGATCTCGCCTTCGAGCGCACGCACGCGGGTGATCTGCTGCATGAAGGAGGTGAGGCCCATCGCACCGACATTGTCGAACAGCTCGTAGCCGGCATTGGCGCTGGTCGGCAGGCCCTTCTCGGCAAGCAGCATGCGTGCCTGCGCCGTGGTCCCGGCCGGCACCAGCACGGAGGTTCCGTCGGCGCCGACGTCGAAGCCGATGCCGGCCTCGCCCAGCACCAGGCCGATCTGGTTCACGTCGGAGCGGTCGAGTCCGACATAGAGCGTGTCGTAGGCCGGTCGGTTGAGGTAGACCGAGGCAATGCCGATGACACCCATCACCAGGACGGCGATGCCCGCCAGCATGGCCAGGCGCCTGACGCCAAAGCCGCGGAGATTCGAGATGATGCTCTGGATCTGTTCCGGCACGATTGAGCGACTCCCAGCATGACTGTCCGCCGGAACACTAGCCCTCGAAGCTTGTGCGAAAATGAAATCGGGCCGCGCTTGCGGCGCGGCCCGTGAATTGGAAGTAGAAGTAACCCGTCAGCTAAGGCTGGACTAGCCGTTCTTGAACAGCGACAGGATCGACTGCGAGGAGCTGTTGGCGATCGACAGCGCCTGGATGCCGAGCTGCTGCTGCACCTGCAGCGCCTGGAGACGGGTCGATTCCTTGTTCATGTCTGCATCGACGAGTTGGCCGACGCCGCGGTCGATGGAGTCCATCAGGCTCTGCGTGAAGGTCTTCTGCAGGTCGATGCTGCTTTTGGCCGAACCGAGGATGGTGGCCTGGTCGGTCAACTGGGCCATGACCTTGTCGATCTTGCCGATCATCTGGGTGATGATGTCGTCGGTCACGCCCGCCGCGGTGATGTCGAGATTGTAGGCGGAGACATTGTCGATCTTCGTGGCAGCCGGGCTTACCGCGGCCTGGCCCGCGGTGTTGGCGGCAATGTCCGTGGCGCCGCCAGCGAGCGCGGTCGCATAAGCGGTGTCATATTGGCTCTGTGCCGCCGCTGTCGAGTAGACAGAGGTTTGGCGATCGAGCGTGCCCTGGTTCTTGACGTCGGTGGCGAGGCCGGAATCGAACAGCTTGGTGCTCTCGACATTGATGTCGATCGTTCCAAGCGAAATGGCGCCCGAGGATGAGCGGTTGAAGGACGAGACGATCTTGGCGTCGGCCTGGACGCCATCATTCGGCGCGGCGACCTGCTTGGACGTCACCGAAAGGTAATTCGAACCCGAAAAGGTGGCGGCATCGGCAAAGGACTTCATCTGCGCCTGGAGCGCCGTGATCTCGGTCTGCGTCTTTGCCTTGGCGGCGTCCGTCTGGCCGACGGTGGAAAGCAGCTTGGTCTTGATCTGGCCGATCGACGTCAGAACATTGTTCATGCCGGTATAGGCGGTGTCGACTTTCGAGGCGCCGAGGCCGAGGGCGTCCTGCACGGTCGAGAGCGCCTGGTTGTCCGAGCGCATCGTCGTCGCGATCGACCAGTAGGCGGCGTTGTCGGAGGCCTGAGAGACGCGGTAACCCGTCGAGATGCGGGCCTGTGTCTGCTCGAGCGACTTGTTGGTGGCGTTGAGGCTTTGAAGTGCGGTCAACGCCGCAGCGTTCGTCATGATGCTCGCCAAGAAACTCGCTCCTTTTTCCAGACCGGTCTTCTCAAAAACCGGCGTTGCCCTCGCGAGCCGCTCGACCCGCCCGTGGATTGCCGCCGCCCCGATCGGGCCGATTCGGCAATCCGTTGTAAGTCATTGGTTAACCATGACTAGCGCGTTATGGTTAACGGCCTGTTAAAAGCTGACTTTGGAGGGTTAAGGAACGAGGGTTGCGCGGGGCTGGAGCAAACGCAAAAAAAACGGGCCGCGCTTTTGGCGCGGCCCGTCGGTCTAATGTAGCCGGTTGAGTGTGATCAGCCGCGGAAGAGCGACAGGATCGACTGCGAGGAGCCGTTGGCGATCGACAGCGCCTGGACGCCGAGCTGCTGCTGAACCTGCAGCGCCTGGAGGCGGGTCGATTCCTTGTTCATGTCGGCATCGACGAGCTGGCCGACGCCGCGATCGATGGAGTCCATCAGGCTCGAGGTGAAGGTCTTCTGCAGGTCGATGGAGCTCTTGGCGGCGCCGAGCTTGGTGGCGGCGGTCGTCATGTCCTTGAGCGCGGCGTCGACAACCGTCATCATCTGCGAGATCTGGCTGTCGCTGGCGGCCGTGGTGCCCGAGAAGATGGCCAAGCTGGCGACCGAATAGGTGTCGGTGCCGGCTGCGGCAGCGCCCAGGGTCGGGGCCGAGGCCGATGTAACCGCTGCGCCAGTGGCGCCGAGGCGGTCTGTGTCCAGAATGCCCTTGGCGGTCGGTGCGGCGCCGGCGTCATAGAGCTTGATGCTTTCGACATTGACGTCGATCGTCGAAATCGAAACAGCGCCGGCGGCGCTACGGTTGAAAGCCGAAACGACTTTGACGTCGGCTGCCGTGCCCGAAGCCGTCGACACCGAAAGCATGTTGGTGCCCGAGAAGGTCGCGCCATCGGCGTAGGCCTTCAACTGATCCTGAAGCGCCTTGATTTCGACCTGGGTCTTTTCCTTGGAGGCGTCGGTCTGGCCGTAGGATGCGGTCAGCTTCTGCTGGATCGAGTTGATGGTGGTGATCGCGCTGCTCATGCCGGTGTAGGCGGTGTCGACCTTCGAGGCGCCGAGGCCGAGCGAGTCCGAAACGGTGGACATGGCCTGGTTGTCGGAGCGCATCGTGGTCGCGATCGACCAGTAGGCGGCGTTGTCCGAAGCCTGGGAGACGCGATAGCCCGTCGAAATGCGGGACTGGGTGGTGGCGAGGCTGTTCTGCGTGGCATTAAGGCTCTGCAGCGCCGTCAACGCGGCGGTGTTGGTCATGATACTGGCCATAGCTACTCGTACCTTGTTTTTACAGGTGTTTTTTGCATACCGGTTTGTCCGGTATGACGGAGCGGCATCATGCCAATGACCGTTGCGTTTGGGTCACCCGCCATCTGCGAGCGACTATGGCGGCGAGTCCCTACCAAAGGACTAAACTGGACGGTTAATCGAAAATAATTCGGAGAAAATTCGATGATGCTCGCGCCACCCGGTTTCTCGGGCGAGCGGTGCCTGATGTCGAGCGTGGGAGATCAGGTGAAAGAGCGCACCAGGCTCCCGACGAGCAGGTTCCAGCCGTCGATCAGGACGAAGAACAGGATTTTGAACGGCAGCGACACGACCGTGGGCGGCAGCATCATCATGCCCATCGCCATGGTGATGGTGGCCACGATCAGGTCGATGACCAGGAATGGCAGCACGATCAGGAAGCCGATCTCGAAACCGCGCCGGATTTCGGAGATCATGAAGGCAGGCACCAGGATGCGCAGGTCGACCGTCTCCTTGGCAACAACCTGGCCGCGCTCGCGGGCGAGGTCGGCGAAAAGATCGAAGTCCTTGTCGCGCACATTGTGCAGCATGAAGGTCCGGAACGGATCGGAAATCTTCTCGAAGGCCTCGGTCTGGCTGATCTGGTTGTCCATCAGCGGCTTGACGCCGGTGTTCCACGCCTGATCGAAGGTCGGTGCCATGACATAGAAGGTCATGAACAGCGACAGCGAAATGAGGATGAGGTTCGCCGGCGTCGACTGCAGGCCGATGCCGGCGCGCAGGATCGAGAAAGCGATGACGAAACGGGTGAAGCTGGTCACCATGATCAGCAGGCCCGGCGCCACCGACAGGACGGTAAGCAGGCCGAACATCTGAATGATGTAGCCGACGGTGGTGCCATCGGCTTTGCCGATGCCGCCAAGGTCCAGTTGCTGGGCCGCCGTGACGGAGGTGGCGGCACCGATCAGTACCGCGGCAAGAAGGAATTTTCTCATTCGAGCAGCAATGTCCTGATAAGAATCTGTTTGACGTGCCCCTGACTGCGGATCGAGGCGCGTTCGTCGAGGTCGGCCTTCAGATGCTGGTAGCCGCTGGCACCTTCGATCTGGTGCATCTTCAGGGTACGCACGAAAGCCAGAAGATCCTGTTGAATGTCCTCCGCCATGGTCGGCGGCTGCGGCGTGTCATAGACCACGGATACTTCCATCCTGATCCATGTATCCGCAGGCGAGGCGATATTGGTGGTGATCGGCGCCAGTGCGACCAGCGTCGGGCCCGTGCCCGGCTGTTGTGCGGCGGCCTGGGCGACCTTGCCCTCATTTTCAGGCGCAACCGGCACCGATGGTGGTGCATCGACGCCTTTGAGATAGCCGCCTGACATCCAGCCCATGCCGATGGCGGCGGCCGTCACCACGAGCAGCATGGCGCCTTGGATGGCAAGGGAAGGACCCTTGCGAGGCTGAACCTGTTCGACATTGGCCACGGTGTTTTGCTCTCCAATCCCCACAAGGCCAAGAACTAGAACGGAAGAACCTGGTCGAGGACCTGCTGGCCATAGGCCGGTTGCTGGATCTCGGTGATGCGGCCGCGTCCGCCATACGAAATGCGCGCTTCGGCGATACGTTCGTAAGGGATCGTGTTCTCGGCGCCGATATCGGCTGGGCGCACGATGCCGGCGATGGTCAGCACCCGAAGCTCGGCATTGACGCGCACTTCCTGCGACCCGGTGATCATCAGATTGCCGTTGGGCAAGACATCGGTGACGATGGCTGCCACATTGAGCTCAAGTGTTTCCGACCGCTTGATCTCACCGTCGGCAGTCGTGTCCGTCTGGGAGTTGAGCGCTCCAGAGCCCTTGCCGGCGGTGCTGAGCTTGTCCCATTGCGCGCTGATGTCATAGCCGAGTTGCCGACTGGCGGTGCGGCTTCTGTCATTCTGGTTCTTGAAGTTGGCGCGGTCGTTGATGCTGATTTTGACGGTCAGGATGTCGCCTTGCGACAGCGCCCGCGGGTCGGTGAACAGTCGGCTCTGGCGGTCGTTCCACAGCGAGAACTTCTTTACCGGCTGCCGCGGCGTTTCCGGGTATTTATACAGCGAGCCGGTGTTGCCGACATCTATGCCGGAGCCGACCGGGGACAATGCCGGTTCCTTGCCGACCTCCTTGAGGTTGGTTCCGCAGCCGGACAGTGCTGCGACCGCGCACAGGATGAGCATTCTGCGGATCATGACGGATCTACCCTTCGGGCTGCGCTGGCCATGATGCCGGTGAGCGTCGCCGCCGCCTTCTGGTCCATTTCGTTGAGGATGACGCCGGCCTTGCGTGCATCGAGCTTCATCAGGATGGCCGCGGCGAGGTCGGCGTTGACGATCGCCAGGCGTTCGGCCGCCGCATCGGGCTTCATGCCGGCATAGATCTTGACGACGCCGTCCTCGGCCCGGGCCAGGAACACTTCACGCCGCTTCAGCCAGGTCTCGTATTCGGCCTTCTTTGCATCCAGCGCCTTCATGCGTTCGTCGATGCCGGCCTGGAGCTGTTTCAACTCCTCCGCCTGCAAGGCATAGCGGCGGTCGCGAGCGGCGTCGGCGATGTTGGAGCAGAAGCGCTCGATCTCGCTCTGGTCCGGCGCTTTCTCCCGCGTCAATTGCCGCGGCGCGACCGTGGGCTGCGCACCGGGCAGGACCTGGCGCACGGTATCGTCGGCGTGTGCGCCGCCAAAGACAGGCATGGCCGCGAGGGCGGCCGCAAACAGAAAGGTGCGGGAGCTGCGTCTTTCACGGGATGAGAGGGAGGAGATCATCGGCATCGCCTATTGGAGAACCAGATCGGCTTGCAGGGCGCCGGCCGACTTGATGCCTTGCAGGATGGCAATGATGCCGTCCGGCTTGACGCCAAGACGGTTGAGGCCGGAAACGAGGGTTTGCAGGTCGGGTCCGTCGAGCACGGCGACGCGGGCGTCGGGCCGGCTGGCATCGATAGCGGTGAACGGCTCGACGGCGGTTTCGCCCTTGGAGAAGGGTTCGGGCTGCACGACGCGCGGGGCTTCCGTGATGCGCACCGTCAACGTGCCGTGGCTGATGGCGACACGTGAGATCTTGACGTCGTTGCCGATGACGATGGTGCCGGTGCGCTCGTCGATGACGACGCGGGCCGGCGTGTCGGATTCGACCACCAGATTCTCGATCTCGGCATAGAAGCGGGCAGCCGAAACGCTCTTCGGCCGCCTGATCTGCACGGTTCGGGAATCGCGCTCTGCCGCCACGCGCATGCCGAAGCGCTGGGCGGTGTAGTCGTTGATCGCGTCGGCGATGCGGATGGCGGTCGAAAAATCGGGATTGCGCAATTGCAGCGTCAGCGTCGACTGGTCGTCGAACTCGGCCTTCACCTGCCGCTCGACTATGGCCCCGTTCGGCACGCGGCCGGCGGTCGGCACGCCTTGCGTCAATTGCTGGGCCTGACCCTGGGCGGTGAAACCGGAAACGATGACCGCGCCTTGGCCGACGGCGTATATCTCGCCGTCCGCCGCCTTCAGCGGCGTCATGATCAGCGTGCCGCCGGCAAGCGAGGTGGCGTCGCCCATCGACGAAACATCGATGTCGATGCGGGCGCCCGATTGCACATAGGGCGGCATGTTGGCGGTGACGATGACGGCGGCGACATTCTTGGCGCGTGCGCTGCCGCCTTCGGTGGCGATGCCGAGATTTTCGAGCATGGCACGGATCGACTGTTCGGTGAACGGCGAATTGCGCAGGCTGTCGCCGGATCCGGCCAGCCCGATCACAAGTCCGTAGCCGACGAGCTGGTTGTCGCGCGAGCTCTGTAGTTGCGCGATGTCCTTGATGCGCGAGGCGACCTGGCCTGGCGGCAGCGAACTCGGTCCGGGCGAAACGCGGAACATGCGCGTAGTGGTGGCCGGATCATATTCCGGATCGTCGTAGACACCGCCACTCCTGGCGGCGATTTCGCGCTTGGCCTTGGGCGTCAAGCCATCGGCCAGCGCCGGCTGCAGGCCAAGTGCCGCCGCGAGCAGAAGGGCAAATGGGCGCATCATGAAGCGCCGACCTGGATGGTGCCGTCGGCCATCACCGTGCCGGAGAGGATCTTGCCGCTGTCGCTGTTGCGAACCTTGATGAAGTCGCCGGCCGAGCCCGGCTGCAAGGTCACGGCGGTGGCCGTTATCGTCAGCCCGCCGGCGACGAAGAAGACCTGCACGGCGGCACCCTGTTCGACCAGCCAGGCCTCGCGGATGGCGGCGGAAGGAATATAGCGGCCCGGCAGCAGCGTGCGCTTGGCGATCTTGCCCTGGAGTTCCTCGGCGTGGGTCGCCACCGCGTCGGGCTTGTGCTTGCCCGGGATGAGGGTGACCTGCTTCAGAGCGCCGAGTTCGATGGTCTCGCCAGGATAGATGACGCGGTTGGGGATCAGCACGACCTCGCCGGCAGGCTGGTTGCTGGCGATCTGCGTGGCCGACTGACCCGTCGATTGGCCTGCCGATTCCTGGGCGAAAGCCGGCATGCCGCCGGCCACCAGCGCAAGGGTCAGCGCGGCGCGGCGGAATGCGGAGCAGGAGATCGGCATGGCCATCATCCGTTACCTGATGTTCTTGGAGACGACGGAGGCCATGTCGTCGGCGGCCTGGATGACCTTGGAGTTCATCTCATAGGCGCGCTGCGCCGAGATCAGCTCGGTGATTTCCTTGACCGGGTCGACATTGGAAGCCTCGAGATAGCCTTGCTGGATGGTGGCGAAGCCGGGATCGCCGGGCACGCCGACATTGGCCGGGCCGGAAGCCGTCGTTTCCTGGAACAGATTGTCGCCAAGCGGCGCGAGGCCGGCCTCGTTGGCGAAGTTGGCGATCTGAAGTTGGCCGAGCGTCTGCAGGTTGGTCTGGCCGTCGATGCGGGCGAAGACCTGACCGGTCTTGTTGACGATGACCTCGACGGCATTGACGGGCACGGTGATGGCCGGAATGACACTGGCGCCGTCCACGGTCACCAACTGGCCGGTGGCGTTGGTGTTGAAGGCACCGGCGCGGCTGTAGAGCGTGCCGCCGTCGGCGCCTTCGATCTGGAACCAGCCCCTGCCGGTCAACGCCATGTCGAAACTGTTGCCGGTGCTGGTCAGCTCGCCCTGGGTGTGCACGTTGCGCACGGCGGTCGTCTTGACGCCGAGGCCGATCGAAACGCCTTCCGGCACCAGCGAGGCGTTGGAACGGTTCGGCACACCTTGCGTGCGGTCGACCTGGTAAAGCAGGTCGGAGAATTCGGCGCGCGCGCGCTTGTAGCCGGTGGTGTTGATGTTGGCGATGTTGTTGGCGATGACTTCCAGATTGGTCTGCTGGGCATTCATGCCGGTGGCGGCGATGGCGAGTGCTTTCATGGCCTGCTCCTCAGATGCCCATGCGACTGACTTCGAGATAGGCCGAGACGACCTTGTCGCGGATGGCGACGGCGGTCTGCAGCGCCTGCTGGGCGCTCATCACGGCATCGACCACCTGGCGGGTGTCGGCGTCGCCCTTGAGCGCCTGCATCGATACCTGCTCGGCATTCTGCATGGTGCTGACAGTCTTGGAGGCCGCCTGGCTCACCGCTTCGGCGAAGGAGGTGCCGAGGTTGCCCGATGCCGCCGACGCAACACCGCCCTGCAGCAGGTCGGTGGCTGTATCGCCCAGCCCAGGCTTCAGGTTCAGCGCGCCGATGCCGTTGACGATCATTGGTTCCTCATCAGGTCGATGGTCATTGAAATGAGGTCGCGCGCCTGCTTCACGACTTGCAGGTTGGCCTCGTAGGAGCGGTTGGCCTCGGTCATGTCGGCCATTTCGATCAGCACGTTGACATTGGGCATCTTGACGTAGCCCTTGTCGTCGGCGGCCTCGTTGCCAGGCTGGAATTCGACGGGAAAGTCGCTGGGGTCGCGGTCGATCGAGTTCACCTCCACCGTCGAGCTGCCGGAGGCCCGGTCGAGTTCGGAAACGAAGCTGATGGTCTTGCGGCGATACGGGTCGGCACCCGGCGTGGTGCCTGTCGACTGGGCGTTGGCGAGGTTTTCCGAAACTACGCGCAGGCGCTCGGACTGAGCGCCGAGGCCTGATGCTGCGACTTTGAGGGCTGCGGTCAGTGCGTCCATGGTCAGCTCTTCACCGCCATCATCATCATTGAGTGGAATGCCTTGACGATGGCCGTGTTGAGCTCGAAGGAGCGGCGTACTTCGCCGGCCTTGAGAAGCTGATCTTCAAGCACGACCGTGTTCTTGGACGGCATGATCACGCCATCGTCTTCCTGCGGCTTGATGGTGAAGCCGGCATTGGTGGCAGCACTGCCGAGATGGCCGGGCTCGGTGATCTGGAGCGACACCGCGGTGCGGTCGAGCACCTTCTCGAACGGCTCGACATCGTTTGCCGTGTAGCCCGGCGTGTTGGCATTTGCGATGTTGCCGGCGACCGCCGACTGACGCACAGACAGCCACTGCGCTTGCTTGGCGGCGAGATCGAAAAGGGAAACGGGCTCCATGGGAATCTCCGGGCATGTGCCCAAAGACTAGGCCGCCAGTCTTGCGCGGACCTTGCGGACGGTCGCTAGAGTATGACAGCGAAAAATATGAGGCGGTTTTCGGACGGCATCTTGCTCCGTCTTTTTGGACTTGGATCCGGCTCGGGGCAAAGCCGAAACAGCCTTATCTGGAAAGCTCGATCACCTGGTTGGCGCTGGTGAGCATGACCCATTTGCCATTGCGCTGTTCGATCGCCGATACCTTGCTGGAATCCGGTAGCGTCGAACCCCGCTGGACCATCCACAGGCCGGTGTCGTCCTCGATCATGGCGCGGCCGTTGGCGACATGGACCATGCGGAACTTCGCGATGTCAGCGGGAAAGGGCTGATCGCCGGGCGGCTCCGTTCTGGAATCGTCCTGCACCGTGCCGGTGGCAAGCAGGTCGACGTTGGTGTTGGGAACGTCCTTGGCTGTCAGTGGCGCGCTGCGCGCGGCAACCACGCCGCCGCCCGCACGTCCCGAATTGGTGCCTGTGCCGCCGAACTTGATCGCCTGCACGCCGAACTGGTCCTGATTGAAGAAAATGTACCAGGGAAACAGGGCGCAGGTCAGGCCGAGCGTGATGCCGAGCGCGGCGATGACGACGTCGGCGCGACGGTCCGCCTTCTTCTTGCCCAGTCTGGGGAATTGCGGCTTTGGCGGCTGCGGCCATTCGGTGGCGGCGAACAGGCCATCGATCAGCGATTCGCGGCTTGCCTGCGTCATCTCGGGAGCATCGACGCCGGGAACCACATGCGTTGAGGAAAGGGCGGTCCGACCAAGAACAGGTTCGGATCTGGGGAGAGCCGGTTTGACGGCCCTGGCCAGAACAGCCGCGGTCCTGGCAGCCATGGCGCCCACGGCGTTTGCCTTGGCGACCCTGGCCTCCTCCGCTCGAGCCTGCTCCGCGGCGTTCGCCTCGGCGATCATCTCGTTCAGGAGGCGCTCGGTGTACTGGCGTTCAGTCTCCTGGTTCGGCATTCTGCTTTCCCTTGAGGTGGCGGGCAAGGTCGGAGAACGAATCGGCGGACGGACGGTCCCTGGGCGATTGCGTCAGCGCCTCATAGATCAGGGGCACCTGGCGCACGGCCATGTCGAGTTCGGCGTCGACGCCGCCCTGATAGGCGCCGAGCAGCCGGATGTCGCGCGTGTCCTCGAAGCGGGAGATCATCGACTTCAGCCGCGTCACCAGGGCTCGCTGCTCGACGCTCCAGGCTTTGCCTGCAAGTCGCGATATGGACGACAGTGGATTGACGGGCGGATAGCGGCCCTGTTCGGCGATCGCGCGGTCGAGCACGACATGGCCGTCGAGGATGCCGCGCACGGAATCTGCGACCGGATCATTGTGATCGTCGCCGTCGACCAGCACGGAAATGATGGCGGTGATCGAGCCTTTACCTTCGGCTCCAGGCCCGGCACGCTCGAGCAGCTTGGGCAATTCGGTGAAGACCGAGGCGGGGTAGCCGCGGGCGACCGGCGGCTCGCCGGTTCCCGTCGCCACCTCGCGCAGCGCATGAGCGAAGCGGGTGATCGAATCCAGCACCAGCAGGACACGGTGGCCCTGGTCGCGGAAGTGTTCGGCCACGCGCATGGCGGTGTCGGGCGCGCGCCGGCGCATCATGGCGCTCTCGTCGCTGGTGGCGACGACGGCGACGGTCTTGGCCATGCTGTCGCCGATCGTGTCCTCGAGGAATTCGCGGACCTCGCGGCCGCGTTCACCGATCAGCGCCACGACGACGGTGTCGAACGCGTCGGCGCCGGCGAGCATGGCAAGCAGCGTCGACTTGCCGACGCCGGAGCCGGCGAAGACACCCATGCGCTGCCCGAAGCAGAGCGGCGTGAAGATATCGATGACCTTGACGCCCGTCATGAAGGCGGTGCCGACACGCTGCCGAGCCATGGCGCCGGGTGTCGCGGCCGCCGCCGACATGTCGTCGCCCCTTACCAAAGGCGGACCCCCATCGATCGTCCGGGTGAGCGCATCGATGGCGCGACCGCGCCACGAGGCATGCGGCGCCACCGCGAGTGGACCCCTGCCGAACACGGCATCGCCGATGCCGGTGTCGGCGCTGCGTTCGAAGGGGGCGATCACAACCTCGTCACGGCTGATTTTGACGATCTCGCCGCGGCGCGCGCCGGCCTGGCCGCGCTGCTCGACAATGTCACCCAGCCTGGTGAAATCGGAAAGGCCGTGCACCTTGTAGTGCGTGGGCGTGACTTCCGTGACGAGGCCTCCGCGCTTGACCAGCCCGTCGCTGTCGCCGAAGCGCCTGACAATCCGCTCCAAAGCGGCAAGCCTATCCCGCGGCGCCGGCTGGAGCTGTCTTTCGGGTGCGCGGATGGATGGCTGCTCTGACGACATGCTATGACTTCGAGCCGAGCGTCTTTATCGCCTCGTCGGTGGAGGAATCGGTCTGCCGCATCAGCGCGGCGGTGTTCTCGAAGGCGCGCTGGACCATGATCAGCCGGGTCATTTCCAGCACCGGATTGACGTTGGATTCCTCGACGAAACCCTGCGCGACGCCGATGTCGGAGCGGTCAGTGACCGGTTCGGGCGTGCGTGCGGGCACAATGCCGGAATTGCCGTAGCGCACGAAATTCTCGCCCGGGTCGAAATTGTAGAGGCCGATCGAGCCGACGAGCTGTTCGTTCTGGCGCAGCGAGCCGTCGGCGCCGGCCTTGGGCGGACCGTTGCGGGGATCGAGCTGGATCGGCGCGCCGCCGGCGTCGAGCACCGGATGGCCCTCGACCGACATCAGCTCGCCATTCTCGTTCATCGAGAAACGACCGTCGCGGGTCATGACGGTGCCGGCCGGCGTGTCGATGGCGAACCAGGCATTGCCCTGGATGGCGAAATCGAATGGATTGCCGGTCTCCGTCATGGAGCCATGAGCTCCCGACAGAAAGGTTTTGCCGGAGGATGCGAACGAAACCGACTTCTGCCCGGCACCCGACACCACGTCCGCGAACTTCACCCCCGTGGCGCGAAAGCCGACGGTGTTGGCGTTGGCGACATTGTCGGCGATCGTGTCGAGTCGGCGCTCGAGGGCCATCTGCGCGGAGAGGGCGACGTAGAGACTGTCTCGCATGATCAGAACTTCAGTTTCTGCATGGCCATCATCAGGTCGGTGGAGATGCCCGATGCGACCGGTTGGGCGAAAAGCACGCTGATCGATGTCACGGCCGGCGAGGTCGGGTTGTTGATCTCGTACATGCTGGTGAAGCGGGTCAGGAACTTGTTCAGTTTCACGGGATCCGTGAAATCCGAGATGTCGAGCTTCTGCCCGAACAATTGCGCCTGCTTGTCGATGTCGGCGGTGGCGAAGGAATCGGGCAGACCCAGCGCGGTGCGCACCACGCTGGCAAGCGCGGTGTCGGCCAGCACGTCGTACCAACTGGTGATGTCGGGTGCCTTGCGCTGGAAATAGAGTGCCAGCCGCACGCCCTCATTGGTCTGGCCGGCATCCTCTTCCAGCGTCTGGCGCATGTATTTGTCGACGGTCGGCTGCTGCGCTGGATTGATGGTGGTGGCATTCTCGCCGTACTGTTCGAAGTTGAGAGCCGTGGCCAGTCCCGCGTAAGCCGGGTTCGTCTGCTTGTTGGCGACACTGTTGGGGTCGCGCACGCCACCCTGCAGAACCTGCTTGATAAGATCCTTGTCCTCCGTCGCCGAATCGAGGCCGTACGCGGCCAGCGCGTAGGTGTAGAGCCGGCTGTTCGACATAAGGTCGTCGACCGACTTCACCTTGGTGATGTTGGCGAGATAGTAAGTCGTCTCGCCCTTCACATAGTCCGAATTCGGATCGAGACCGGCGATTTGCGCCTGTATGGCGTAGTTCTTCGTCACCAGTTGCTGGGCCTTGTTGTAGATCGTCGCATCGGCGCCGTTGGCAGCGAAGTTGAAGGCGTTGACGAAGGCGGCGTAGCGCTTGTCGGTCAGCTTGTTGGCGAAACTGTTGGAATCGGAAACGCCTTCCTTGAGCGCCTTGACCATGAACGCCTTGGCGTAGTCCATATCCTCGAGACCGTAGGCCTTCATGGCATATTTGAACAGCCGGTCATTGTTGACGAAATCGTCGATCGATTTCACCTTGGTGATGTTGGCGAGATAATATTGGGTATCGCGATCGACCGTCGGCTGTTGCTCGATGCGGTCGATCGACTTGTTGATGTCTTTGGTGATCAACTGGTAGCTGGTATAGGTACTGAGCAAGGACGCGCCTCCGGCCGAAGCTATGCCAGCACAATAAGCTCACTTCCTTGCGCGAAGCTGAATCGCCAATTTTCGGTCCCATGGCGGCTCGGATTCAAGCCTCACACAAGGCACGGGGACTATCCCTTGTCCGACGTGAAATGCGGAAGGACCGGTCGTGGGCATTCTGATTGGACTTGTGGTGACGCTCGGCTGCGTCCTTGGCGGCTTCATGGCCATGGGCGGGCATCTGCACGTGCTGGTCCAGCCATGGGAAGCCGTGGTCATCTGCGGCGCGGCGCTCGGCACCTTCCTGGTCGCCAATCCGATGAAGACGGTCAAGGATACCGGCAAGGGCATTCTCGAAGCTTTCAAGCAGGCTGTGCCGAAGGAGCAGGACTATCTGGAAACGCTCGGCGTGCTGCACAGCCTGATGCGCGAGCTGCGCTCCAAGTCGCGCAGCGAGGTCGAGGCGCATATCGACAATCCGGAGGAGTCGGCGATCTTCCAGGCCTTTCCGACCGTGCTCAAGAACCACGATTTGATGAATTTCATCTGCGACTACTGCCGCATCATCATCATCGGCAATGCCCGCTCGCACGAGATCGAGGCGCTGATGGACGAGGAAATCCAGACCATCAAGTCCGACAAGATGAAAGCCTATCACGCGCTGGTCGCGGTCGGCGACGGCCTGCCGGCGCTCGGCATCGTCGCCGCCGTGCTCGGCGTGGTCAAGGCGATGGGTGCGCTTGACCAGTCGCCGGAAATCCTCGGCGGCCTGATCGGCGCGGCGTTGGTCGGCACCTTCCTCGGCATCTTCCTGTCCTACGCGGTGGTCGGGCCTGTCGCCACCAAGATCAAGACGGTGCGCGAGAAGAAGAACCGCCTCTACATCATCGTCAAGCAGACGCTACTCGCCTACATGAACGGTGCGCTGCCGCAGGTGGCGATCGAGTTCGGCCGCAAAACCATCTCCTCCTATGAACGGCCGACTATCGACGCCGTCGAGCAGAGCACGATGAACACCGGCGGCGCCGAGAAGAAGGCCGCCTGAGCGATGCGCGACAGACCGGTGCCAAAACTGTCATGACCAGTCCGGGCAGCCCCTCGCAAGCGCGTTCGTTGATCATCGAGCGTCTGGTCGGCGACAGCGGCGAGGCCGACCAGGTCATCGACGCCGGCCGCGCCATGGCCGAACGGGCCGTACCGCTGCTGCAGAAGGCGCTCTCGAGCGAGCTGGGCGCTCCCGTGACCGTTGATCTCAGGGCCGTGGAGGTCAGCCGTGTTCCCGAGGCGCGTTCGCGCGCCGGCGATACCTTCGCCATGACCGTTATCGGCTCGCCGGCATCCTCGGACGCGATGACCCTCGTCATCGACGCTCCGGCGATCGCAATCATCGTCTCGACGCTGTTCGGCGGCGACCCGGATATGCCGGTGTCGCCGATCGAGCGCGACCTGTCGCCGATCGAGGCCGATGTCTCGACCATGGTGTTCCAGGAGGTGGCGCAGGCGCTGAACGGATCGGGACGGCGCTCGCTCGAATTGCGGCTGCCCGCGCCGCGCGCCATGTCGGGCATCGAGGCCAGGCGGCACGTGTTGCGCGACGGCGCCGCGATCCGCATCGTCCTCGGCATCTCGACGCCGGTCGACAGCGGCTCGATCACGGTGACGATGCCGCAGCGTATCGTGCTGGCCGGCCGCGACGGCACGGCCAGCGTCAGCGAGGATGATCACGGCACCAGCTGGCGGGCACGCTTTTCGGAAGAGGTGATGCGCTCGACCGTGGCGCTCGAAGCCACCATGCCGCTGGCGCGGCTGACGCTCGGAGACCTCGCCAATCTCGAAGTGGGCCAGGTGATCGACTTCGACGAAACGGCGCAATCACGGGCTCGCCTCGGCGCGCGCGGCCAGACGCTGTTCGTATGCGAGTTCGGCAAACTGGGACAGAATTACACCGTCCGAATCAAGCATCCTTTCGATGCCGGGCAGGATTTCATCGATGGGCTCATGCCGGCTGGTGCCGGGCGCGCCTGAGCTTTTGGAGACGACGCATGGCCAAGACCAAGGTAGAACCAGAGCTCGACCAGCCGGACGAGCGGCTCGATCGTGCCATCGAGGAATTGCGCGGGGTCCTGCACGAAGAAGAGCAGCGCCCCGAGATGGCGGCAAGGGCCGCGGCATCGGCCAATTCAAGCGTCATCATGAACATCCCCGTCGATGTCCAGATCATCCTCGGCAGCACCGAGATGGCGGTTGCCGATCTGATGGCGCTGCAGAAGGGTTCGACGGTCGCGCTCAACCGCCGCATCGGCGAACCGGTCGATGTCGTGGTGAACGGCCGCAAAATAGCGCGCGGCGAGATCACCGTGCTCGAAAGCGACCCTTCGCGCTTCGGCATCAGGCTGACCGAAATCATCGCCGGCACGAAGGGCGCCTAGACATGGCTGGCAGGGCTTGCCGATGGCAGCGGAGGCGAAAGGCATGACAACGCCGCTGACGACCCTGACACGCGCACAGAAGGCGGCCGCCATACTGGTGGCGATGGGCAAGCCGTCCGCCAGCCGCCTGTTGAAATTCTTCAAGCAGGAAGAGCTGAAGGCGCTGATCGAGGGCGCCCGGCTGCTCAGGACCATTCCGCAAAGCGATCTCGAGCGCATCGTCGCCGAATTCGAGGCCGAATTCACCGAGGGCGCGGGCCTGCTCGATTCCGCCGACAGGATGGACACGATCCTCAACGAGTCGCTCTCGCCCGAAGAGATGAGCGCCATCATGGGCAACAAGAAGCCGGAGGCGGCGCCCGAAGGGCCGCCGCCGATCTGGCCCGATCTCGAAAAGCTCGAACCCTCGCGGCTGGGTGCCTTCCTCGCGGGCGAACATCCGCAGACGGCGGCCATGGTGCTGTCGAAACTGGCGCCGCAGACGGCGGCGAGCGTGCTCTTGACGCTGACGAAGCCGATGCGCGGTGAAATCATCAAGCGTATGGTGACGATGGCCAATGTTCCGGCCGCCGCCAGCAGGATCGTCGAGAACCGGCTGCGCGCCAGCGTGCTGTCGGACACCTCGACCAAGGACACTTCGGCCGGGCAGGCGCGCGTCGCCAGCGTGCTCAACGAGCTGGAAAAGCCCCTGCTCGACGAGGTCATGCAGGATCTCGAAGCCGCCGGCACGCCCGACCTCGACGGCGTTCGGGCCCGGCTGTTCGCTTTCGACGACCTGCCGCTGCTGACCCAGAAGGCGCGCGTGCTTTTGTTCGACGGGCTGTCGACCGAGCTTGTCACGCTGGCGCTGCGCGGCACGTCGGCGGCACTGGCCGAAGCGGTGCTGTCGGCAATCGGCGCCCGCTCCCGGCGCATGATCGAGGCCGAACTCGGGCAAGGATCGGACGGTGTCCCCGCCGCCGACATCATGACGGCACGCAAGACGATCGTGACGACCACCATCCGGCTGTCGCGCGAAGGCGCTTTCGAACTTCCCTCGACGCAGAACGCCGCCTAAGGCATGTCCGACGCCGCCGACAAGGATTCGAAAACCGAAGAGGCGACGGAAAAGAAGATCCGCGACACAATCGAACAGGGCAAGTTGCCCCATTCGAGGGAGACCGCGATCCTGGCCTCCTTTGTCGCCATATTGGTGTTCACCGTCTTCTATGCCAAGGACGCCATCGTCGAGCTCGGCATGTTCCTGTCGATGTTTCTGGAGAAGCCCGAGGCCTGGCCGATGGACACCGAGACCGATGTCATCGAGCTCTACAAGATTGTCATGCTGGAAGTGGGCCGCGCCGTACTCAGCCTGCTGGTGCTGCTGACCGTTGCCGGCATCGGTGCCTCGGTGCTGCAGAACATGCCGCAATTCGTCGGCGAGCGGATCAGGCCGCAGATGTCTCGTATCTCGATCGTCAAGGGCTGGAACCGGATGTTCGGCGCCCAGGGCTGGGTCGAATTCCTGAAGTCCCTTGCAAAAGTCGGTTTTGCCATCGCCGTGCTCACCTTCACGCTGTCGGAGGATCACCGCAAGCTGCTTGCCGGGATGATCACCAATCCGGTCGCTTTCGGTCTCGTCATCCGCGGCATCGCCGTCGACATACTGGTGGCGATCGTCTTCGTCATGGGACTGATCGCGGCGATCGACGTCGTCTGGTCGCGCTTCCACTGGAAGCAGGACCTGCGCATGAGCAAGCAGGAGGTCAAGGACGAGTTCAAGCAGGCCGAGGGCGACCCGATCGTCAAGTCGCGGCTGCGCTCGCTGGCGCGAGACCGGGCGCGCAAGCGGATGATGACGGCGGTGCCGCGCGCGACGCTTGTCATCGCCAACCCGACCCACTTCTCGATCGCGTTGAAATATGTGCGCGACGAGGATTCGGCGCCGCTCGTGGTGGCGAAAGGGCAGGACATCGTGGCGCTGAAAATCCGCGAGATCGCCAAGGAACACAACATCCCGATCTTCGAGGACGTGGCGCTCGCCCGCTCCATGTACAAGCAAGTTTCGGTCGATAACGTGATCCCGTCGCAATTCTACCAGGCCGTCGCCGAACTGGTGCGGATCGTCTACTCGAAAAAGGCTGAGCGCAGACAGATTTCATGAACCGGCAACCGCACGCAAAATCCCGTGAGATCATCGTCGCCAGCGCCATCGAACAGGTGGTCGGCGAACTGAGGTTGATCGATGTCGCCGACTATATCGCCTTCATTCGGCTGGAGCATTTCGCCTGCCTGTCGGACTTGGTCGATTCGGCGGTGGAGCTGTTCTTCATGCCGGGTACGCTGAGGCTCGGCCATGGCGGCGAGGCGCATGTCGACTGGAGCGGCAGCCCGCGCATCGTGCTCGACCTGGAGCTCAGGCCACCCGGCGTGACCGTCTATTTCCAGCTGACGCTGAGCGAGGCCGGCAACACGGTCGTGGTCAATTACGTGTCGTTTGAAAAACCGGGCGAAGACCCCGAGCACAATACGGCGCTGCTGGAGGCTGTGATCGAACAGGCCCGCATCCGCAAAGTCGAACCGTTGGCGTTTTAAAACGCTCCCGTCAGCCGACATCTACTATTCGATAAGCCCCAGCCGCAGCGCCTTGGCGACTGCCTGATTGCGGTTGACGGCATTGAGCTTCTGGGTCGACTGGGTGAGGTACTGGTTGGCGGTGTGCACCGACAGTTTCAGGAGCCGCGCGATCTCCTCGCTGGTGTTGCCGTTGGCGGTCAGCTTCAGGCATTCGAGCTCTCGCTTGGAGATCGAGCGCATTCTGCCGGCATCGCCGGGACGCATGCGCGCGACCGCGGCAAAAAGCGAGAAGCAGCGAGCGTGGATTTCGTAGAGCGCATCCTGCGGCAGCGCGATCTCCGATCCCTGGAAGACGACGAGGCCGCATTGACCGCGATCGGCATGGACGGGAAAGGCAATGCCGCTCGATCCGGGTGTCAGCGGCGCCATCTGTCCGGTCCAGGCGAGACTGCCGAACATGTCGGCCATGGCCGACACGCCATCATCCGTCCACCAGCGCGGCTCGGTCGAAATCCGGCTATGGCGAACGATGTCCTCGCCATTGGCGCCTGAAATGAACTTCGTCGCCACCGCGATGCCGGGATAATCGGAATCAAAGCACGGGACCAGCCGGTCGCGCTCCGGCGACGGGCTGACGAAGAACAGGCCGAAGGCCGAGGCGTTGATGTCGACCGATATCCAGCGGCAGCGGCGCACCGCATCGGGAATGGTGACGGCGTGATGTGTTTCGGATCCCAGCGAGAAGGCGCCGAAGGGGCTGCGCTGCTCGTTGAAAAGGGCTTCCGCGGCATCCTTGATGTCGGCGTGTTTCAAATGATGCCACTCCTGATCGCCGTGGCGATGGCCATCGCGCGGTTGCTGGCCGCGAATTTCTGGATGGCGTGGGTGATGTAGCTGTTGACGGTGTTTGAGGAGACGCCAAGGATGACCGCCACCTCGTCGGTGGTCTTGCCTTCCGAGACCCAGAACAGGCATTCGCGCTCACGGTCCGAGAGCGGATCCTGCATGGCCGCGGCGGCGATCAACTGCGGAATGTGCGAGAGCGCGTAGCAGCATTTCAGTTGCGCCTTCATCAGCGCCGGCTGGTCGATCTGGCCGGCCGCCGCCGCCGAGAACAAGGCGAACAGGCGCCGACGGCCGACATTCAGCCGCAGTGAATAGATTTCGGCATGGCCGAGCACGTCGAGGAGCCGGGCCTCTTCGCCCGAGACCAGCCCCTCGGCATCCGGCGCCTCGGCCGCCACGAATGGTGTCGGTCGGATACCGGGTGCGGCGGTGAGCGGTCCTTGGGCAAGGCTTGCGATCAGCCGCTTGCCGATCAACTCGATGGCGTCGAAGATCCAATTCGACGAGACGATATGCGCATCGTTGCGGTCCTGGTCATGGACGATGGCGACCAGCATGTAGCTGTCGGCGCCGATCTCGGCGGTCAGCTCCATGAAGAAGCTGGTGAGATCACCGCGCGACGTCAGGCGCGAGCCCAATGTGTCGGATTGAAGAGGCGCGGCGGGACTGCTCATCTGCTGCTTTTGGCCGGAATCGATGCTGATGTCCGGTTGCTGGAGAGCCAGCCGCCGAACCCGAAAACGCGTTACTTTTACGAGACACACACAAGGCGCGGGGCCGCGCCCAACCAGACGGAATCCATTCAGGGCACGCGAAGACATCCGCGTCTGGCGCCGGAGAAGTCCGGAACGTGAGACTTTGGGTGGTTGCCACGCCCCCCGAGGACCGGCTGATTCGGGTCTAATCTACCCGCAGATGAATCCGACATCAAACGCGATTTGACAAAATCGAATCCGATGGACTCGGCCTGCGACTCAGGGGCCGATCTCCGTGCCTTTCCATGGGCGGGACGTCGAGCCGGGCAGGCCGGTCATCGCGTTTGCGATGGGCGCATGCAATGCCAGGTCGACGCAAAAAAAGGGCGGCTGACGCCACCCTTCCTTGTCTGTCTTCCGTGCGGACCGTTGGTTCCTCTGGACGACGAATCTACCGATCCTCGAAGCCGGTCAGCACCCCGACGGCATTGATGCCGATCTCCTCGACGGCATAGCCGCCTTCCTGAACGAACAGCGTCGGCAGGCCGAGTTTGGCGACGCGCCGGCCGATCTTGGGATAGTCGGGGCTTTTCAGCTTGAACTGGCTGATCGGGTCCTTCTCGAAGGTGTCGACGCCGAGCGAGACGACGACGATGTCGGGCGCGTAGGCGGCGAGCCTGGCGCAGGCATCTTCCAGTGACGCATTCCAGGCCTCCCAGCTGGTGCCGAAGGGCATGGGATAGTTGATGTTGAAACCTTCGCCCGCGCCCGCGCCGCGCTCATCGGCATGGCCGAGGAAGAAGGGGTATTCGACCATCGGATCGCCGTGCAGGTTGAGGACCTGCACGTCGGCGCGGTCATAGAAGATCTCCTGCGTGCCGTTGCCGTGGTGATAATCGACGTCGAGGATCGAGACACGTTTGGCGCCCTGGTCACGGAACCATTGCGCGGCCACCGCTGCGTTGTTGATGTAGCAATAGCCGCCCATGAAGCCGGCGCCGGCATGGTGGCCGGGCGGACGGCAGAGCGCGAAGGCCGATCTCTCGCCGTCCTTGACCAGGCCGGCCGCGGTCAGCGCGACGTCGTAGGATGATTTGATCGCGGCCCAGGTGCCCTCGACGAAAGTGGCGCCGCCGTCGAAGGAATAGTAGCCGAGCAGGGCATCGATGCGCTTGGGCGGCACGTCGCCGCGCAGGCCACGCGTTGGCCAGGTGAAGGGCATGGCCGAACCCGTAAAGCCGGATTCCACCCATTGCGGCCAGACCGTCGGCAGGAAGTCGATGTAGTCGGCCCTGTGGACGCGCTTGGCGGCGGCAAGGTCGTGCTCGACCGGCGCGATGATCGGACCGAGCTTCTCCGTTTCGACGCGCGCCTTGATGAACTCCGCGCGCGAGGGCTTTTCAAAGCCGGGCACGATGGCAGAGGTAACCAGTTCCATCTGGCCGGCGTGGCCGGCGTGAAGCGGCGAATAGACAGTCTTCATGAAGTTCCTCTCGAAGCGCGAAATCAACCAAGATTGAGATAGGGGCTCAGCAGCGCGAGCCACATGGTTTCGACATCGTCCTCGATGAGGTCGAATGTCCTGCGGTCCTTCTTCAGCCCCACGAGCCGGCAGGCATGCCCGACCTCCATCATCACCACGCCGAGCCGGCTGGCGATCTTGCCCTCGAGCGCCGGGTTTACATGCTGCAGCCATGCCGCATAGAGGGCGATGATCTGGTCGTCATATTCGTTCTGGATCGGCCGCAGGTCGGCATTGCCTGAGATGGCCTCGATCACCGGCATCAGGGTGGCGTTTTCGAGATAGAGCTTCGACGTGTCGATGAAGAGCTTGCGCACTTCGCGCCGAAACTCTTCGCGGTTGGTGGGCGCGGCGACCTTGATGCGCCTAGCGATCACCTCGGGAAAGGACGACAGCCAGCGCCGTGCTAGGTCCAGAAGAATGGCTTCCTTGTTGGGAAAGTACTGGTAGACCGAACCGACCGACAGGCCCGCGCGCTGCGCGATGGCGAGCGTCGTCGGCGTCTTGGTTCCTTGCTCCCGCGTCAGGATAAGCGCGGCGTCGAGAATCCTGTCGACCACCTTGCTGGATCGCTGTTGCCGAGGCTGCTTGCGCGGTTCGAGCGCTATCCTGGTTTTGCGGTCGAGACTGCGCTTCACTGCTTGATGCCCTCGTACCCCGCCTGGTCCCAACACGGGCGGAGCGTGCTGTCCACAATACATTCTAAATCCGGCATGTTGACAAACGCGAATAATCAGTCGCATTCTTTATCCACGCTGTCTCTTGGGATAACAAGGGGAATTTCGAAGACAGCGCGCCGGCATCATTCGTTATCCGACGGTCCCGCTCCGTGGTGTGGCGGGTCGTTGGACGCGAGCTTTGCCGGTCTCAGTCAGTCGTCAAAAGCGCGGAGTCGCGATGTCGGTCACGGGTGCGGGTGATAGTGCGGATCTGATTGTCATCAACGGTCGTGTGCTGACCATGGACGGTGACAATCCCGCCGCCGAGGCCGTTGCCGTCAAGGACGGCGCCATCATCGCCATCGGCAGCAGCACCTCCATCGAAGAGTTCAAGGGATCGGGCACCAAGGTGATCGACGCGCTTGGCGGATCGGTCCTGCCCGGCTTCATCGAAGCCCACATGCATCTGTTTTCGGGCGCCGCCGAGCTTGCCCATCTGCAACTGGCCGGGGTGCACGGGTTCGAGGCGCTGCAGAAGGCGATCCGCGGCTATGCAGCGACGCACCCCGACGCGCGGATGCTGGTCGGGCAGAGCGTCGACTATACCGTGCTCGACGACGAGCGGGTGACGCGCCACCATCTCGACGCGATCCTGCCGGACCGGCCTTTCGTCATGGCCGCCCCCGACCATCATACGATGTGGGCCAACACCAAGGCGCTAGAACTGGCCGGCATCCTCAACGGGCGCACGCTTGGGCCGGGCAACGAGATCGTCATGGGCGACGATGGCCTGGCCAATGGCGAATTGCGCGAGGGCGAGGCCTTCGGCCCGGTTCTCGACCTTGCCGGCGAAGGCCGTGTGCGATTGGGCCTGGCTACCGGCGGCGAGCCCGATCCGATGCCGTCGGCCGCCGAACGCGCTGGCGACCGCGACATCATGCGTCGTGGGCTCGCCTGGTGCGCGCGCCACGGCATCACCTCGATCCAGAACATGGACGGCAATCTCTACCAGCTCGAACTCTTGGCCGAGATCGAGGCCGAGGAAGGCCTGCCCTGTCGGGTGCAGATCCCCTTCCACTACAAGAATTTCATGACGCTCGACATGCTCGACAAGGCGTCCGTCATGGCAGCGCGCTACGACAGCGAGTGGCTGTCGTCGGGCATGGTCAAGGTGTTTTATGACGGCGTGCTCGATTCCTGGACGGCGGTGATGGTCGAGCCCTATGCCGATCGGCCCGACTGGGTCGGCGAGCCGCTGTTCACGCCGCAGCAGTTCATCGATCTGGCAGTCGCCGTCGACAGGCGCGGGCTGCAGATCGCGGTGCACTCGATCGGCGACGGCGCGGTGCGTGCCGTGCTCGACGGCTACGAGGCGGCGCAAAAAGCCAATGGCAAGCGTGACAGCCGGCATCGCGTCGAGCATATCGAGGTCACCACCACCGCTGATGTGCCGCGGTTTGCCGAACTCGGCGTCATCGCTTCCATGCAGCCGCCGCATCCGCCGGGCGCCATGGATTTTCCGCTGGAGCCGACCGTGTCGCGCATCGGCCCGGACCGCTGGCCGCTGAGCTATGCCTGGCGGACCTTGAAGAACGCCGGCGCCCATGTCGTGTTCGCCTCGGACTGGCCGGTTTCGCCGATCGACCCGATCCTGGGCATCCAGGCGGCAGTACTGCGCAAACCCTGGGCAGAAAGCGATCCCGACCAGAGCTTCTCGCTGCAAGAGTCGATCGCCGCCTACACGGTCGAGGGCGCCTATGCCGAATTCGCCGAGCACCGCAAGGGCATGCTGAAATCAGGCTACATGGCGGATCTGGTGGTGCTGTCGGCCGATATCGAGAAGACGGCGCCGGCCGATCTGCACAAGCTGCGGCCGGTGACGACGATCTGCGGCGGCAAGGTCACCTATCAGGCCTGATAATGGCATGAGGCTTGCTGGCTAAAAGACTGACTGAACTGTGATTCAATGCCGGGCTTGCCAACCTACCGGCCATGTGGTCACATCCAACAGGGGACAAGCTCCGCCAGCAAGAGCGGGGTCAACAGTGAGGCGTAATCGTGCCGGACAAACCGGATCGGAATGCGATTGAAGTAGTAAACGTCAGCAAAATTTTCGGATCGGGTGAGGGGCAGGTCGCTGCCCTCGACAAGGTCTCGGTATCCATCCGCGAGAACGAGTTCTTCACGCTGCTGGGACCGTCCGGCTGCGGCAAGACCACCTTGCTGCGGCTGATCGCCGGCTTCGACTTTCCAACCGCCGGCGAGATCCTGCTCTACGGCCAGGACATCGCGCCATTGCCGCCCTTCAAGCGGCCGGTCAACACCGTCTTCCAGTCCTACGCGCTGTTCCCGCATATGACGGTCGCGGACAATATCGGCTTTGGCCTGGAAATGCTGGGCAAGCCGAAGGGCGAGATCAAGGCGCGTGTCGCCGAGATGCTGAAGCTGGTCAAGATGGAAGCGCTGGCCGGCCGTCGCACCGGTCAGATTTCGGGTGGTCAGCAGCAGCGCGTGGCACTGGCCCGGGCACTCGCGCCGCAGCCGAAAGTGCTGTTGCTCGACGAACCGCTCTCGGCGCTCGACTACAAGCTGCGCAAGGAGATGCAGATCGAACTGAAGCGGCTGCAGAACGAGACCGGCATCACCTTCATCTTCGTCACCCATGACCAGGAAGAAGCGCTGACGATGTCGGACCGCATCGCGGTGATGTCGTCGGGCAAGATCCTGCAGGTCGGCTCGCCATGGGACATCTACGACAAGCCGGCGGAACGCTTCGTCGCCGACTTCATCGGCGAAACCAATTTCCTCACCGCCGCCATCTCAGGCGCCGGCAAGGGCAAGGCGCGCGCGACGCTCAAATCCGGTGCGATCATCGAGGCGACCGTCGCAGAAGGCTTCCAGCCGAAAGACAATGCTACCGTGGTGGTGAGGCCCGAGCATGCCAAGCTGACGAAGGACAAGGGCGACCTGTCGGGCACGGTCGAGAACATCGTCTATTTCGGCACCGACACGCATATCCACGTCCATCTCGACAGCGGCGAGGCCTTCACCGTGCGCCAGCAGAACACGCGCAGCGCCGGCTGCGGTTTCGACCGCGGCGACAAGGTCGGCATCATGATCGGCAACGACGCCGCGCAAGTGCTGAGGGACTGATGGCGACCGCGGAAGAAGTCGCCAAGGCAGCGGAACGGCGCGATGTCCGTGACCGCTGGCTTTTGTCAGCGCCCGCGCTGCTGGTCATTCTGTTTGCCGCGACCGGCCCGCTGCTGATCGTGCTGGTCTATTCGTTCCTCACCCCCGGCGCCTATGGCGACGTGAAATGGCAGTTCTCATCCGACGCCTGGACATCGGTCTTCCTGGAACGCGATATTTTCGACGACACGCTGTCGCTCGCGGCGGCGCACGTCACCATCGTCTGGCGCTCGATCAAGCTCGCGGTGGTGACGACGCTCGCCACCTTGGCGCTCGGTTTCCCGACGGCCTATTTCATGGCGACGCGCAGCGAAAAGACCAGGGATCTCTGGCTGTTCCTGATCACCATCCCGTTCTGGACGAACCTGTTGATCCGCACCTTCGCCGTGCTGCAGATCATTCGCAACGAAGGCATCGTCAACACGATCCTGCTCAAGCTCGGCATCGTCTCGGCACCGGTCCAGATCCTCTACACCGACACGGCGATCCTCATCGGCATGGCCTATGTCTACCTGCCGCTGATGGTGCTGCCGATCTATGCCAGCATGGAGAAGCTCGATTTTCGCCTCGTCGAGGCGGGCTATGATCTCTATGCGACACGCTTCAAGGTGCTGCGCAAGATCATCTTTCCGCTGGTCAAACCCGGCGTCATTGCCGGCTCGATCCTGGTTTTCATTCCGGCACTGGGCGCCTATGTGACGCCAAGCGTGCTTGGCGGCGGCAAGAACATGATGCTGTCCAACCTGATCGAGTTGCAGTTCGGACAGGGCCGCAACTGGCCGCTGGGCTCGGCGCTGTCGATCACGGTGATGATCATCGTCATGGTGGCGCTGCTTGCCTATGTGCGCAATGCCGGCAAGTCGGGGGTGCGGCATGGCTAGCAACTTCTCCATCAAGCACCAGCCGGGCTTCACCGCGATCGCGGCAACCTGTTTCATCGTGCTCTATCTGCCGATCTTCGTGCTGGTGATCTACGCCTTCAATGCGGCAAGCTCGACCTCGGAATGGGGCGGCTTTTCGCTGAAATGGTTCCAGTCGGCATACCAGAACACGCAGGTCATCGATGCGACGCTGCGCTCGTTCCAGATCGGCTCCATCGCGGCGGTGCTGTCGACCATTTTCGCTACCATGGCCGCGCTCGCCACCACGCGCACGGCGTCCTATCCCGGCCTGACCTTCAAATACGCGGCGATCAACCAGCCTCTGATGGTGCCCGAGATCGTCACCGGCGTGGCGCTGCTGATCTTCTTCTCGCGCATCAAGATCTTCACCGGCTACTCAGGCATCGGCTACCTGGTCGCCGCGCATACGGCGTTCTGCATTCCCTTTGCCTATCTGCCGATCCGGGCGCGGCTGGAGAATATGGACCTGACGCTGGAACGCGCCGCGGCCGACCTCTACGCGACGCCGTGGAAGACCTTCCGCCGGATCACGCTGCCGCTTTTGTGGCCCGGTATCCTGGCCGGGCTGATGCTGGCCTTCGTCATCTCGCTCGATGACGTCGTCATCACCGAATTCGTCAAATCGGGCGGCCAGGACACGCTGCCCACCTACATGCTCGGCCAGATCCGCCGCGGCATCACACCCGAGATCAACGCGATATCGACCGCCTTCCTGCTGCTTTCGGTCGCGATCGTCACGTTGTTTTTCTTCGTCAGCAGGAAACGAGACTGAACCTGAAATGGGAGTTAAAACCATGAACTGGAAGACAACAGCGAGCGCCATGGGGTTGGCGCTGCTCGCTTCGACGGGCATCGCCCGCGCCGATGGCGAACTGAACATCTACAATTGGGGCAACTACACCAGCCCCGACGTGATCAAGAAGTTCGAAGCCAAATACAACGTCAAGGTGACCATCACCGACTACGATTCCAACGACACCGCGCTGGCCAAGGTTCGCCAGGGCGGCACCGGCTTCGATATCGCGGTTCCGTCGCAAACCTACGTGCCGATCTGGATCAAGGAAGGTCTCGTGCTCGAGACTGATCCGGGCAAGATGGAGAACTTCAAGAACGTTGCGCCCGAATGGGCCAATCCCGACTTCGACCCAGGTCGCAAATATTCGGTGCCGTGGGCGCTGGGCACCGTCGGTGTCGTCGTCAACACCGACGTCTACAAGGGGCCGGCCGACAGCTGGGGCATCATCTTCAACACGCCGGACGAGCTCAAGGGCAAGGTCAACGTCGTTCCCGAGATGAATGACGTCATCTTCGCGGCGATCAAATATGTCGGTGGCCAGCAATGCACCGACGACAAGGCGGTTCTGAAGAAGGTGCGCGATACGCTTGTCGCGGCCAAGCCGAACTGGATCGCCATGGAATACAACACCATCGAAAAGATGGGCGCCGGCGACTTCAAGGCAACCAGCGACTGGAACGGGTCGGCTCTGCGTCAACGCCTGGCCAATCCGGCCATCCACTACAATTATCCGAAGGAAGGCTACGGCCTGTGGAGCGATAACGTTGTCGTTCTCAAGGAAGCCAAGAACGTCGAGAACGCCAAGCTGTTCCAGAACTTCATCATGGATCCGGAAAACGCGGCGGGCCTCTCTGCCTTCCACCGTTACGCCAACGCCATCACCGGCTCGGACAAGTATATGCCGGCGGACATGAAGGACGCGCCGGAAGTCGTGATTCCGGCCGCCGCGAAGCCACAAGGCGAATTCCAGAAAATGTGCGCCCCGGAAATCCAGGACATCTACACCAAGATCTGGACCGAACTGCAGAAGTAGTCAAAGACACAAGGGACCCGGCGGCACCCGCCGCCGGGTCTTTTCTTTTCCGGGAACGGCCTTTCATGGACTCCTATCGCAACAGCGATCCGCGGCCGCCAATCATGCAGGGCTCGCCGCCCGCCATGGTGCCGCCAAAGCTGGACTGGGACAGGCCGCCCTGGAACCGCTGGGCTTTCCAGCACATCAGGGAAATTCTGCCGACCGCCGAAGTCTGGCGCGGCACTGGTCACCGCCGCCGCCTCGAACGCGCCGAGGTCGATCTCGACGGGCTGGCTGTCGAGGACAGCGAGGGCAGGCCTTCGACACTCGCCGGCTTGCTCGACGAGACCTATACGGACGGCTTCCTGGTGCTCAAGGACGGCAGGATAGCCTATGAGCGCTATTTCAATGGCATGGACGAGCGCACGCTGCATCTGTCGCAGTCGATGGCGAAGTCCGTCACCGGCACGGTGTTCGGCATATTAGCCGGGCGCGGCCTGATCGATCCGGCCAGGCCGGTCACCGATTATTTGCCGGAACTCGGCGCCACCGGCTGGGCCGGCGCCAGCGTCCAGCATGTGCTTGATATGACCACCGGCGTGCGGTTCTCCGAGGAATACACCGACCGCTATTCCGACATCGGCCAGGTCGATGTCGCCACCGGCTGGAAGCCGGTGCCACCGGGCAGCGATCCGGCTTTCCGCTGGCCCTCTCACATGTTCGAGCTGATCCTGGGCTTGAAAGAGACCGTGCGCCCGCACGGCGCTCGGTTTGAATATCGCTCGATCGAGACGGACGTGCTCGCCTTCATCATGGAACGGGTGACCGGCAAGCGGCTGGCGCAGCTGGTTTCCGAGGAGCTCTGGCAAAAGCTCGGCGCGGATGAAAGCGCCTGCATCACCGTGGACAGCGCTGGCTATGCGCTGGCCGATGGCGGCTTCAACGCGACGCTGCGCGACTACGCCCGCTTTGGCCAGCTGATCCTCGACGATGGCGGTGGCATCGTGCCGGCCGACTGGATCGAGGCGACGCGCACTGGCAAGCATGGTCCGGATTTCTCCGCCAGCCTGCCCGATGGCAGCTATCGCAACCAGTTCTGGATCGAGAATTCCAGTTCGCGGGCACTGATGTGCCGTGGCGTGTTCGGACAGTTGATCCACATCGACTGGAACACAGGAATGGTGGTGGTGAAGCTGTCGACCTACCCGGATTTCAGCAACATGGCCTATTCCGTGGCAACGCTGAAGGCCGTGCACGGCATCGCTGCGGCGCTCGCCTAAACCTCAAGAAGAAAAAGACTGGAAGGAAACGCCATGACCGGCAAGACCGCGTTCGAGACACGATACGGATTCCGCCGTAACGAGGTGCTGCTCGGCAACTGGCGCACGGGCCCGTTCAACCGGTGGTCGTTCCAGAATCTCGGCGAACTGGTGCCAACCGCCCGCGTGACGGCGCCGGCCGGTGTCGAGGCACCGATGCGAGACCTCAGTGGCTTGCTCGGCGAGAAGGTCACGGTCGCGAGCGCACCGGAGACGATGGCTGAATTCCTCCTGCGCTCCAGCACCGACGCGCTGACGGTGATGAAGGGCGGCAAGATCGTTGGCGACTGGTTCGCGCCGCATATGGATTTCGGCGCGCGCCACATCATCTTCTCGATCAGCAAGTCGGTGACCGCGATCATCGCCGGCATACTGGAAGGCGAGCGGGTGTTCGACCCCAAGGCGCCGGTGACGCAATACATCCCCGAAGCCGCCGACTCAGCCTATGGCGATGCGAGCGTCCGGCATATGCTCGACATGAGCGTCAGCCTCGATTTCGAGGAGGCCTATCTCGATCCGGAAAGCGCCTTCGCCCGCTATCGCCGCGCGACGCTGTGGAATCCCGGCGGCGGCACCGAAAGCCTGCGCGAATTCATCCTGACCCTGCAGCGGCTTGCCGAGCCGCATGGCCAGACCTTCCGCTACCGCTCGCCCAATTCCGACCTGCTCGGCCTTCTCTTGGAACGCGCGTCAGGGCAGCGCTTCTGCGACTTGATGCGCGAAAAACTGTGGCTGCCGCTTGGCGCCGTCAGCGAGGCCTCCGTCGGCGTCGACATGGAAGGCACGGCACGCACCGCCGGCGGCATTTCGGTGACGCCGCGTGACCTGGCGCGCATCGGCGACATGATGCGGCAGGGCGGCACGGCCAATGGCCGCCGCATCGTTCCCGAGGCCTGGGTGCGCGACACCACCAGCACTGGCGGCAATTCCGAGGCTTGGCAGCGCGGTGCCATGCTGCCGCTGTTCCCGAAAGGCCGCTACCGCAACAAATGGTATCAGACCGGCTTCGAAAATGGCGCCTATTGCGGCATCGGCATCCATGGCCAGTGGCTTTACGTCGATCCCAGGACCGAAGTGGTGATCGCCAAGATGTCGTCGCAGCCGGAGCCGGTCGACGATCCGCTCGATATCGAGATCGTCGCGTTTTTCGAGGCGCTGAGCCGGATGGTCTGACCAGCCCGGACGATCCAATCGTCCGCGCTTTCCTGTGGACCTCCGCCGCCGTTGAAAACGTCGCGGTTGGCGGACTGAACGTGTGCGCCTATGGTCGCCGCTCTTTTCGACGAGAGTGGGAACGACATGGCATCCGACATCAAGCGCATCGCAGCCATCATCGCAGCCGAAATCAAGGCGCGGCCCGAACAGGCGGCCGCGGCGATCGGACTGCTCGATGAAGGGGCGACCGTGCCGTTCGTGGCACGCTACCGCAAGGAGGTGACAGGCGGGCTGGACGATACGCAGCTGCGCGACCTTGCCGAGCGTCTTGTTTATCTGCGCGAGCTCGACGCCCGCCGCGACACCATCCTGGGCTCGATCCGCGAGCAGGGCAAGCTGACGCCAGACCTGGAAGCCAAGATCGGGGCGGCGGCCACCAAGGCGGAGCTTGAAGACATATACCTGCCGTACAAGCCGAAGCGCCGCACCAAGGCCGAGATCGCCAGGGAGCGCGGGCTGGGGCCGCTGGCCGAAGCCATTCTCAACAACCGTTCGTTGGTGCCGGCGGAAGTCGCGCTCGCCTATGTCACCGAAGAGGTGGCCGACACCAAGGCCGCGCTCGAAGGCGTGCGCGATATCCTGTCGGAGCAGTTCGCCGAAAATGCCGATCTGGTCGGTAAGCTGCGCAGCTACATGAAGGAGCGCGCCTTCCTGCGCGCCAGGGTGGTCGACGGCAAGCAGGAGGCCGGCGCGAAATTCTCGGACTACTTCGATCATGTCGAGCGTTGGTCCACGGCGCCAAGCCACCGCGCGCTGGCCATGCTGCGCGGACGCAACGAGGAGGTGCTGTCGCTCGATATCGAGGTCGACGCGGATGACACCTCGCCGGTGAAGCCGGTCGAGCGGATGATCGCCAACGCTTACGCCATCGGCGGCAGCCTGCCGGGCGACCGCTGGCTGATGGAGGTCGCCGGCTGGACCTGGCGGATCAAGCTTTCCCTGCACCTGACGCTCGATCTGATGCGCGACCTGCGCGAGCGGGCCGAGGAAGAGGCGATCCATGTCTTCGCCCGCAACCTGAAGGATTTGCTGCTCGCGGCTCCCGCCGGCTCGCGGCCGACGATGGGCCTCGATCCAGGCATCCGAACCGGCGTCAAGGTCGCGGTGGTCGACGGCACCGGCAAGCTGGTGGCAACGACGACGGTCTATCCGTTTCCGCCGCGCAACGATGTGCGCGGCACGCAGGCCGAGCTTGCCGCGCTGATCCGCCAGCATAAGGTCGAGCTGATCTCGATCGGCAACGGCACCGGCAGCCGCGAAACGGAGAAGCTGGTGGCCGACATGCTGTCGGACATGCCCGCGGGGGCAGGCCCGAAGCCGCTCAAGGTGATCGTCAGCGAGGCGGGTGCCTCGGTCTATTCGGCGTCGGCGACGGCGGCGGCCGAGTTTCCCGGCCTCGACGTGTCGCTGCGCGGCGCGGTGTCGATCGCGCGGCGGCTGCAGGATCCGCTGGCCGAACTGGTCAAGATCGAGCCGAAGTCGATCGGTGTCGGCCAGTACCAGCACGATGTCGACCAGTACCGGCTCGGCCGCTCGCTGGAGGCTGTCGTCGAGGACGCCGTCAACGCGGTCGGCGTCGATCTCAACACCGCCTCGGCGCCCTTGCTGGCGCGCGTTTCGGGCCTCGGCGCGTCGCTCGCCGAAGCCATCGTCGCGCATCGCGATGCGACCGGCCCGTTCGCCAGCCGCAAGGATCTGCTGAAGGTGGCACGGCTTGGGCCGCGTGCGTTCGAACAGTCCGCCGGATTCCTGCGCATTGCCAATGGCAGCGAGCCGCTCGATGCCTCGTCGGTGCATCCGGAAGCCTATGGCGTGGCCAAGAAGATCGTCGCCGCATGCGGCCGCGATGTCCGCGCGCTGATGGGCGACAGTGCCGCGCTGAAGGCGCTCGACCCGCGCGTCTTCGTCGACGAGCGTTTCGGCCTGCCGACGGTGCGCGACATTCTTGCCGAGCTGGAAAAGCCAGGCCGCGACCCGCGCCCCGGCTTCAAGACGGCGACCTTCGCCGACGGCATCGACGACATCAAGGATCTGAAGCCCGGCATGCTGCTGGAAGGCACCGTCACCAACGTCGCGGCGTTTGGCGCGTTCGTCGATATCGGCGTGCACCAGGACGGGCTGGTGCATGTCTCGCAACTGGCCGACCGTTTCATCAAGGACGCGCATGAGGTGGTCAAGGCCGGCGACGTGGTGAAGGTGCGCGTCGTCGATGTAGACATCAAGCGCAAGCGCATCGCACTCTCCATGCGCAAGGATGCCGGCGAGGGCGGCGCATCGAAGGGCGGACCGCGCGACAATGGCGGCGGCCGGCCGGCGCCACGCTCGCCGGCGCCGCACCGCCAGCCGGAGCGGCCGGCACAGCAAGGTGCGTTCGGCGCGGCGCTGGCGGATGCGCTGAAGCGGAAGTAGCTACCATGCCAGAACGGCCGGCTCCTTCTCAAGTTGCCCCAGCAGCCAGTCTCGAAAACTGGCAACCGGCGGATAGCCGCGCTTGTCGTGGGGAACGACGAGGTAATAGGCGCTGCGGCTTTGCATCGGCTGGCCGGGCGCTGGCACAAGCTGGCCGCGCTGTAATTCACCCTCGATGAGGAGCAGCGGCAACAGCGCCACGCCGAGCCCCGCCATGCAGGCCTGGGCGGCCGTGCCGAACTGTTCGAACTGCATGCCTGGTCCGGTCGGCGCGTTCAGCCCCTGATTTTCGAACCATTCCGTCCATGCGCCGGGGCGGGTCGTCATGTGCAGCAGCGGCAAAAGACCGATGTCGGCCGGCGTGGCGATGGCGCGGCCGGCGAGGAATTCCGGCGACACCACCGGCGCCACGGTTTCGCGCACCAGAAGCGTCGAGTGGGCTTCCGGCCAGTCCGGCAAGCCGTAGTGGATGGCCGCGTCCAGCCTCTCCCTGGCGAAGTCGAAGCGGCCGACGCGGGTTACGAAGTTGATGGTGATGTCGGGATTGCTTTCGACGAAATTGGGGATCATCGGCATCAGCCAGCGCGTGCCGAAGGTCGGCAAAATGGCCAGGTTCAGGATACCGCTATGTCGATTGCTCATCAATCCGAGCGCTGCGTCGCGCAATTGGCCAAGTGCCGAGCGTACCGCCTCGGCATAGATTTCGCCTGCCGTCGACAGGCGGACGTTGCGGCTGTCGCGCTCGAACAATCGGCGGCCGAACTGATCCTCCAATAGCCTGATCTGCCGGCTGACAGCGCCCTGGGTCAAGTCAAGCTCCTGCGCGGCGGCGGTGAAGGACCCAAGCCGGGCCACCGCCTCGAAGGCAGCGAGGGCGCTGATGTTGGGCAAAAGTCGGCGCTGAACACTCATGATCCATTCCTAACGCTCATTGATCCGTGAAGCAATTTCGTTTGATTTTTTCAGGCCACGGGCCGATAAGCCGGGCTTCACCCTTGTGAGGATCAAGCCATGGCCGCCGACAAGAATGCATTCGTCTGGGAAGACCCGTTCCTGATCGAGGACCAGCTTTCGGAAGACGAGCGCATGGTGCGCGACGGCGCGGCGGCCTTTGCCGCCGACAAGCTCGCGCCGCGCATCGAGGAGGCCTATCTCAACGAGACTTTCGACACTGCGATCTTCCGCGAGATGGGCGAGGCCGGCCTGCTCGGCATCAACATTCCGGAGGAGTTCGGTGGCCTCGGCGCCAACTATGTCACCTACGGGCTGGTGGCGCGGGAAGTCGAACGCGTCGATTCCGGCTATCGCTCGATGATGTCGGTGCAGTCATCGCTGGTGATGTATCCGATCCATGCCTATGGCTCGGATGAGCAGCGCAAGAAGTACCTGCCGAAGCTCGCCAGCGGCGAATGGATCGGCTGTTTCGGTCTGACCGAGCCGGATGCCGGCTCCGACCCCGGCGGCATGAAGACGCGCGCGGAAAAGACCGCCAGCGGCTACAAGCTGACCGGCTCCAAGATGTGGATTTCCAACGCCCCGGTCGCCGACATATTCGTCGTCTGGGCGAAGTTGAAGGGCGAGAACGGCAAGGACGAGATCCGCGGTTTCGTGCTGGAGAAAGGCATGAAGGGGCTGTCGGCGCCGAAGATCGGCGGCAAGCTGTCGCTGCGGGCGTCGATCACCGGTGAAGTGGTGATGGAAGGCGTCGAAGTCGGCGAGGACGCATTGCTGCCCAACGCCAAGGGCCTCGGTGGACCGTTCGGTTGCCTCAACCGGGCCCGCTACGGCATCTCCTGGGGCTCGATGGGTGCGGCGGAAGATTGCTGGCATCGCGCTCGGCAGTATGGCCTCGACCGCAAGCAGTTCGGCAAGCCGTTGGCCGGCACCCAGCTTTACCAGAAGAAGCTCGCCGACATGCAGACGGAGATCGCTTTGGGGCTGCAGGCTTCGTTGCGCGTCGGGCGCCTGCTCGACGAGGGCAAGATGGCGCCGGAAATGATCTCGATCGTCAAGCGCAACAATTGCGGCAAAGCGCTCGACATCGCCCGCCAGGCCCGCGACATGCATGGCGGCAACGGCATCCAGATCGGCTACCACGTCATGCGCCACGCGCAGAATCTGGAGACCGTCAACACCTATGAGGGCACGCATGACGTGCACGCGCTGATCCTGGGAAGGGCGCAGACGGGGATACAGGCGTTCTTTTGAGCGACTTTAAGCCGGCAACGGGTTCTTTAATTTAGGTGCACCGCAACATCCGCTTGGAGAATGGCGGCCAGATGTGTCAGGGTTCGGCAAGCTAAACGCCGATCTATGGGGCCCCATGGCAATTCTGGCAGCCGTCTACCACCTGACCCACTACAAATACGACCGGCCGGTGATTCTGGGTCCCCAGGTGATCAGGCTTCAGCCCGCACCGCATTCCCGCACCAAGGTGTTGAGCCATTCGCTGAAGGTCGAGCCGGCGAACCACTTCGTCAATCTGCAGCAGGACCCCTACGGCAATTTCCTCGCCCGTTTCGTCTTTCCCGAGCCGGTGACGGAACTGAAGATCGAGGTCGACCTCGTCGCCGATATGACCGTCTACAATCCGTTCGACTTCTTCGTCGAGCCGTCGGCCGAGGCGTTCCCGTTCGATTATCCCGAAGAAATCAGGGATGATCTCGCCATCTACCGGACACCGGAGCCGGCGGGGCCGCTTCTCTCGGCTTTCCTGGAATCCGTCGATCGCAGCGCGCCCAACACGGTCAATTTCCTCGTCGACCTCAATGCGCGTCTGCAGCGCGAGATCGCCTATATCGTGCGCATGGAGACCGGCGTCTTCTCACCGGAGGAAACGCTGGCGGCGGCCAAGGGCTCCTGCCGGGATTCGAGCTGGCTGCTGGTGCAGATCCTGCGCAATCTCGGCATCGCCGCGCGCTTCGTCTCGGGCTATCTGATCCAGCTCAAGCCCGACCTTGTCGCGCTCGATGGGCCGGCCGGCACATCGGTCGATTTCACCGACCTGCATGCCTGGTGCGAGGTCTATCTTCCCGGTGCCGGCTGGATCGGTTTCGACCCGACCTCCGGTCTGCTCACCGGCGAGAGCCATGTTCCGCTGGCCGCCACGCCGCATTTCCGCAATGCGGCACCCATTTCGGGCATGGCGAGCTTTGCCAATGTCGAGTTCGGCTTCGCGATGCGGGTCGACCGCATCGCCGAGCATCCGCGCATCACCAAGCCGTTCTCGGATGAAAGCTGGCAGGCGCTCGACGCACTCGGCAACAAGGTCGATGCCGCGCTCGCGGCCGGGGATGTGCGGTTGACCATGGGCGGCGAGCCGACCTTCGTATCGATCGACGATTTCGAGGCCGCCGAGTGGAACACCGCCGCCGTCGGCCCGACCAAGCGTGAAAAGGCCGACGCGCTGATCCGCCGCCTGCGCGAGCGTTTCGCGCCCGGCGGCTTTCTGCACTACGGCCAGGGCAAATGGTATCCCGGTGAAAGCCTGCCGCGCTGGACCTTCTCGCTCTTTTGGCGCGCCGACGGCGAGCCGGTGTGGAGCGACCCGTCGCTGATCGCGCGGGAGAAAAGCTCGGCTGATGTCGGGCCGAAACAGGCCGAAAGCCTGCTGACGGCGATCGCCGGCGAACTGGGCATCGACACATCCATGGTCAGCGAAGCCTATGAGGACCCAGCCGAATGGCTGCTCAAGGAAGGCAAGCTGCCCGAGAATGTCGACCCGTCCAACTCCAAGCTGGAAGATCCGGAAGAACGCAGCCGCATGGCGAAAGTGTTCGAGCGCGGGCTGACCAAGCCGTCCGGCTATGTGCTGCCGGTGCAGCGCTGGAACAGCCAGGCGTCCGATCCGCGCTGGCGCTCGGAAAAATGGAAGACGCGGCGCGGCCGGCTGTTCCTGGTGCCGGGCGATTCCCCGGTCGGCTATCGTCTGCCGCTGGGCACGCTGCCCTACGTGCCGCCGGCGCAGTTCCCCTACATCGTGCCTGTCGATCCGTCGCTGCCACGTGGCCCGCTGCCCGTGCGGGAAGCGATCTTGCCGACGGCCGCGCCAGCCGAACTGGAAGGTGCCGACGAAATGGCCCGTCGCCAGCAGGCCGTGTCGTTCACGGCGGCGACCGGCCAGCAGGAGCGGGTCGAGCAGGAGATCACCGAGATCGGCGGCGCGGTGCGCACGGCGCTTTCGGTCGAACCGCGTGACGGAAGGCTGTGCGTTTTCATGCCGCCGGTCGAGGCGCTGGAAGACTATCTCGAACTCGTCGCCGCTGCCGAGAACGCGGCAAAGGCGATTGGCCTTCCCGTGCATATCGAGGGCTACGGCCCGCCGCAGGATCCTCGCCTCAACGTCATCCGCGTGGCACCCGATCCCGGCGTAATCGAGGTCAACATCCATCCCGCCTCGAATTGGCAGGATTGCGTGGCGACGACGACGGCGATCTATGACGAGGCGCGGCAGACGCGGCTTGGCGCCGACAAGTTCATGATCGACGGCCGCCACACCGGTACCGGCGGCGGCAACCATGTCGTGGTCGGCGGCGCCACACCTAATGACAGCCCGTTCCTGCGCCGGCCCGATCTGTTGAAAAGCCTGGTGCTGCAATGGCAGCGGCGTCCCTCGCTGTCCTACTTGTTCTCCGGCCTGTTCATCGGTCCGACCAGCCAGGCACCGCGCTTCGACGAGGCGCGGCACGATTCGCTCTACGAGCTCGAGATCGCGATGGCGCAGGTGCCGCATCCCGACCAAGGGGCCGCACCCTTGCCGTGGCTGGTCGACCGCCTGTTTCGCAATCTGTTGACCGATGTCACCGGCAATACGCATCGCTCGGAAATCTGCATCGACAAGCTGTTTTCCCCGGATGGTCCAACCGGCCGGCTTGGCCTTGTCGAATTCCGTGGATTCGAGATGCCACCCAATGCGCGCATGTCTCTCGCGCAGCAATTGCTGGTGCGGGCCATCATCGCACGCGCCTGGAAGAACCCGCTCGACGGACGCTTCGCGCGCTGGGGCACCTCGCTGCATGACCGCTTCATGCTGCCGTACTATGTCTGGGCTGACTTTCTCGATGTGCTCGACGACCTCAAGCTCAATGGTTTCGAGTTCCGGCCCGAATGGTTCGACGCCCAGCTCGAATTCCGCTTTCCCTTCTGCGGCCAAGTCCAGCATGCCGGCATCAAGCTGGAGCTCAGGCAGGCACTGGAACCATGGCATGTGATGGGCGAGCAAGGCGCGATCGGCGGCACCGTGCGTTTCGTCGATTCCTCGGTCGAACGGCTGCAGGTCAGGACCGAAGGCCTCAATCCGGAGCGCCATGCGATCGTCTGCAACGGCCGCATCGTGCCGATGAAGGTGACCGACAACCGGGAGGTCGCGGTGGCGGGCGTGCGCTTCAAGGCCTGGCAGCCGGCCTCGGGCCTGCATCCGGCCCTTCCGGTCAACACGCCGCTGGTGTTCGACATCTACGACCGCTGGTCCGACCGGGCAGTAGGTGGCTGCGTCTACCATGTCGCGCATCCCGGTGGGCGCAGCTACGACACCTTCCCGGTCAACGGCAACGAGGCCGAGGCACGGCGGCTCGCCCGCTTCGAACCGCGCGGCCATACCCCGTCCGGCTATGTGTTGCGCGAGGAACAGCCGGGGGAAGATTTCCCGATGACCCTTGACCTCAGGCGTCCACCAAGACTGTGATCTGACATGGCAAAGGGGAATCACAAAAGGGTACGCGGCAAGCCGCAGGCCCATAGCCTGCTGGAGCGCTACCAGCCGATCGACGGCGTCGTCGACGAGATGGTCGACGCGTCGGGCAATCCCCGCCCGGTCTGGAAGCATTTTGTCGAGGCGCTGGACGAACTCGGGGCCGAAAAGCTCGGCCAGCGTTTCGCCCGCGCCGACCAGTATCTGCGCGATGCCGGTGTCTACTACCGCGTCTACGACAAGGCGGGCGCCAACGAGCGCGAATGGCCGCTGGCGCACATCCCTGTGCTCATCGAGGACAGCGAGTGGCAGACGATCAGCGCCGGCCTGGTGCAGCGCGCCGACCTGTTCGAGGAAATTGTCGCCGATATCCATGGGCAGAACCGGCTGGTCGAAAAAGGCATCCTGCCGGCAGGGCTGATCGCGGCGAGCCCCGAATATTTGCGGCCCGTGGTCGGCACCAGGCCGGCCGGAGGGCATTTCCTGCATTTCTGCGCCTTCGAACTCGGCCGAGGCCCGGATGGCCGCTGGTGGGTGTTGGGCGACCGCACCCAAGCGCCTTCGGGCGCCGGTTTCGCGCTGGAGAACCGTGTCGCCACCACGCGCGCTTTGTCCGACATCTATGGCGAGATGCATGTGCACCGGCTCGCCGGCTTCTTCCGTCGCTTCCGCGATGCGCTGATCGGCATGGCAAAGGAGAGCGACGGCCGCGTCGCCATCTTGACGCCGGGACCGCTCAACGAAACCTACTATGAACACGCCTATATCGCCCGCTACCTCGGCATCATGCTGCTCGAAGGCGAGGATCTGACCGTTTCCGGCGGCAGGCTGATGGTGCGCACCGTGTCGGGCCTGATGCCGATCAGCGTGCTGTGGCGGCGGCTCGACGCCGCCTTCGCCGATCCGCTCGAACTGCGCGCGGATTCGCAGATCGGCACGCCGGGCCTGGTCGAAGCGATCCGGCAAGGAACGGTGTCCACCGTCAATGCGCTTGGCTCCGGCCTGATGGAGACGCGTGCGCTGCTTGCCTTCCTGCCTAAGATCGCGCGTGAATTGTGGGGCGAGGAGCTGCTTTTGCCCAGTGTGGCGACATGGTGGTGCGGGCAGGAGACGGAGCGCGCCCATGTGCTCGCCAATATCGACCGGATGGTGGTCGGCCCGGCGCTGTCGACAAGACTTGCCTTCGAGGATGACGGACAGACAAAGCTCGGCTCGGCGCTATCGGCCGGGGAACGGGCGGAGCTGGTGGCGCGCATCGAACGCGATGGCGAGGCCTTCGTCGGCCAGGAAGCGGTGACACTTTCGACGACACCCGTCTATGTCGGAGGCTGGCTGGAACCGCGGCCGGCAAGCTTGCGCGTCTATCTGGCGCGCACGCTCGAGGGATGGACTGTGATGCCGGGCGGTTTCGCCCGAGTCGGCATGTCGCTCGACCCGACGGCGATGGCCATGCAGCGCGGCGGCCAGGCGGCTGATGTCTGGGTGGTCAGCGACAGGCCGGTCGAGCGCGAGACGCTGCTGCCGCAGGAGGGCGACAGCTTCAACCGCACCAAGCCGGGTAGCCTGCCCAGCCGCGCGGCGGAAAACCTGACCTGGCTTGGCCGCTACATCGAACGCTCGGAAGACACCGTGCGCATCCTGCGCGCCTATCATGTGCGGCTCGCCGAAACATCCGATCCCGACATGCCTCTGCTGGCAGATATCAGGGACTATCTCGAACCGCTCGGCATCGATGTCGAAACGGCGATCCCATCGGGATTGATCGGCATGCTCGACAGCGCCGTCTACAGCGCCGGCCAGATCCGCGATCGTTTCTCGCCGGATGGCTGGCTGGCGCTCAAGGATCTGTCGAAGACGATCCATCGGTTCGCCACCACCGTGGCGCCCGGCGACGACGCGACGCGGGCCATGACCGTCATTCTGCGCAAGCTTGCGGGATTCTCGGGCCTGCTGCATGAGAACATGTACCGTTTCGCCGGCTGGCGCTTCCTCGAGATCGGCCGGCGGCTGGAGCGCGGCATCCAGATCGCCAGAACGCTGGCCCGACTGACCGGTGGCACGGCGCCGGATGGCGCGCTGGACATGATGCTGGAGATCGGCGACAGCGTCATGACCCATCGCCGGCAATATCCGGTGCAGGCCGGCCGGCGCACGGTGATCGATCTCCTGGCGCTCGATCCGCTCAATCCACGCTCCATCCTGTTCCAATTGGAACGGCTGAAAGCCGAGATAGGACTGTTGCCGGCGACCGGCGGCGAGGGGCACATGTCGGCGGCGGCCAAGGAGATCCTGCAGCTCAACACCGCCATCGCCATCAAGGAGCCGGCTGACATGACGACGAAGGCGTTGAACGAACTCGCCAGCGAAATCGGCGGCCTCTACAACAGCCTCGCCAGAGCCTATTTCGGCTAGAAAGCAATGGCCATGCTGTACGACATCCGGCTTCTGCTCCATTACGACTACGCCGCCGCTGCCGGCGGTGGCCGGCATCAGGTGCGGGTGCTGCCGCCGACCATTGGCGACGTGCAGCGTGTCATCGCCGCTTCGCTTTCCTTTGAGCCGGCGCCCAATGAACGATCCGACTTCACCGATTTTTTCCGCAACAACGTCACCTCGATCGCGTTTCGCGACGCGCATGAAGCGCTCGACATAAGGATGAGCGCGCGCGTATCGGTGTCGCGGCCAGAGCCTGGGCTCGACGTGTCGCCCGATATTGGCCGGCTCAGGCAGGAACTGGCCGCCGTGCGGTCGCTGGCACCGGCATCGCCGCATCACTTCTTGGTGGCAAGCGGTCATGCCGGAATGGATGCGGCGATCACCGCCTATGCGCAAGACAGCATCGGTGGCTCGACCGCAGGCACGGCGATGAGCCTCTGCAAGCGCATCCACCATGATTTCACCTATGATGGCGAAGCGACCACGGTGCGAACCCGGGCCAGCGATGCCTTCCGGCTGAAGCGGGGCGTCTGCCAGGATTTCTCCCACATCATGATCGCCGGGCTACGCGGTCTCGGCATTCCGGCCGGCTATGTCAGCGGCTTCCTGCGCACCATTCCGCCCAAGGGCAAGCCCCGGCTGGAAGGTGCGGATGCCATGCATGCCTGGGTCAAGGTCTGGTGTGGACGCGATGCCGGCTGGCAGGAGTTCGACCCGACCAACGGCATGCGGGCCTCCAACGACCATATCACCGTCGGTTACGGGCGCGACTATTCGGATGTGGCGCCCATCGTCGGTGTGTTGAAGACGACCGGCGGACAGGTCGGGGAGCAGGCTGTCGACGTCATCCCGGTGGTGCTCGAAAAGGCGTGAAAACGGGGACATGCCTACTTTTGCCCGGCATGGATAGACAAAACGTCTTCTCAAACCTGAACGTGGCAGCTACTCTGTCTTCGTTTTGTTGAAGGAGACAATAGGTGTATTCTTAAAGCGCACGGGGCGGGTGCTGTGTAATTTGAAAACGGTTAGCGTAATTATTCCCGCGCACAATGCGGCAGCAACTATCGCGACGACGTTGGCGTCACTCCGCGGCGAAGCCGAGGTCATCGGCGAGGTCCTTCTGGTGGACGATGGATCCACTGATGATACTGTCGCCGATGCGCAGCAGGCGGCCGCTCGACTTTTGCTCCCGTTGCGCGTGTTGGCAGCCAGTTGCCGCGATGCCGGCGGTGCCCGTAACGTGGCGCTGGCGGAAGCACGCCATCCTTGGGTGTATCTGATCGACGCCGACGACCTGCATCTTCGGGGCGGGTTGGGCGCGTTGCTGCGGCAGGCGGAGACCCAGCCGAAAGCCGACATGATCGTTGGCGCCTACCGGCGACGGGTGAGTGGCCAGGACCGGCAGATCAAGGTGCCGAACGGCTATCAGGCTGCGTGCCTGGCAAACGCTTCGGCCTATGTGAAGGGCGATATACGTTCGGTCGCTGTGGGCAGTGTGCTGGCATCCCGGCACCTGATCGGGGAGACGCGGTTTCCAGTCGGGCTGGCCTATGACGAGGACACGCTGTTCTGGGCGCGGCTGATGAGCAAAGCATCGCTGGCAATGATTCAGCAGCCCGTCATGATCTATGAGGTCTCGCCGGAACGATCCGACGATCGTTTCGCGATCAACCCGGTGCGGCGCTTCCTGGAGTGGCGCCGGCAACTGCGCACCCTGGCCGACTGCGACATCCCGCTCTCGGCGCTCAAGACCAGGGAGGGCCTTGTCGCGCTCAAGATCGCTCGTGTCCATTATGCACGGGGCGACCTGAACATGGCGGCGCGCTTTCTCGCAATAGCCTCGGCGGCGCCGAAGCGGCGCTCGGAAGCTTGGCGCTGCCTGCGCTACAAATTCAAGCTCGCGGCGCGTCGCCGGCTGTCCTTTCCGATCACTCAGATGCGAAGCGCATTGTAGGCCTTGCCGACGCGAGCGGGATAGCCTGCTTTCCAGACGGGTGTGGAACCAGCCGTCAGCCCGCAGCTTATCTACGCGTATTTCGTGTGGAGCTTACATGCTGCAGAGAACCGGATCGTCGCATAGCCGATTGGCCGATGGGGATAGCATACCCAAGAATGGAGCACAGGTTCCCGCCAGGGATACCGCGCTGACCTATGTCAGCGATGCCGAGCCCGGTATCCGCCGGCTGAAGGCTGGCAAGGGATTTGCCTACAAGGGACCGGGCGGGAAAGCGGTCTCCGATGCCGCCAGGGCGCGCATCGCGGCGATCGTCATCCCGCCGGCCTGGACCGATGTCTGGATTTCGCCCGATCCGAATGGACATATCCAGGCGACCGGGAGGGATCAGCGGGGGCGCAAGCAGTATCGCTATCATCCACAATGGGCCGAGGAGCGCGACGGTGCCAAATATTCGAGCCTCGTCGCTTTCGCCGAAAGCCTGCCGGACCTTCGGCGCAGAATCGACAGCGATTTGCGCCGTCACGGCCTCCCGCTCGAACGCGTGGTCGCCGCAGTGGTCTGGCTGCTCGACAACACGATGATCCGCGTCGGCAACGCGGCCTATGCACGCGACAACAAGAGCTTCGGCCTGACGACATTGCGGGACCGGCATGTCGACATCAAGGGGTCGAGCCTGCGCTTCGCCTTCAAGGGCAAGTCCGGCAAGGAATGGAGATTGAAGCTGATCGACCGCCGCATCGCCGGGATCGTTCGGAGCGCGCAGGACCTGCCGGGCCAGAAACTGTTCCAGTATCTCGACGAGGGAGACGATAGACGCCCGGTCCGCTCCGACGACGTCAACCGCTACATCCGGGACGCCGCCGGCGACGCGTTCAGTTCGAAGCATTTTCGCACATGGGGCGGCACCATCCACGCCGCGTCGCTGTTTGCGCAGACCGAACTGCCTGAAAGCCAAGCACGGCAAAAGCGGGTCATGAACGACGTCATCGACAAGGTGGCCGCACGGCTGGGCAATACGCGTGCGGTCTGCCGCAAATGCTATATCCACCCGCAGGTTTTCGAGGCCTGGTCGCAGGGACGGCTGCTTGCCGAAATGGCGGAAGCCAACAAGCGCAAGCGGTCCATAAACGGTCTCGATGAGGAGGAAGCGCTCGTGCTGAGATGGCTAAAAACACACGAAAGCTAACTCGGGCGACGGACGAACACCAAATCCACGGCTGCCGGATTTTTTTATCGACGCCGTGTCGGGATCGGTCATACTGTTTCGTCCTTTGATACAGAAAAGGACCGATCATGCTTTACGCCATCCTCTGCTACGCCTCCGAAGATGTCGTCTGCTCCTGGAGCAAGGAACAGGACGACAAGGTCATGGCCGACCTCCTCGGCGTTCAGGAGAAGTATGCCAACGCCGGCCGGCTTGGGCCCGTGGCGCGGCTTTTGCCGACAACAGCGGCAACGACGCTGCGAAAAGTGAAAGGCGAATCGCTGGTCATCGACGGGCCGTTCGCCGAAACCAAGGAACAGTTCCTCGGCTTCTACACGCTCGATTGCGCCGATCTCGACGAGGCCGTCGAATTCGCCCGCGAGCTTTCCGAGGTCAACCCGAGCGGCGGTTCCTATGAGATCCGGCCGGTATCGGTGTTCCTTCCGACCAGGATTCCAGCATGACTGAACTCGCCTGGATAAGCTCCGCGATCAGCGCTGCCCGCCCGCAGGCGATGGGCGCGCTGCTGCGCTATTTTCGCGATCTTGACACTGCGGAGGAAGCTTTCCAGGACGCCTGCCTCAGGGCAATCAAGAACTGGCCGCAAAACGGACCGCCGCGCGATCCGGCGGCCTGGCTGATCTTTGTCGGCCGCAACAGCGGCATCGATGCGGTGCGCAAGCGCGCCAAGCAGGCGCCGATGCCGGAGGAGGACCAGATCTCAGATCTGGAAGATGCCGAGAGCGACATCGCCGAGCGGCTCGACGGCGCGCATTACCGCGACGACATACTGCGGCTGCTGTTCATCTGCTGTCACCCTGATTTGCCCGCAACGCAGCAGATCGCAGTGGCGCTGCGCGTGGTCTCCGGCCTCACCGTCAAGCAGATCGCGCGCGCCTTCCTGGTCGGCGAGAGCGCCATGGAGCAGCGTATCACCCGTGCCAAGGCGCGCATCGCGGACGCCGGCGTGCCGTTCGAGACGCCGGGCGCGGTCGAGCGCTCCGAACGGCTCGCGGCGGTCGCGTCCATGGTCTACCTGATCTTCAACGAGGGATACTCGACCAACAGCGGCGAGGCGCCGGCCCGCGCGCCGCTCTGCGAAGAGGCGATCCGGCTGGCCCGGCTGCTGCTCAGACTTTTCCAGACCGAGCCGGAGATCATGGGGCTGACGGCATTGCTTCTGCTGCAGCATGCGCGCGCACCGGCTCGTTTCGACGGCGATGGCGAGATCGTGCTGCTCGAGGACCAGGACCGGAGCCTATGGAGTCGCAAGATGATCGACGAAGGGCTGGCGCTGGTCGACAAGGCCCTGCGCCACCGCAAGCCCGGTCCTTACCAGGTGCAGGCGGCTATCGCAGCGCTCCATGCGCGAGCGGAGAAGGCCGAGGACACGGACTGGGTGGAGATCGACCTGCTCTACGGCCTGCTCGAACAGATGCAGCCGTCGCCGGTCATCACGCTCAACCGTGCGGTCGCGGTCGCCAAGGTGCGCGGACCGGAAGCGGCGCTGGCGATGATCGAGCCGCTCGAACAGAGACTGTCTGGCTATTTCCATTTCTTCGGTCTCAAGGGCGGGCTCTTGATGCAACTCGACCGGGGCGAGGAGGCGCGCATCGCCTTCGACCGCGCCATTGCGCTCGCCAACACGGCGGCGGAAGCAGCCCATATCCGCATGCATATCGACCGTCTGATCAAGGACGGTGCCGTGCGCGCGCCGGCGAAAAAGGCAAACTGAGCGCGCTCTGTCCGGTCGGCTCAAGAGTCGCCTGGCTCAATCGTGCAGCTTGGGCTTGGACCATGCCGGGGTGGCGATTTTCCCCTGAAACAGGTAATGGCACGCCATGATAGCCCCTTCCAGCCGCGACGGCGCCGGGAAGGCATGGCGCAAGGCGTTGACCCCGCCATACGAGCGGCGGGATCTGAAAGGGACAAAAAATGACGATAGCGAAGGAAACGGCCGAGCTTCTGGCGAAACTGGGCGTGGCCAAAGAGGCGCTTGACGGCGGCGACCTGATCGTGCGCAGCCCGGTGACGGGTGAGCAGATCGCGGCGCTGAAGACGATCTCGCCGGCCGATGCGGCGAAGACGATCGATGCCGCCCACCAGGCATTCCAGTCCTGGCGGCTGGTGCCGGGTCCCAAGCGCGGCGAACTGGTGCGGCTGCTGGGCGAGGAACTGCGCGCACACAAGGCCGCGCTTGGCCGGCTGGTGTCGATCGAGGTCGGCAAGATCCCCTCAGAAGGGCTCGGCGAAGTGCAGGAGATGATCGACATCTGCGATTTCGCCGTCGGTCTGTCCCGGCAATTGTACGGTCTGACCATCGCCACCGAGCGTCCCGGCCATCGCATGATGGAAACCTGGCATCCGCTCGGCGTCGTTGGTGTCATATCGGCCTTCAACTTCCCGGTCGCCGTGTGGTCGTGGAATGCAGCGCTCGCACTGGTCTGCGGCGATGCAGTGGTATGGAAACCTTCCGAGAAGACACCGCTGACGGCGCTTGCCTGCGAGGCAATCTTCAAGCGCGCGGTCAAGCGCTTCGGCGCGGACGCACCGCAAGGCCTGGCGCCGGTGCTGATCGGCGACCGCGCCGTCGGCGAGATCCTGGTCGACCATCCCAAGGTGCCGCTGGTTTCGGCCACCGGCTCGACCCGCATGGGCCGGGATGTCGGTCCGCGCCTGGCCAAGCGTTTTGCGCGCGCGGTGCTGGAACTGGGTGGCAACAATGCCGGCATCGTGTGCCCGACCGCCGATCTCGACATGGCGCTGCGCGCCATCGCCTTCGGGGCCATGGGCACCGCCGGCCAGCGCTGCACGACGCTGCGCCGCCTGTTCGTCCATGACAGCGTCTACGACGCCCTGGTTCCGCGCCTGAAGAAGGCCTATCAGAGCGTCTCCGTCGGCAATCCGCTGGAGACCTCGTCGCTGGTCGGGCCATTGATCGACAAGGCCGCGTTCGACGCCATGCAGAAGGCCTTGAGCGAAGCGACCGCCCATGGCGGCAAGGTAACCGGCGGGACGCGGGTCGAGAATGGCCATCCGGGTGCCTATTATGTCCATCCGGCGCTGGTCGAAATGCCGAAACAGGTTGCACCCGTGACGGAAGAGACCTTCGCGCCGATCCTCTATGTGATGAAGTATTCCGATTTCGACGCCGTGCTCGATGAGCACAATGCGGTTGGCGCCGGCCTGTCGTCATCGATCTTCACTCGCGACCTTCAGGAATCCGAGCGGTTCCTCGGTGTCGACGGCTCGGATTGCGGCATCGCCAACGTCAATATCGGCACGTCGGGGGCCGAGATCGGCGGCGCTTTCGGCGGTGAAAAGGAAACCGGCGGCGGCCGCGAGAGCGGCTCCGATGCATGGAAGGCCTATATGCGCCGCGCCACCAACACGGTGAACTATTCCAAGGCGCTGCCGTTGGCCCAAGGCGTCTCCTTCGACATCGATTGAGAACGCAGCAGTAACGCTGGACAGCTTCTGACGCCTGTCCAGCGTCGGCTTTTCGTGACTGGGCGCTGGCCGAGCCAGCCGACGCTGCCGAGGTCCTCGGCGTCGCGCAGCCACGCAAACACGGAACCGGTCAATCGACCTGTTCTGGCGCAACTCCGGACCGAAAATCGTTTCACACTTTTTCCTGAAATTGCGCTCGTGCGCGACGCGACTCAGCCGTCGCTTTGCGATGGCGGAAAACAGGCCTTGAAGGCGGTGTCGACGACGGCCAGCTTGGCGGCCTGGACGGTCATGTATTCCTCGTAGAATCCGTGCGATACCCACATCACCGAATGGCCGCGCTGACCAAGCCAGCCAATGCTGCCGAGTTCCTCCGCCGTGCGCAGTTTGCGGCCGAGATGGGTCCGCGACAGCTTGAGCCATTTGGCGAAGTCGCCGATCGAAACCACGCTGGTCGGAATCCGCTCCAGGCCGGCGTGATCAGGGTCGATGCCCGACATCAGCCAGTCCATGACGATGCCGCCATTGTTGAGCCAGATAAACAGGGAAAAGGTCTGGTTGGGTTCGCGCACCGGCTTGGACGCAAGCAGGCCGTCGGCCACCAGGGGCTGCAGCGTGGCAAGCATCTCGGGCCGCTCCAGGAATCTGGCCAGCCGGTCGCCGCCGTCGATGTGGTCGAGCGTGCGCAGATGGGCTGTCACCCAGCCGGTGAATCGCTCGATGGTGGCCGCCGTCGGCTGCAGGGGATGCGTGCGGCCGTCCCCGCCCGCCACATACTCGGCGATGTTGTAGTGCAGCATCTCCTTGATGAAGGCGTCGGCCGTGTTGCGGCTGGCCACCGCGTTCTTGTGCACGACCTCGATGAAACGCGATACGGTCAGTTCCTTGCGGCGGTCGTTAGGGTCGCGCCTGAAGTGCATGGCAAGGCCGATATGGCCCAAAAGCCAGCGCTGCTGCGTGGCAAAGATGGAAGCCAGCCGCGGGCTTTCCTCGTAGATACGGATCAGGGACTGCGACTGTTCCTGAACGTAGCGGTGCAAGGCCGGATGGTCGGCTATGTCTTCCAGATTCAGCGTTGATCTCCCAATGCCTAGAATGAGCTCGGATGGCGAGGTTGCGTCCCCATTTTCCAGTCTTCAGCGCACATGTCCAGTCGTACCGACTGCGGAGAACAGGGCCAGCCGAGGCACAGATCGACGGCGATGGTTATATGGCGCATTCCGCTAACTGATTGCTATAGCTGGAGAACTCCTTCCCAATAATCGTTAGCCGAACAGCGGAATCCAGCCGCAGCGTTGTGCGACGGTCGTCTGCAGGGGCGTGTCCAATCGCTGGTCATGGCGGCATCTTTCACCCCCATCAACCGATACGGCCGAACCCCGCGAAGTTGGATTAACTGTTGGACAGGTTCGATCCCACATTCCGGCCGGAGTTGAAACCGGCCCAGCGGGTCATGTCGCCTTCACTCGGCGGCCTGAACCCGGTTGGCCAGGATGATCGCGCGAATCTCGGACCGGCAGGAGCCGCAATTGGTCCCTGCCTTCAGCGTGGCGCCGATGGCGTCCACGGTGGTGCAGCCAGCCGACACGGCAGCCGTGATCTGGTTGACCCCGACGTTGAAACAGGAACAGACGGTCGCGCCGGCATCGGGTCGTTCGGCACCGGCGCGACCGGCAACGATCTTGAAGCGCTGGTGCTGGCTGGCGTGGATCTCGCCGAGCCGCTCGGCCGCCCAGCCGCGTGAGACCGCGACCGGACCGGGTGCGATGAACAAGGCACCCGCCAGATGCTCGCCTTCGAAGGCGGCAATGCGGTGCTGGCCGGCCTCGCGGTCGTGATAGGCGAGAACCTCGGCGTCCGCGGTACCGAAGAGCGAACCGGCGAAGGCCGTCCAGTCGACATCGTCATCGGCAAAGGCAAGCTCGACCCGCCAGCCGCCCCGGCATCTGGCTACCGCCCAGTAGTCGGCGGCCATCGCCACGGGCCTTTTGCGCGTCACGGCAAAGCCGAAGGCCCTGGCGGTGAATTTCTCGATGCGGGCCGCGACATGCTTCAACGCCGGCTGGCCTGACACCGGATCGGCAAGCGATGCCGTGAGCGTGTCGAGCCGGCCCCGGGCGGCGAATTGGTCGGTCCAATGCATCGGCGCGAACAGGCTGCCCGGGCGTTGGCGCGTGGTCACCAGCGCGCGGACCAGCACCTCGCCGCGCGGAGTCGAGACGCGTGCGATATCGGCATCGCCGATGCCGTGGCGTTGCGCATCCACCGGATGAATTTCGACGAAGGGCTCGGCGATATGCTGGCACAGGCGCGGGCTTTTGCCGGTGCGCGTCATGGTGTGCCAGTGGTCGCGGATGCGGCCGGTGTTGAGGATGAGCGGGAAGTCGGGGGTGATGCGGGTTTCGACGGTTGGGCGGAGGGCGACGAAGCGCGCCTTGCGGTCGGGCGTGTAGAAGTTGCCGTTGGCGAAGAAGCGGGTGGGCTGGTGCCTGGTGGTGCCGCCCACTTTTGGCGGATGTCGAGCTTGAACACCCCCCTCTGGCCTGCCGGCCATCTCCCCCGCAAGGGGGGAGATTGGCAGCGTTGCTGCCGGCGCCTGCCTAGCAACGTTGAAGATTGGCGAAGGCCGCGACAACATCCGATCTCCCCCCTTGCGGGGGAGATGGCCGGCAGGCCAGAGGGGGGTGCCTGGGCTCGGCGCCGGCCATTGGAAGGGCGCCAGCGCGTCGTAGGCCCCAGCATCGACCTCGCCATAAGCACCGATGTCGAAATCGCGCTCGCCATCGTTCTCGAGCCCTGACAGGGCCGCGTGCTCGGCGAAGATCTCTGCTGGCGTCTCATGCGCGAATGCCTTGTCAAAGCCCATGCGCCGCGCCACCTCGGCAATGATCCACCAGTCGGGCCGCGCCTCGCCGGGGGGCGGCAAGAACGCGCGCTGGCGCGAGATGCGGCGCTCGGAATTGGTGACGGTGCCGTCCTTCTCGCCCCAGGCCGTCGCCGGCAGCCGGACATGGGCGTGGCGGACCGTATCGGTCTCGGCCAGCACGTCCGAGACCACGACGAAGGGGCAGGCCTTGATAGCCGCTTCGACGGCGCCTGCATCCGGCATCGAATCGACCGGGTTGGTGGCCATGATCCACAGCGCCTTGATGCGTCCGTCGGCAACCGCCTTGAACATCTCGACCGCCTTGAGGCCGGGCTTCCCTGCAATCGCCGGCGCCTTCCAGAAGCGCTGCACGCGCTCGCGATGCTCGGAGTTTTCGATCTCCATATGGGCGGCGAGCATGTTGGCCATGCCGCCGACCTCGCGGCCGCCCATGGCGTTGGGCTGGCCGGTGACAGAGAACGGCCCGGCGCCCGGTTTGCCGATACGGCCGGTGGCGAGATGGCAGTTGATGATGGCGTTGACCTTATCGGTGCCTTGGGACGACTGATTGACGCCCTGGCTGTAGACGGTGACGGTCTTTTGCGTCCTGGCAAACAGGCTGTAGAAGCGGCCGAGTTCGTCTTCGCTGAGCCCCGTGGCGGCGGCGACGCCGGCAAGGTCGAGCGCCGAGGCGGCGAACAGCGCTTGCCCAAAGCCGGTCGTATGGGCCGTGATATAGGCACGGTCGAGCGCATTGTGCTGGCCGAGCCAGGCGAGCAATCCGGTGAACAGGGCGACGTCGCCATCCGGCGCGATCGCCAGATGCATGTCGGCGATATCAGATGTCATGGTGCGGCGCGGATCGACCAGCACCACCTTCATCTCGGGCCGCTTTTCGCGGGCGGCCGCGATGCGCTGATAAAGCACCGGATGGCACCAGGCGAGGTTGGAGCCGACCAGCACGATCAGGTCAGCCAGTTCCAGATCCTCGTAGCTTCCCGGCACGGTGTCCGAGCCGAAGGCGCGGCGGTGGCCGGCGACCGACGACGCCATGCACAGACGCGAATTGGTGTCTATGTTGGCCGAGCCGACAAAACCCTTCATCAGCTTGTTGGCGAGGTAGTAATCCTCGGTCAGCAACTGGCCGGAGACGTAGAACGCGACCGCGTCGGGACCATGCTCGGCAATGGTTTGCGAGAAGGTCGAGGCGACGAGGTCGAGCGCCTCGTCCCAAGAGGAACCGCGGCCGTGGATTTGCGGATCGAGCAATCGGCCGTCGAGGCCGATGGTCTCGGCGAGTGCGGAGCCCTTGGAGCAGAGCCTTCCGAAATTCGCCGGATGATCGGGGTCGCCACGGACGGACACCTGCCCGTCCGCGGCGACCTTCGCCAGCACGCCGCAGCCCACCCCGCAATAGGGGCAGGTGGTCTTTACCTGAAAGGGCGCCATGGCCTTCATCGACGGACCCAATCAGGTGAGGAGACAACCATGCTCGGAACGCATGGGCAGCGGCGCCATGTCGCCATGGCTCCCCGCCGTTCTGAACGGAGGGCGGCGGCCCAGATCAGCTTCGCCATGGACTATTCCGCGGCAGCGCGCGCGCCGGCCGCGAGGCGAGCCGCGGGAGCGACACGCTTGGGGCCGGTGCGGGCATGGGTGGAATAAAGCGTCAGGCCGACAAAGGTTATCCCGCCCACGAGATTTCCGAGCACGGTCGGAATCTCGTTCCATACGAAATAGTCCATGATCGAGAATTTCGCGTGGAGCATGAGACCCGAGGGAAATAGGAACATGTTCACGACGGAATGCTCGAAACCCATGTAGAAGAAGACCATGATCGGCATCCACATGCCGATCACCTTGCCCGACACGGAGGTCGACATCATCGCCGCCACAACGCCGGTCGAAACCATCCAGTTGCACAGGATGCCGCGGATGAAGAGGGTGAGCATACCCGCGGCGCCATGGGCGGCATAGCCAAGGGTGCGACCTTCGCCGATTTCGCCGATCTTCTGGCCGACGACGTTCGGCTCCACGGTGAAGCAGAAGGTAAAGACGATCGCCATCATCAGGGCGACCGTCAGCGCGCCGGCGAAATTGCCGATGAAGACCAGGCCCCAGTTGCGCAGCACGCCGCCTGACGTCACGCCTGGACGCTTGTCGATCAACGCCAGGGGAACGAGCGTGAAGACGCCGGTCAGCAGGTCGAACCCCATCAGATACAGCAGGCAAAAGCCAACCGGGAACAGGATGGCGCCGGCGAGTGGCTGCCCGGTCTGGACGTTGATGGTGACGGCGAAGACGGCGGCGAGCGCGAGGATGGCGCCGGCCATATAGGCGCGGATCAGAGTGTCCCTCGTCGACATGAATATCTTCGCTTCGCCGGCGTCGATCATCTTGGTCACGAATTCCGCAGGTGCGACATATGCCATGGTCAGGTCTCCTTGCTTGAAAGGAACAGGGACGGCGTCCGTCCGGAACGTGAGGTTCTCATGCTACTCCGCCGCGACCGCCACCACCCACGATTGGCCTATGGAAATCCGGTCATCCTCGATCCTGACCGGAATGGTGCGTACCGCGCCCTCGTCGGCGCCAAGCGCCTTGCCCGTCTCCAACGAGATCACCCAATTGTGCAAGGGACAGGTCACCGCTGCGCCATGGACGATGCCCTGGCTGAGCGGTCCGCCTCTGTGCGGGCAATGGTCGTCAATGGCGAAGACCTGATCGTCCGCTGTGCGGAAAACGGCGATCTTGCCCTGCGGTGTCGCGACGCAACGCGCGCCGCGGCGGGGGATGTCGGAGATCTTGCCGATCGATACCCAATTCATCATCATCACTCCGCCGCCTGCGCAAACCCGACCGACGCCATCGGCCTGAACTCGTGCTTATCCTTGCCGGAGACGCGCTCCGACCAGGGATCGACCTGCGCGAATTTCTGCGAAAAGACGAAGCGCTCGTAATAGGCTTGACGCTTCTCGCCATCGTCCATGATCTGGCGCTTGATCTCGGCGATGCCGATGCGCTTGGCCCATTTGTAGATGCGCTCGAGATAGCGGCCCTGCTCGCGGTACATCTGCGTCAGCGCTACGATATGCTCCAGCGCTTCGTCTTCGGTTTTGACCAGCCCCAGCACTTCCGTGCCCTTGATGTCGAGGCCGGCGGCACCGGCGAAGTGAATCTCGTAGCCACTGTCGACGCAGATGACGCCGACATCCTTGCATGTCGCCTCGGCGCAGTTGCGCGGACAACCCGACACTGCCATCTTGACCTTGGCGGGCGTCCACGAGCCCCACATGAATTTCTCGATGCGAATGCCGAGCCCGGTCGAATCCTGTGTGCCGAAGCGGCACCAGTCGGAGCCGACGCAGGTCTTCACCGTGCGCAGGCCCTTGGCATAGGCATGGCCCGAGACGAAGCCGGCCTGGCCAAGATCGGCCCACACCGCCGGCAGGTCCTCCTTGCGGATGCCCAGCATGTCGATGCGCTGGCCGCCGGTAACCTTGACCATCGGAATCTCGAACTTGTCGACGACGTCGGCGATGGCGCGCAGTTCGGCCGCATTGGTCACGCCGCCCCACATGCGCGGCACCACCGAATAGGTGCCATCCTTCTGGATGTTGGCGTGGACGCGCTCGTTGATGAAGCGCGACTGGTAGTCGTCGGCATACTCGTCCGGCCAGTCGCAGACGAGGTAGTAGTTGAGTGCCGGCCGGCATTTGGCGCAGCCGCAGGAGGTTTTCCACTCCAGCTCCTGCATGACCGCCGGAATGGTCTTCAGGTGCTTGGCCTTGATCAGCCGGCGTACTTCGTCGTGGCCGAAGGTGGTGCAGGAACACATGGGCTGCACCGCGGCGGGGTTGTAGGTGTCGCCGAGGGTCAGCACCATCAGCTTTTCGACCAGCCCGGTGCAGGAGCCGCAGGAGGCCGACGCCTTGGTGTGGGCGCGCACGTCGTCGAGCGAAGTCAGGCCCTTGCCCGTGATCGCGCCGGTGATCTTTCCCTTGCAAACGCCGTTGCAGCCGCAGATTTCCGCATCATCCGGCAAGGCTGCAACGGCCGCCATAGGGTCCAGCGGGGCACCCCCCTGGTAGGACTGGCCGAAGATCAACGTATCGCGCATTTGCGATATGTCGGTCTGTTTCTTCTTCAGGTCGTTGAACCAGGCGCCATCGGCCGTTTCGCCGTAGAGCACGGTGCCGATGATGCGATCGTCCTTCAGCACCAGCCGCTTGTAGACGCCGGCGGAAGCATCGCGCAGCACGATCTCCTGGCGATCGTCGCCGTCGGCGAAGTCGCCGAGCGAGAAGAGATCGATGCCGGTGACCTTGAGCTTGGTCGGCGTGTCCATGTGGACGAAGGCGGCGGTTTCGTCGCCGGCAAGCTGATGGGCGGCAACACGCGCCATCTCGTAGAGCGGCGCCACCAGCCCGTAGACCATGCCGCCCACCTCGGCGCACTCGCCGAGCGCGAAGATGTCGGGGTCGTTGCTGCGCATGCCGGCATCGACGACGATGCCTCTGTTGACCGCGATGCCTGCATCCTTGGCAAGTGCCGCGTTCGGCCTGATGCCGACCGCCATCACCACCAGCGTCGCCGGAATGATGGTGCCGTCGGCCAGTTCCACCTGCTCGACCTTGCCATTGCCCGTGATGGCCTGGGTGTTGGCCTTGGTGATAACCTTGATGCCGCGCTCCTCCACCGCGCGCTGCAGGAGATAGCCGGCGGCCGGATCGAGCTGGCGTTCCATCAGCGTCGGCATGACATGCAGCACGGTGACGTCCATGCCTTGTGAATTCAGTCCGGCCGCGGCCTCGAGCCCGAGCAGGCCGCCGCCGATGACCACGGCCTTGGCGCGCGACTGCGCGGCAAGCATCATCGCGCGGACGTCATCCAGATCGCGATAGGTCAGCACGCCCGGCAAATTGTGGCCCGGCACCGGGATGATGAACGGCACCGAACCGGTGGCGATGACCAGCTTGTCGTAGGGTTCGGTCACGCCGTGGTCCGAGGTGACGGTCTTCGCCTGCCGGTCGATGGCTACGATCTTGTGGCCCTTGTAGAGGGTGATGCCGTGCTTGATGTACCAGCCATCGCCATGGATGATGATCTCTTCATAGGCCTTTTCGCCCGACAGAACCGGGGACAGCATGATGCGGTCGTAGTTCACGCGCGGCTCGGCGTTGAAGATGGTGACCGCGTAACGGTCCGGTGCCTGCTCCAGGAGGTGCTCCAGCATGCGCCCGGGCGCCATGCCGTTGCCGATGATGACGAGTTTTTCTTTTGCCATCGCTGGAAGTTCAATGTCCCTGGGGGTCATCCTTGGGCCTCCTATTCCGCCGCCGCGACTGAAAGCGCGCCGTCGCCACGGCGCGTGCGGTGCGCGCGTTTCTGTTTGATCTGTTGCAGCAGCGCCGGATCGGGATCGGCGCCGCCTTCATACGCTTCGAGGAAGTCGAGCAATTCTTCGCGGTAAGCGTAGTAATCCGGGTGGGCGAGCAGCGCCTTGCGCGAACGCGGCCGCGGCAGATCCACCTCCATGATGTTGCCGATGCGGGCGTTGGGACCGTTCGACATCATCACCACGCGGTCGGCCAAGAGGATCGCCTCGTCGACGTCGTGGGTGACGCAGATGGCGGTGACCTGGGTGCGCTTCCAGACATCCATGAGGACGTCCTGGAGTTCCCAGCGCGTCAGCGAATCCAGCATGCCGAACGGCTCGTCGAGCAAAAGCAGCTTGGGCGACAGCGAGAAGGCACGGGCGATGCCGACACGTTGCTTCATGCCGTTGGAGAGTTCGGCGGCCAGCCGGTGCATGGAGTCGCCGAGCCCGACCCGGTGAAGGTAATATTCGATGACGTCCTTGCGCTCGGCCGGCGTCGCATCGGGATAGACGCGGTCGACACCCAGCGCGACATTCTCGCGCGCTGTCAGCCACGGCATCAGCGACGGCGCCTGGAAGACGACGGCGCGCTCGGGTCCGGCGCCGGTCACCTCCTTGCCGTCAAGGACGATGCCGCCGCTGGAAATGCCGTTGAGGCCGGCCGCCATCGACAGCACCGTCGACTTGCCGCAGCCGGAATGGCCGATGAGCGTGATGAATTCGCCCTTCTTCATCTTGAGGTCGAAACCGTCGACGACGGTGACCGGACCCTTTGGTGTCGGATAGACCTTGCGCACCTCGAAGAACTCGACATAGCGCTCCTCGACCGGCGAGGCCGACGCCTCGCGATAGGCTTTCGGCGGCGTGCTCTTCTGAGTGATCGGCACGATTTTCGGCAGTTGGATGCCACTTTCGAGGTCGCCGCCTTCGGCGCCGGCATCGATCAGATACTGGGTCACCGCGGCGCGCAGGCGGATGAATTCCTCGTCATGGTTCATCGCGGCGCGGTTGCGCGGCCGCTCGATGTCGACGCGAAACGACGGCCCGAGCGTCGCATTCGGCCCCGGTTTCAGGGGGATGATGCGGTCGGCGAGCAGGATCGCCTCGTCGACGTCGTTGGTGATCAGGATGATGGTCTTCTTCTCCTTGCCGCAGATGTCGGCCAGCTCGTCCTGCAGCTTCGAACGGGTGAGCGCATCGAGCGCCGACAGCGGCTCGTCGAGAAGAAGAATGTCCGGCCGCGTCGCCAGCGCCCGGGCGACCGAGACGCGCTGGCGCATGCCGCCGGAAAGCTCGGCCGGCTTGCGGTCGATGGCGTGCGAAAGGCCGACCAGTTCGATATAGTCCCGCGTGATCGCCTGCCGTTCGGCCTTCGGCGTGCCCTTCAGGACGGCATCGACCGCCAACGCGACATTGCCGTAGACCGAAAGCCATGGCATCAGCGAATAGGACTGGAAGACCACGCCGCGATCGGCACCGGGACCATCGATCTGTTTGCCGCGCACCAGCACGCCGCCGCTATCGGAGCTGATCAGGCCGGCGATCGCCGAAATCAGCGTCGTCTTGCCGGAGCCGGAAAAGCCGACGATGGCGATGAACTCGCCCTCCTCGACCTTGAGGTTGATGTCGGACAGGACTTTGGTGCGCCTGGCTCCCTCGCCATAGGCCTTCGACAGGCCGGTCACTTCAAGAATAGCCATCGCGTGCGCCCTACCTGTTGGCCGAGAAGGTCAGCGCCGACTGCAGCGCGAACATGATGCGGTCGAGCACGAAACCGATGATGCCGATGGTCAGAACCGCGACCATGATGCGGGCGAGCGACGTCGACGAGCCGTTCTGGAACTCGTCCCAGACGAATTTGCCGAGCCCCGGATTCTGGGCCAGCATTTCGGCGGCGATGAGCACCATCCAGCCGACGCCGAGCGACAGCCGCAGCCCTGTGAAGATCAGCGGCAGCGCCGAAGGCAGGACGAGCTTGCGGATCGTCGTGAGGGTCGAGAGCTGCAGCACCTTGCCGACGTTGACGAGATCCTTGTCGATCGAGGCGACGCCGAGCGCGGTGTTGATCAAGGTCGGCCAGAGCGAGCACAGCGTCACGGTGACGGCGGAAATGACCAGCGATTTCGGCAGCGCGTCGCTTGGATCGACATAGAGCGCCGAAACGACCATCGTCACGATCGGCAGCCATGCCAGTGGCGACACGGGCTTGAAGATCTGCACCAGCGGATTGACGGCGCCGTTGAACGTCTTGGAGAGCCCGGAGGCGATGCCGAGCGGCACGGCGACGATCGTGGCGATCAGGAAGCCTAGGCCGACGGTCTCGAGCGAGGTGAGGATCTGGTCGAAATAGGTCGGCTTGCCGGTGTAGGCGCGCTGCTTGACCTGGTCGGCCTTGCCCTCGCTCACCAGCTGCGCGTTGCGCGCCTCGAGCCGCTGGTAGAAGGCAGCTTCCTTTTCGCGCTCGGCCCAGTGGTCGGCCCATAGAACACCGGCCTGCTGCCAGACCTCGACCGGGCCCGGTATGGCGCCGAGCGAGGTCTGCACGCGCGGAGCGAGCACGCCCCAGGCAGCCAGGAAAACCGCAATGCCAAGCAGCGGGATGACAAGCAGGCGCTTCAATTCGCCAAGCTGCTCGGAGACATTGTCGCCGGCGGCGATCCTGAATATCGGCGCCAACCAGGCGAGGCCGAGCACTTCCAGCCATCGCGCCGCGCCGTTGATGCGCGTGAGCAGACGCTCCTTGCGTTTGGCGCGGGCCACGTCCAACGCGGCGTTTGTTCCGGTTGCAAACGTCATCAGCCGGCGATCTCCGTGCCCTGGATGACCTGCTTGGCCTTCAGCCCGATCGAAAGGCTATTGATATAGGCGTTGGGCTTCTTGCCGTCGTAAGCGATGCCGTCGATGAACTCAGCCGTAGGCGCCTTGTAACCGTCGCTGTCCCAGGGGAAGTCGGCCTTGCCAGCCTTGCCCTCGTCGACCAGCATTTTCGCGGCCTTGAGATAGATGTCGGGCAGGTAGACGGATTTCGCGGTGTCGGCATACCACTGGTCGTCCTTGCCGACCGGGATCTGCCCCCAGCGCCGCATCTGCGTCAGGTACCAGATGGCATCCGAATAGTAGGGATAGTTGGCGAAATGGCGGAAGAAGACGTTGAAGTCGGGAACGTCGCGCTTGTCGCCCTTTTCATATTCGAAGGTGCCGGTCATGGAATTGGCGATCACCGCCTCGTCGGCGCCGACATATTCGGGCTTGGCCAGCATCTTCACCGCCGCCAGCCGGTTGGCGTTGTTGTCCGCGTCCAGCCACATCGCGGCACGGATCAGCGCCTTGGTGATGGCAATCGTGGTGTTTGGGTATTTTTCGGTGAACTCCTTGGTCATGCCGAAGACTTTTTCCGGATTGTTCTTCCAGATCTCGTAGTCGGTGATGACCGGAACGCCGATGCCCTTGAACACGGCGGCCTGGTTCCACGGCTCGCCGACGCAGTAGCCGACGATGGTTCCGGCCTCGAGCGTGGCCGGCATCTGCGGCGGCGGCGTCACCGAGAGCAGCGCATCCGCCTTGATCTGGCCCGAAATGTCGTCCGGCGAATAGAAGCCCGGGTTGATGCCGCCCGAAGCCAGCCAGTAGCGCAGCTCGTAATTGTGCGTCGAAACCGGGAAGACCATGCCCATGTTGAACGGCTTTCCCTCGGCCTTGAACTTGTCGATGACGGGCTTCAGGGCATCGGCCTTGATCGGATGGACGGGCTTGCCGTCCGCGACCGGGATGTGGGCCTTCATCATTTCCCATACGGCGTTGGAAACGGTGATGCCGTTGCCGTTGAGATCCATGGAAAAGGGCGTGACGAGTTCGGCCTTGGTGCCGTAGCCGATGGTCGCGGCAAGTGGCTGGCCGGCCAGCATGTGGGCGCCGTCGAGCTGACCGGTGATGACGCCGTCGAGCAGGACCTTCCAATTGGCCTGCGGCTCGAGCGTCACATAGAGGCCTTCATCCTCGAAGTAGCCGAGCTCCTTGGCGACGGCGAGCGGCGCCATGTCGGTCAGCTTGATGAAGCCGAACTTGAGCTCGTCCTTCTCGACGGCAAGCATTTCGGCACGGGCCGGAATTGGAAACAGCGTCTTTGCGGCGACGAACAGCCCCGCCGTCAGCGCACTGCTGGCAAGAAAATCGCGGCGCGTGAAATCCTTGAGGAGCGTGTCAGTTCCGATCCGTTTCGTCATCGTCGTCTCCGGTTGGGGCGCCGCTTGGGATCAGCGCCGTCGATTGCGTGTTCGGGTCAAAAACAAAAAAGCCGCCGTCCAGGCCCTCGCGTCCGTACATCCGGGATCGCGTGTCGACCTGAGCGGCAGCTTTGCCTGTGGGCGCCCATCGTTGGACGCCTGTTCCGTTGCCCGTGAAGGGCTCGTTTATTTCAAAGCAGGAACCGTGCCAGTTTTTCCCTCAGCAGGAATTTCTAATGAAATCAGCTGGATCGCCGACTCATGGTTCGGCCGCGCCGGCAACGGATAAGGTCAAACATTGACCAATCCGGTCGATGGATCGCATAAATTTTGTGCAATGCACAAGAATGGCGCGCAAATGCTCAGGGGTGCGACTGGCTCGCAATATAGGTGTCGATCTCATCGGGATCGAAGATCTGGCCGTCGAAGAAGCCGTCCGGGCCGAGCACCAGGCTTGCGCCCGCCGAGCCCACCGGAGTCGCCACCTTCAGCGCGCCTTCGACCTTGGCATTGGCGCCGGGCAGCGCGACGCCGAGCGGCTTCAGCGCCGAGCGGTAGAGGTCGGGCCGGTAGCAATCGCGGGCGATGGCAAGGTTTTCCGGCGTGTGTGCGACGTGGCCCCAGCGGACCATCTGCGTGTAGAACCACAGCGAATGGCTCTTCCAGGGAAAGTTGGCGGCCTTGCCGAAAGGCAGGAAGAAATCCTCGACGGTCCGTTGTGCTCCGCCGCCGAGCTGCAAATGCCCGGTCAGGATCGGCATCTCAATGGCCGCCTTCTGGCCGAGGAAGCCGGGCTGTGCCATCAGCGCCGCCAGTTCGCCATGATTTGCCGCGTCCTGGCACCAGCGGGCGGAGTGGTGCAGCGCCCTCAGCAGCGCCGCCAGCGCGTCCGGCTGCTGTTGCGCCCAGGCCTTGCGCGCGCCGATGACTTTCTCCGGGCTGTTGCGCCAGAGCAGCGCCTTGACGGTGACGATATGGCCGGTGCCGGCCGCCACCGCGGCGCTGTTCCAGGGTTCGCCGACGCAATAGCCATCGATGCGGACGGCGGCCAGCGCATCGGTCATGAAGGGCGGCGGCACGATGACGATCTCGATCTCGAGGTCCGGGTCGACACCGCAGGCGGCGAGCCAATAGCGCAGTTCGTAATTGTGCCCGGAATGCGGATGCACGACGGCAAAGCGCAGCGGCTCGCGGCCGGCGGCCGCCCGCTCGCGGATGAACGCACCGAGGGCTGCGCCGGCACGTGCCGGATCGAGGTCCGATACGGCTCCATGCGCCGCCATGCTTTCCCAGACGGCGTTGGAGACGGTGACGCAGTTGCCGCCGAGCCCCAGCGAAAAGGGCACGATGGTCTCGGAGGCGAGGGGGGTGAGACCAAGATTGCAGGCAAGCGGCATCGGCCCGAGCATGTGCGCGAGGTCGAAATGGCCGATGGCGATGCGGTCGCGGATGTTGGCCCAGGAGGTCTCGCGGTGCAGGATGAGATCGATGCCTTCGCGCGCGGCAAAGCCCAGTTCGCCGGCCGCGACCAGGACGGCGCTGTCGAACAGCGGCATGAAGCCAGCGGTGATCTGGTGCTCGGCGCCCATGTCTATTCGTCCTCCGCCGGTCCGAGAAGCCCGGCGGCAGTCACCAGGCTCTGGGCGATATCGCTGATCTTGCGGTTCTGGTTCATCGCCGTCTTGCGCAGCAGCGTGTAGGCGGCTTCTTCGGTCAGGCCGCGCGACTTCATCAGGATGCCCTTGGCGCGGTCGATCACCTTGCGGCTCTCGAGTTCGCTGCGCGCCTCTTCCAGTTCGCGCGCCATGCGCGAGAAAGCGTTGAAGCGGCTCACCGCCATGTCGAGGATCGGCTTGACGCGCTCCTGCCTCAACCCGTCGACGACATAGGCCGAAACGCCGGCATCGACAGCCGCCTCGATCGAGGCCTGGTCGGAGCGGTCGACGAACATGGCGATCGGCCGCTTCACCGCACGCGACAGCTGGAACATGTTTTCCAGCATGTCCCGGTTGGGGTTTTCCAGGTCGATGACGATGACGTCCGGCTCGATCTCGGCGATGCGGCGCGCTATGCCGCTGACGTCATGGACGACGGTGACCCGCTCATGGCCGGCCTCGCGCAAGCCGGCCTCGATTATCGAAGCGCGGATGCGGTTTTCGTCGATCACCAGGACGGCGAGTGAAGTTCGGATCATGCCCGCATTGTGGGCATGCTCGGGAATTTGTGCAATGCGGCAATAGCCGCGTCCGTGGAAAGGCGACGGCCGTCAATGGCTATCCTTGGCGGCAACCCGCCAAGGATAGGATCGGGAGACGAACCGGCCTCAGCCGCAGACGCGAACGTCTTCGATCACCCTGTGGTGGTGACGCCAATGCACGACCGTCTCGATGTGGCAGCGGTGGTGCCGGTGGTGCCAGCGGTAGCCGCCATTGCCGTAGTCATTGTACTGAGCGTTCTGGTCGCCATCATACTGGTTGTCATAACGGCGCACATGATGACGGCGAACGACGACTGCGGAATCGTCATTCGAATATTGGTTGCCGTCGTCGGACTGGATTGTCACACTTGCAGCCTGCGTAGGCGCAATCGCTGCCGCTGTCGCGGCAAACGCCAGCACCGAGGCCAAAATCAATTTCTTCATTCCATCCTCCTGAATGTTCAATGCACATAAACTCGCGGAAGAACCGGGTGTTCCGCTCAAATCCACACGCTTTGCTACGCCGGCGACATCAAGGCGTTATCGGCCACATACTATAAGTGGACGAAGGCGGTCAGCGGCAGATGGTCGGAGGCTACGCGCGACAGCGGCGTGTCATGCGCTTCGACGGTCGCGATCATGCCGTGCCGGTTGGCCATGATCCGGTCGAGCGCCAGCAGCGGCAGGTTGGACGGGAAGGTGGGGACTGCCGGCGGCTGCGGGCCGAAGGTCGCGTGCAGCGTGTTCAGCGCGGAGCGGTTTCCGAGCCGCCATTCGTTCAGATCGCCGAGCAGGAGCGTCGGCTTCTCGTCGGGGCTGTTCATGAGATCGAGCACGACCTGGGCCTGCTGCGAGCGGGAGCGGCGCAGCAATCCCAGATGGGCCGCGATGATGCGCAAGGACTGATTTCCGTCGAGATCGATCTCGGCCACCACGGCGCCGCGCGGTTCGAGACCCGGAAGCCTGATCTGATGCACGTCGCGAACGACGCCCCTTTTGAACAGCAGGACATTGCCGTGCCAGCCATGGCCTTTGCCCGTTGCCGAAATGGGCACCGGCACGAGGCCGGTTTCCAGTTCGAGACGGTGCAGGTCGAGAAGCCCGACACGGTCGCCGAAACGATTGTCGGCCTCCTGCAGGGCGATGAGGTCGGGGGCGATCTCGCGGATGACGCGGCTGGTGCGGTCGGGATCGAACTTGCGGTCGACGCCGATGCATTTGTGGACGTTGTAGGAGGCGACCAGCGTCCCGGTGACGCCACCCTTCTTCGGCGACAAGGCGTTGGCCTTGCGCATCCGCCTGTCGCGAATGGACAGGAGCACGCTGGCCGGCAGGCTGCGCCCGTTCATTCGCATGGCGCGCCCATCATCCTTGCTGTTCTCACCATGCACCTAGAAATAGAGTCTTTCGGCCGATGTTCCATGGTTGGCGACACGCTATCGGGCAAACACGTCGTTTTGTTAAAGATAGGGTTTCTTCTCGGAGATAATGGTTTTTCTAGAGATAGGGCGATCCTAGCCAAAGGATGCGGTCGAACAGGCGGATGATGAACGGCCGGGCGCGCAAGGAGGCCAGCGTGACAGGGACGGCCGTTTCGATTGCCGATCCGATCCGGGTCTCGATCTCGGTGGCAAAACCTACGTCGAGGACCTCCAGGTCGATCTCGAAGTTGAGCCGAAGCGAGCGGGCGTCGAGGTTGGAGGACCCGACATAGGCCCACACGCCGTCGATCGAAAGCAGCTTGGAATGGTCGAAGGGTCCCTCCGTGCGCCATATGCGGCAATAATTCTTCAGGATCTGGTCGAATTGGGCGGTCATGGCGCGGTCGACAAGGAAGAGGTTGTTCACCGCCGGCACCACGACATCGATCTCGACACCGCGCCTCGCCGCGGTGATCAAGGCGCTGATCAGTTCCCGGTCCGGCAGGAAATAGGGCGACATCAGCCGGATCGACTTGCGCGCGACCGAGAAGGCGCCGATCAGCAGTTTGTGGTTGGTTTCGTTGCTGGCATCCGGCCCCGATGCGACCGCACGCACCAGCATCGGCTGGCCGGCGGGCGGTGAAACCGGTGTGATCCGCCAGGCATCGCCCTTCAGCGCCTCCTTGGTGGCGAAGCGCCAGTCTTCCGCGGCGACCGAGAAGAGATCGGCGACAACAGGTCCGGTGACCTGGAAATGCGTGTCCCTGGCGCTGTTCGACCCGGCGAACTCCGCCGAAAAACCCTTGCGGATGTTCATGCCGCCGGTAAAGGCAACCGTGCCGTCCACCACCAGGATCTTGCGGTGGGTCCGCAGGTTGGCATAGGGCAGGCGCAGGCCCATGACGATGTTGCCGTTGAAGACATCCGCCGTGATATTGGCGCTGCGCAGATGCCCCAGGATGCTCGGGACGGAGTAGCGGGCGCCGACGGCATCGATCAGCACACGGACGGTGACGCCGCGCCGGACAGCGCCGGCCAGCGCTTCGACGAAAAACAGGCCGACGGCGTCATTGTCGAAAATATAGGTCTCGAGCAGGACGCTGCGCTCGGCCCCGTCGATGGCCGCGCACATGGCGGGGTAGGCCTCGTCGCCGCTCTCCAGCACGTCGATTGCATTTCCCGGATTGAGCGCGCGCCGCGCCACCCTGTCGCCCAGCGTCCGGAGGCCGGTGAAGCGCTGTCCGTAGCGCTCGATGATCAACGCCTCTTCGGCGGCGACGTCGCGCTCATGCTTGGCCGACACCAGGCCATCGGCAAGCGGGCGCTGTGCGCTGATCGTGGCGCGGCGAATGCGGTTGATGCCGGCCACCGCATAGATCAGCACGCCGAGGATCGGCGACAGCACCATGACGCCGACCCAGCCGGTGGCGGCGCGGACGTCCTCCTTGGTCATGACGGCATGGGCAATGCCGATGGTCGCCATCACCACCGAGATGATCGCCAGTATTTGGGGCCAGTGAATCACCAGAGTTTCGAACATTGCCGGGACTATCCAGCGAGCGCCCGCGGAAGGCAATGCAGCCGGCGATGTCCACACCGCCCATTGGCCGCGCGGCGCTGCCGGTTGCGTCTACGGATGCGAGAACGGCTGGCGCACGGTTATTTGAGCAAGCAAACCAGGACGCTGAAAGCGGCGTCCACCCCTGACCCCAGGAAAGCATAGAACCGGTGTGATCCGGCGTCGTCCCGTGCTGCTTTGGTCCTCCAGGGCTTCCTGTACTTTGGAACCGCATCCGTTGTATATCAAAGGGAATGAAATTGCCGATGTAACACTTCGGCTGAAGGCGAAGGGGGGCGCCGGATGATGACGTTCAACTTCGAAGGGCCGGGCGACGGCGATATGTCGGCCGACTGCCAGGACCAGTTGCTGCCTCTCATCAATGAAATCGTCCAGGCGGCGGTGGCTGCCGGCTGGAACCGGGACGACGTTCTTCTGGCTTTCGTGGAACTCGCCTGGGATCTGTACGAGAACCGGCGCGGTGATCTGTAGCCGCGGGCCGTCAATCACCGGCTCTGTGCGTGGCCTTCAGCCTCCATCAGTGGTTGACGAGAATACAGAATCGCATGACCGGTCGTGTCTGGCCGGTCGGCAAAATTCCGGGATGGCGAAGACCTCGCACGAAGCGAAAATGAAACGCTCGTCATCGCCGACCAATCTTTCTTTTCCCGAATAAAGATTTTTCTTTGCGCGTGGGGGTTCTTCCCAAGCCAAGGTGCGTGCGTTACCTTGGCTTCGGGTCGGGAAAGGGGATTTGAGACGGCGTCGAGACGACTGAGGCAGCGCGAATGAAACATGCGGACGAGGCTCGGGAAAGCGGCGTTTCCCGGGGCATCGATCGAGAGCGGACAGCTCGATTGGACAACATTCCTGAAAGTGCCGGTCCGCGAAGGGCCGCCGCACAAGGATGCGTGATCCATTCCGTTCGGGGGTCCGGTTCGCCGACATTCCCGGCCAGGGAATACCCCGTAGCGATCATGCTTGCGTCCATGCGGCCTGCGCATTGTTCGCAGTCGGATGGATCGATCCCATGAGCGGGCCTGACGGTGCATGCCTGCTGCGATCAATCACGAATTGTTTTTGGGGGGAACGGGGAAGAAGGCCTCGGGTTGAACTGCATCTGGGACGCGTCAGGAGGCCGAAGAATGCCGGGCGATGATGATTTCCCCGGGTCGGTTTCCCGAATCAATTCGGCCCGGCAGCCGGAGTTCAACGCAAAAGGCGGGCTTTCGCCTCGCGGCGCACGCAAGGTGCAGGACTTCCTGCGCGAGAACTTCACGCGCAAGCTGGCGCTTGCCGAGATGGCAGCGGTCTGCGGGCTTTCGCCCTCTCACTTCGTGCGGGCGTTTGCCAGGACGTTCGGGGTGCCGCCGCACCAATATGTCCTCGACCTGCGGCTGGACCTTGCCGAAAGGCGGCTTGCCGACAGCCGCATGGCGATCGCGGACATCGCTCATTCCTGCGGATTTTCAAGCCAGAGCCATTTTACCACCATGCTGAAGAAATACCGGCAGGTGACGCCGCTGCAGGCGCGGGTGGGCAAGCTTAACGCCAAGGTTAGATGAGGCGCCGCTCGCGACATTGTTTGATTACTTGGTTTTAAAGCAGTAGCTAAGGTAACTAGCTATTAACCTCCGTCCGGTTGCTCGGCTCTTTTCTCACAAGACAGCAATATCATGAAATACCGCAATCAGGAATCATGTCTTCCTGTCATGGATTGGAATTGTCAGACGATTCCATGCCGGCCAGCGGAGAGGGCACCATGACCGACACCAAGATTTCGAGCGGCTCGCTTGTTGTGCAGCGCCGCGCGGCGCATTTCGCCGGGCGCTGGATCGCGGGGGGCGATCTGGGCTCGCGCTCGGTTCGCCGGCGCCTGATGGCAGTATTGCGCATGGCGCATCGGGTGCTTGGTATGCGCCGCAAGGAACATGGGCTCGGCATGCTCGGCGCCGGCCGGATTGCGGCGGCGCTGGCTGTCGCAGGTCTCGGAAGCATCGCCACGCCGGCGCTGGCGCAGTATGCGGCCGGCGGCGGAACAGCGACTGGCGCTGGCTCGGTCGCGGTTGGTCCTTCCGCCAACGCGTCTGGGCTGCGTGGCATCGCTCTTGGCTCTGGAGCAACGCAGGCAGGGATCGATTCCATCGCCCAGGGCACCAATGCCAATGCGGGTAACCAGAATGCCGTCGCAATTGGCTTCCAGTCGCTAGCGACCCAGATCAACTCCGTCTATCTCGGTTCGCGCACCGTTGCGGGAACGGGCGCGCTCGCACAAAGCGCGATCGGCATCGGCACCGATGTTACGGCATCCCAGGTCGACGCCATCGCGATAGGACGTCAATCCGTTGGGTCGGCACAGTACTCGGTGGCTCTCGGCCTGAACGCGAAAGCCACAGGCACCGGCGGCGCGATGGCATTGGGCCAGGGCACTGTCTCAAGCGGTGTCAATTCGGTGGCGCTCGGCGTTCAGGCCAGTGCCACCGGAGCCGGCGCCAATGCCTTGGGCACTTTCTCCATTGCCTCGGGCGGCAACTCCACTGCCGTCGGCACCAGTTCCTGGGCCAGCAATAATTATGCGACGGCCATAGGCTGGGGCACCGTCGCCAGCGGCGCCAGTTCCACCGCCGTCGGCCGTGAGGCCGTTGCATCGGCCCTCGACGCAGCCGCGTTTGGATACCTAGCCAAGGCATCAGGCCAATACGGTACCGCCATCGGACCCAATGCCAACGCCACAGCCACGTCCAGCACCGCGATCGGCCAGAACGCGTTTGCAACCGACGTTCAAGCGACCGCTCTCGGCGTGGGAGCGGCTGCCTCCGCTTCCAATTCCACTGCCGTAGGCAGCCTGGCCGCTGCCGGCGGCGTAAACTCGGCGGCACTCGGCAGTACCTCCAATGCTTCGGGCAATTTTGCCCTGGCCCTGGGCAATCAGGCTGTGTCGAGCGGGATCGGTTCGGTCTCGGCAGGCTCCGGAGCCCAGGCCACGGACGTCTCAGCTACCGCGCTCGGCAACAACGCCAGGGCGACTGCCGCGAGCGCAAGCGCGCTGGGTCTGGGCGCCACTGCGAGCGGTATAAACAGCACGGCGGTCGGCAAGCAGGCTAATGCAAGCGCGCAGGATGCCATCGCCATGGGCACCAGCGCCACAGCCAACTCGGCCCAGTCGGTCGCCATCGGCACGACCGCGGTGGCGACCGGCGGCAAGGCCGTCTCCATCGGTTCCGGCAACACCGCTTACGGCGACGGCGCGGTCTCGATCGGTGACCCCAGCTATGCCAGCGGCACCGGCGCCGTCACCAGCGGCGCCAACAACATCGCCAACAGCGACGGCACGGCGAGCGCCACGGCCGCCAACCAGGCGGCGGGCGCCGTCGCGATCGGCAACAACAACAAGGCGATCGGGCAAGGCTCCGTGGCGCTCGGCAACGGCTCCACGGCGGGTGCCGCCGGTCTTGCGGGCAACGTCGCACTCGGCGACGGCGCGACGGCGGCGGCGAGTTCCGGCGACGTGGCGCTTGGCTCCGGTTCGACGACCGTCGCGGCGGTAGCTACGCCCAGTGCTGTGATCAACGGCACCACCTATGCCTTCCAGGGCATCAATCCGACCTCGACGGTCAGCATCGGCGCGCCCGGCGCAGAACGCACGCTCACCAATCTGGCGGCGGGGCGGATCAGCGCGCTCTCGACCGACGCGATCAACGGTTCTCAGCTCTTCGCCACCAACAAGGCGGTCGACGCCATCGGCGCCGCCATTACCAGCATCAATGTCGGCGGCGGTATCAAATATTTCCATGCCAATTCGACGCTGGCGGATTCACAGGCGCTTGGGACCGATTCCGTCGCCGTCGGCCCGAATGCCGTGGCCAACAATGCCGGCGACGTCGCGATCGGCCTCAATTCGGCATCGGGGCCAACCACGGTTGTCGGCGGCGCGACGATCGGCGGCGTCAACTACAGCTTCGCCGGCGGCACGCCGGCCGGCGCCTTCTCTGTCGGCTCGGCCGGCGCCGAGCGCCAGATCCAGAATGTCGCGGCCGGGCAGTTGAACGGCGGTTCCACCGACGCCGTCAATGGTTCGCAGCTCTTCGCCACCAACCAGCAGGTGACGCAGAACACCACCGACATCGCCTCCATCGGCGGCAACATCGCCAATCTCGGCAACACGATCAACAACATCGCCGGCGACACCTCGACCGCCTATACCGACGCCAACGGCGTGGGCATTCGCTACGCCCGCACCAACGAGACCGGACTGGCGCAGACCGATTCCTTCGCCCAGGGCGTCGGCTCGACGGCCGTCGGCTACCAGGCGACCGCGACCGGCGACAGCGCGCTGGCGCTCGGACGCGGCAGCGCGGCCAGCATCGACGGCAGCGTAGCGCTCGGCTCGGGTTCGGTCTCCGATCGCGCGATCGCTCCCGCTTCCGGGCAGATCGCCGCCGGTCCGTCGAACTTCATCCAGTACAACACCACCGACAAGACGCTGCTCGGCGCCGTTTCGGTCGGCACCGCCACCGCTTACAGGCAGATCACCAACGTCGCCGACGGCACGCAGGACCAGGACGCCGTGACGGTGCGCCAGCTGGCGGGGGCGATCGCTGCGGTCTCCACCACCCCGACGAAATATTTCCATGCCAATTCGACAGCTGGCGACTCGCTGGCGGTCGGTGCGGAATCGGTCGCGGTCGGCCCGACCACGGTCGTCAATGGCGACAATGGCGTCGGCATCGGCAACGGCGCCGTCGTCGATCAGACGGCGCCCGGCGGCACGGCCATCGGCCAGAACGCCCATGTGATGCTGGCCGACGGCATCGCGCTCGGTACGGACTCGACCGCTTCCGGCATCCAGTCGGTGGCGCTCGGCGCCGGCGCCCAGAGCACCTTCGCCAACAGCGTCGCACTGGGTGCCTCGTCGATCACCTCGGTTGGCGCGCAGGCCGGCTACACCGCCTTTGGCCTGACCGCTGCGCAGACTTCCGCCGGCGAAGTGTCGTTCGGTGCCGCGGGCGCCGAACGCAAGCTCACCAATGTCGCGGCGGGCTCGGCCGACACGGACGGCGTCAACGTCTCGCAACTGCGCGGCGTCTCGCAAAACGTTTCCAATCTGTTCGGCGGCGGCACCACGGTCAATCCCGACGGCTCGATCACCGGCCCGACCTACACCATCCAGGGCAACAACTATTCGACCGTCTATGATGGCTTCACCGCTGTCGACAATGCGCTGACCAACATCAACAATGGCGGCGGCATCAAGTATTTCCACGCGAATTCGACGCTGGCCGACTCGGTCGCAGGCGGTACCAACGCCGTGGCGATCGGGCCGGAGAGCGTGGCGAGCGGCACCGACAGCCTGGCAGCGGGCCATGGCTCGATCGCCGCGGCGCAAGGCGCCGTCGCGCTTGGCCAGGGCGCACAGGCCAACAACGCCAGCGATGTCGCGCTCGGTTCGGGCTCGGTGTCGCAGGCCGCGGTCGGCACGTCCGACACGGTCATCAACGGCAAGACCTACGCCTTTGCCGGGACGACCCCGACCGGAACCGTCAGCGTCGGCGACGCCGGCTCCGAGCGGACGATCACCAATGTCGCCGCCGGACGCGTTTCTTCCGACAGCACCGATGCGATCAACGGCTCGCAGCTCTACGCCACCAACACGGCGATCGAGGATCTGACCAAGACGATCGGCGGCATCGGCGGTACCGTCCAAAACACCGTGCAATACGACACCGTCAACAATCCGGACGGATCGACGACCAAGACCAACAAGATAACGCTGCAGGGCGGCGACCCGAATGCGCCTGTCGTCATCTCCAATGTCGGCCCCGGCGTTACCGGCACCGACGCGGTCAACGTCAACCAGCTGAACCTGAACCTGGCCCAGAGCAAGACCTATACCGACCAGGTGGCGGTCACGACGCTGCAGCAGGCCAACAATTATACCGACCAGAAGTTCAGCCAGCTCAATTCCGATATCAGCGGCATCAGGGACGAAGCACGGCAGGCGGCGGCAATCGGACTGGCGGCGGCCTCGCTGCGCTATGACGACCGTCCCGGCAAGCTGAGCGTGGCGGCCGGCGGTGGCTTCTGGCGGGATTCGAGCGCCTTTGCCTTCGGCGCTGGCTACACCAGCGAGGACGGCCGCATCCGTGGCAATGTGTCCGGCACGGCGGCAGGCGGAAATGTCGGTGTCGGCGCCGGCCTGAGCTTCACCTTGAACTGAGGCGGGCAACAGGGCGGCAATGAACAGGCGAACCGGCCATGACAGGCTAGACGCGAATCCGGGGAAACCATCTGGTTTTCCCGGATTTGCCATGGCATGCCTGACCTGCCTGGCGCTTGCCGGCGGGCTGGCGCCGGCTGCCGGGCAGGTGGCTTCGCCCTACAGGGTCAAGCCCTCCGACGTGGTCGTGCCTCCCGATGCGAAGCTCGGACAATACCAGCGCACCATCCGTCCCTTCGAGAATTGGACGCTGATCTGCGACGAGAACCTCAAGGCGCGCAAGAAGGTCTGCAACGTCTCGCAGGTGATCGAGGACGGCGCCGGCAAGATGGCGTTCAGCTGGTCGCTCGCCGCCACCCAGGACGGCAAGCCTTACATGATCCTGCGCACCGCGCCGAACGCCAGGAGCGACGGGCTGGTGTCGCTGAAGTTCGACGGGCGCGCGGAGTCGATCGACGTGCATCTGAATGGTTGCAACGAAATGGTCTGCGTCGGCATGCTGCCGGTGGGACCCCTGATGCGCCAGGAGATAGCTCAGAAGGCGACGCCGGCGATTTCCTACCCGACCGTCGACGGCCAGACCATTACCGTCACCGCAACGCTCAAGGGGCTGTCCGAGGCCCTTGCGCCAGTCAAATAACCGAGGCAGCACCGTGAGCCAGCAAGACCCGTTCATCTCCGCGACGCGCAGCAATCCGACCATCGAGCCGGACCGCAGAAGGATCGCCGAGCCGGATCGCAAGAGGACCGTCGAGCCGCCGCGGCGGTGGCCGCGCATCGTCGGATTGTCGCTGATGGGGCTGGTCATGATGGGCATTGGCTTTGCCGGCGCGAACTATGCCGCGATCGCCGGTCTGGTCGGCAGCCCGACGGCCGCACAGGCCGAGGCGGCCGCCGCTCCCGCGCTGCCGGACTCGCCCTTCCTCCAGCACGTCAAGCAGGCCGGCGTGCAGGCCTGTTCGACCGTCTTTCCGGTGCTCGGACAGCTTTTGACGACCGGCACGAAATACAGCGTCAAATCCCAGTGGAACGACCAGGCCGCCGACAAGCACGCCGTCCAGGCCTTTGTCGGCATGGACTATGCCACGGACCGCTACAGCGGGCCGGCCGCTGGCGTGGTCTTCGCATCGCCCACCGCTTCGGGTTGCGAGGGCGCGATGGTGCGGGTGGCGCCGTTCGCCAGTCCGTGCGCGGACATTCCGTCCGTTCTTCCGCAAGGCAGCAAGATCACCGACCATCTCGGACAGGTCGAAGTGTACGAGCTTGGCGGCAACACGGGCGAAGCGCTTCTCCTGCCGACGGGCAATACATGTGTGGTGATTTCCATCGCATCGGCGGCCAAGTGAGGATGTCAGGCGAATGGGCGAGACGCCCTGGAAAGGATTGCGGACCATGAAATCGCGACGTTTGACAGTCTTGTGCATGGCCTTGCTGTGGAGCGGGCAGGTGGTCTCGGCCGACCTGGTGGAGCCGTCCGAGCCGCCGCAGGAGGAGAAAGGCATCTGGGCGGCTATCGCCTACTCGCAGACCGATACAAAGTACGGCTTCTTCTGGGGTGCCGACAAGCGTCAGGAAGCCAAGGACATAGCGCAGAAATATTGCGAGAATGCCGGTGGAAAAACCTGCAATGTCGTTGCCGTGTTCCGCAATCACCGCCATTGGACGGACGACGACGAGACCGGATTTCCCTACAAGCATTGCGGCGCGCTCGCAGTGGCCGACAAGGTGGAGCACCGGTTCACCCCCTGGGGCGTGAACTCGGCCGAGACCCGCCGGGAAGCGGAGGATCTCGCCCTGCAGGCCTGCGAGGCAGGGGGGATCCAATGCAAGATCCGAGAATGGGTCTGTACGTGACAGTAAACTCGGGCTCTCGAAGCCGATACTTTGGGCATTTGCCCGGCACCGAAGAGAAGGCCGCATTCATTGGTTCGTAGACATTCTTGCCTGAAGGCAGCCGCCATCTGCGCGGTTGCCTTTTCCGCTTCGCTGCCGGCTGCTTTCGCGCAACAGCAGCAGGCGGCGTCGCTTCCGAACGGCGCATCGTCCCTCCAGGAAACCTATCAGGACTGGCAACTGGCCTGCGGCATGCAGGACAATGCCCGGGTCTGCACGGTCACGCAGGACCAGACGCAGAAAAACGGCCAGAGGCTTCTGGCCGTGGAGCTGCGCGTGGCGCAGAAGGGCGGATTGACCGGAACCTTGCTGCTGCCCTTCGGCATCCTGTTCGACCCCGGCGTGGCGGCGCAGGTCGACGACCAGCAGCCCGTCGGACCTCTGAAGTTCAGGACCTGCCTGCCGAATGGCTGCGTCGCGCTGTTTCCGATCGACCGGGCGCTGGCGCAGAGGCTCAAGGCAGGCACCGAGCTCAAGCTCAACGTCACCACCGCGGCCGAGACCCCGCTGAGTTTTCCGGTGTCGCTGAAAGGACTCGGCGGCGCCCTTGATCGCATGGTCGCGCTGAGCGCACGTTGAGGAGCAAGGCCCGGGCGGACCGGCCCTGGCTGGAAATCGCAGACGGTGCGGTCGGGCGAAAGCCGTCCGCCAGCTCTGACATCCACATGAGGAACCGGCGGTGCAAGCTTCAAGGTATTTCCCTCGTTGGCTTGCCGGGTTGCTAGACTAGTATGGTGCCGGCAGGTGCTTGCCAGGGCGGCTCGATGAATCTTCTCGTGGCTGGGTTCCTTCGCCCGCTTTCCAGCCTGCCCATGACCGTTGCAGCAAGCACCTCCCAGCCGATCGGCTGTTCAAAAGGCCCATTGCAGCGCGAGGCCGACCACGGACAGTCCCATTGTGATTGTCGCGAGCCATCCGAGAAGGCGCAGCCAACCCTCAACGGGGAATTCGCCCATGATGTCGCAACGTCCGGTCATCAGCATCATGACGACCATGACTGGGACGGCGCATATGCCGTTGATGACGGCGCTCCAGTAAAGCGCCTTGATCGGATCGATCGGCGTGAGCATGATACCCATTCCCAGCACCACCGCGGTGGCCAAGGTCGCATAGAATGCTATCGCGTGCTTCGGCTTGCGCTCCAGCCCCACTGGCCAACGGCGCGCCTCGCCCACGGCGAATGCGGCCGAGCCCGCGAGAACCGGCACCGCCAGAAGGCCCGTGCCGATAATCCCCATTGCAAAGATCACAAATGCGAATTTGCCCGCGACCGGCTCCAGGGCCTTGGCCGCATCGGTGGAGGAATTGATGTCGGTCACTCCGGCCTTGTGCAGGGTGGCGGCCGTTGTGACGATGATTGCAATGGCTATCAGGTTCGAAAAAGCCATGCCTGCCAAGGTGTCGGCGCGAATGCGCTGGAAGGCACGCGACGCCTGCCATGGTGCCCGCTTCAGTGGCTTGGCCTTCGGGTCGATCGTCTCCTCTTCGACCTCTTGCGATGCTTGCCAGAAGAACAGGTAGGGAGAAATCGTGGTGCCGAATATGGCCAGAAGTGTCGTGAAGAACGCTCGATTCCATTCCACGTGGGGAAGAACTACCCCCTTGAGGGCCTCGCCCCATGGGATATCGGCCAGAAACGTAGCCACCACGTAGGCAAAGAGGCTCAGCGTTGTCCATTTCAGGACCGTGACGTATCGGCTGTAGTCGAGAAAGACGATCGCCAAAACGCATGCCACGCCGAACGCAACGACATAAAGCGAGCTTGGGCCGCCCACCAGCAATCGCAGCGCGTCAGCCATCGCGCTCAGGTCCGCCCCGATGTTGATCACGTTGGCGGCGAACAGAAGCAAGGCTACAAAATACATCAGGGGAGACGGGTAGTGTCGGGCCAGATTGCCGGAAATACCTCGGCCTGTCGTCCGGCCTATCCGCGCCGCTATCTCCTGGATCGCGACCATGAGCGGAAAAGTGAATACCATGGTCCAGCCGACGTTGAACCCCAGCTGGGCGCCCGCTTGGCTGTAAGTGCCGATGCCCGAAGGGTCGTCGTCCGAAGCGCCTGTGATGAAACCAGGTCCGATTGTGCGCAGGAATCGCTGGAATGGCCCTCTTGCCCGAATGTTGCTCTGCTTCTCAGAGACTTCGGCGCTCATGTTGCCCATGCAGGTGCTCCAGAAACGCGGTCCCTTCGATATCCGCTCGAAGCAAAATTCAGCGATCGCCGTTCGGTTCCTTTAGCTATTGCTGAAACATCGTTGGTATCTTGCTTTCGGAGGCGCCTTGCCCATCGGAATGCCGCGCATTGGGCGGCACCGTTCGCACGGCCTGACGGCCGGGCGAGCAATCGAGCCAGCCGGCTCAGGCCAAATCGCTTCTGGCGACGGCTTTGTGGACCGGTAGCGGGAGTGCGCTACCGCCTTTCCCCACATTCAGAAACCCCGCGATATTTCTTGCGGTGCTGGGCATGACAGCACCGTTTTCAGGGATGCCTCAACCTCATTCGAATGAGCTGCTACAATGCCATGAGCGCGCAGTGCCGGGTGGAACCATTTCCTCTCGAGTGACCTCTAGGAGTGTAGCGGCGCGCCTCGTGCATGGCCGTCAACGACAAACACCGCGCTCGCTTCGCTGACGATGGACACGTGTTCCCTGGCGGCTTTGCCAGCAGCAGCGCCATCGCCACGCAGGATCGCGGTGACGATGGCGTCATGCTCCTGCCAGGACTTCGCCAGGCGTCCGGCCAGCCTGAACTGGGCGCGGCGAAAGGGGGCCAGCCGGCTGCGCGTCGTCGCGGTCAATTCGTGGATGTGCGTGCTGTGGGCACCGCGATAGAGCCGGCTGTGGAACTCGGTGTTGAAGTACTCATAGTCCTCCTCGGCACCCAGCCGTACCAGCCGCGCCGAGGCCTGATGCTCGACCTCGAGCGCGCGGCGCTCGCTGCCGGTCATCCGCTCGGCGCAGAAGCGCGCGCATATGCCTTCCAACTCGGCCATGCTTTCGAACATCGAGGCGAGGTGCTCCTGCGTGACGACGGCGACGATGGCGCCCCTGTTGGGCCGCCGCTCGACCAGGCCCATGGCGCTGAGTTGGCCAAGCGCCTCGCGCACCGGCGTGCGTGACACCTCGAAGCGGGCGGCAAGCGAGACCTCGTCGAGTTTTTCGCCGGGACGCAGCACGCCGGTAACGATGCGGTCGCCGATCGCCCTCACCATCTGATCGACGGTCGTGCCCGCCCGGATCAAGCTGCGCTTTCCCGACAAAACTGCTTCGCCTCCCGTGCTTCGGTGTTCCAGGTCCCTGAAACCCTGCGGCCGAACGGCACGATCCCGACTCGGCCGCACCCGATATGCCTATGTTTTAATCTTCTTGTCAAATTGTCTGTTTTCAAGGCAAAAAGTGCATGCAATTGCCTTTCGCTTGTGCATGGTTCCTCACAAGGATGATTGATTTTATTGATGAAATTTTGAAACTCGAATTGGCACAACGATTGCATGCACTTTCTTGAGAAGGCGTTAACCGACCCGGAAAGGGTCCTATAGGGGAGCATAAGAGATGACCGACAGATTCGTGCTTAGCCGTCGCCAGTTGCTCAAGACCTCCGCCGCCGGAGCCGCATTAGGGCTTGCCTCCGCAGCCTTTCCCGTCAGCAAGGCGTTCGCCGCCGCTGCCGTGGTCGGCTTCATCTATGTCGGGCCGAAGGACGACTACGGCTACAACCAGGCGCATGCCGAGGGTGCCGCAGCGCTGAAGGGCATGGAGGGTATCACCGTCGTCGAGGAGGAGAACGTGCCGGAGACGGTCGATGTCCAGAAGACGATGGAATCGATGATCAACCTCGACGGCGCCTCGCTGATCTTCCCGACCTCCTTCGGCTATTTCGACCCCCACATGCTGGCCATGTGCGCGAAATTCCCCGACGTGCAGTTCCGCCATTGCGGCGGCATGTGGGACAAGACCAAGCATCCGATGAATGCCGGTTCCTATTTCGGCTATATCGGCATGGGCCAGTATCTCAACGGCGTGGTCGCAGGCCACACCTCGAAGACCAAGAAGCTCGGCTTCGTCGCGGCCAAGCCGATCCCGCAGGTGTTGCTCAACATCAACTCCTTCCTGCTCGGCGCACGCTCGGTCGATCCGTCCATCACCTGCCAGGTCATCTTCACCGGCGAATGGTCGCTGGCGGTCAAGGAAGCGGAAGCCACCAACGCGCTGGTCGACCAGGGCGCCGACGTCATCACCTGCCATGTCGACAGCCCGAAAGTGGTGGTCGAGACGGCCGCCGGGCGCGGCGCCTTCGTCTGCGGCTATCATGCCAACCAGAGCCCGCTGGCGCCCGAGAAATACCTGACCGGCGCCGAGTGGAACTGGGCCAAGGTCTACAAGATGTTCGTCGACGATCTGGTGGCCGGCACGCCGCTGCCCAACTTCACGCGCGGCGGACTGGCCGACGGTTTCGTCAAGATGAGCCCGCTCGGCCCCGCCGTCGGCGAGCCGGCGCGCAAGCAGTTCGACGCCACGCTGGCCGAAATGATGAAGGGCGGCTTCGCCGTCATCAAGGGACCGCTGAAGAGCAACAAGGGCGCTGTCGTCGCCACCGCGGGCCAGGCGTTCCCGGAGACCGCCATCGAACTCGAAAGCATGGACTATCTGGTCGAGGGCGTCGTCGGCTCGACCGCCTGATCTGAGGGGAACGGGGCGATGACGGATACGGTGACAGGAGCCGGCATGCCGGCACTATTCGGCGCCAGGGGCTATCCGGCGGCGCTGGAATGGATGGCGCGGCGGGCGGAGGCATTCGTCATTCCGCTCGCGGCGCTGATCGTCGGCATGGCGCTGTTCAGCCTGTTCATCGCCTTGGTCGGCAAGTCGCCGGTCCTGCTCTACGAGACCATGTGGCGGGGCGGCTTCGGCTCGTGGTTCTCGGTGCAGAACTCGCTGTCGCGGGCCGCACCCTTGTTGCTGGCGGCGCTATGCGTGGCGTTGCCGGCTCGGCTCGGCCTTGTCGTCATCGGCGGCGAGGGCGCCATCGTGCTCGGCGGCGTCGCCGCCGCTGCCATCGGCGTGGCGCTAAGCGGCGCGCCTCCCTCAATCGTCATTCTTGCCATGGGCGTGGCGGGCATGGCCGCCGGCGGCATCTGGATCGGTGCCGTCGGCGCGCTACGCCACTACCGGGCGGTCAACGAGACCATCTCCAGCCTGCTGATGGCCTATATCGCCATCGCGCTGATGAACCAACTGGTGGAGGGGCCGCTGCGCGACCCGGCCTCGCTCAACAAGCCGTCGACCCAGCCGCTGGCGGATATCTACCGCATCGGTAACATTCCGGGCATGGACGTGCATTGGGGGCTGGTCGTCGGCGTCGTCGCCTGCATCCTCTCCTGGGTGCTCATCGAAAAGACGCGCTGGGGCTTCGCCGCTCGCATCGCCGGCGGCAATGTGCGGGCAGCACAGGTGCAGGGGTTGGCCGTCGGGCCGCTCATCGTCGGCTTCACGGCGCTGGCCGGCGGCTTTGCCGGGCTCGCCGGCATGCTAGAGGTCGCCGCAGTGCAAGGCAGCGCCAACGCCTCGCTCGCGGCCGGCTATGGCTACACCGGCATCCTCGTCGCCTTCCTTGCCCGCCACAATCCGCTGGCCATCGTCCCGGTCGCCATCCTGCTTGGCGGCATCGATGCCTCGGGCGGGCTGATCCAGCGCCGCATGGACCTGCCTGACGCCACCGTGCTGGTGCTGCAAGGCATGATCTTCATCGTCATCCTGTTCAGCGAAACCTTCTACGGCCGCTTCAAGGCCTTCAATCCCGATCTCTGGGCGAGGCCCGATCTCCCGAGGGGGACTGCCTGATGGACGCGACCGGCATCGGACTCTGGGGCGTGCCGCTCGCCATCCTCGGCGGCGCCATCCGCGTGTCGACGCCCTTCATTTTCGTCTCGCTGGGCGAGGCGATCACCGAGCGTTCCGGCCGCATCAATCTCGGGCTCGAAGGCACGCTCGTCTTCGGCGCCATGACCGCCTATGCGGTCGCGGTGATGACCAACTCGCCCTGGCTCGGCCTGATCGCCGCCGCCGGCGCCGGCCTGTGCTTCGGCCTGTTCCATGGCTGGATCTGCAAATTTCCGAAGGTCAACGACATCGCCATCGGCATTGCACTGATGCTGTTCGGCTCGGGTCTCGCCTTCTTCTTCGGCAAACCGTTCATCAAGCCGAAGGCGCCCAACCTGCCCGCCATTCCCTTCGGCGGCTGGTCCGACATCCCGCAGGTGCAGGCAGCGCTCGACGTCAACGTGCTGTTCCTGATCGGGGCCGTGCTCTCGATTATTCTGTGGTGGGCTTTCCGCAACACGCGCGCCGGGCTGATCGTGCGCGTCGTGGGCGACAGTTCGGACGCGGCCCGCGCCATGGGCCTCAACCCCGACACTGTGCGCCTGCTCGCCACCGGGGTCGGCGGCGCCCTGGCCGGCATCGGCGGCGCCTATCTCTCGCTCTATTATCCCGGTAGCTGGACCGAGCGCATTTCCTCGGGCCAGGGCCTGATGGCGGTGGCGCTGGTCATCTTCGCGCGCTGGAACCCGCTCGGCTGTTTTGCCGCCGCCCTTCTGTTCGGCGGGGCAGGCGCGCTCGGCCCGGCGCTGCAATCTGTCGGCGTGACGCAGGGCTACTATCTGTTCTATGCCGCCCCCTATATCCTCACCCTCATCATCATGATCGCCACCTCGTCGCCGACACGCTCGCTCGCCGGTGCGCCAGGCGAACTGTCGATCACAAAATGACTGGAGTTTTGCCCGTGAACGCCAGAGCCGAAATCATCCAGCACACGATCGACGCAGAGCCTTATCCGTGGCCCTACAATGGCGATCTGCGGCCCGACAACACGGCGCTGATCATCATCGACATGCAGACCGATTTCTGCGGGCCGGGCGGCTATGTCGACCACATGGGCTACGACCTGTCGCTGGTGCGGGCGCCGATCGAGCCGATCAAGTCTGTGCTCTCGGTGATGCGGGCCAAGGGCTACACCATCATCCACACGCGCGAGGGGCATCGGCCCGATCTCGCCGACCTGCCGGCCAACAAGCGCTGGCGCTCGCGCCGCATCAATGCCGGCATCGGCGACCCAGGTCCGTGCGGGCGCATCTTGGTGCGCGGCGAGCCGGGCTGGGACATCATCCCCGATCTCTATCCGATCGAAGGCGAGCCGATCATCGACAAGCCGGGCAAGGGCTCGTTCTGCGCCACCGATCTGGAGCTGATCCTCAACCAGCGCGGCATCGAGAACATCGTGCTCACCGGCATCACCACGGATGTCTGCGTGCACACCACCATGCGTGAGGCCAACGACCGCGGCTATGAATGCATGATGCTGGCGGATTGCTGCGGGGCGACCGACCACGGCAACCATCTTGCGGCGATCAAGATGATCAAGATGCAGGGCGGCGTCTTCGGCACGGTGTCGAATTCGAAGGCGCTCGTCGCGCAACTGCCGTGAGGAGGGCGCTATGAGTGGCAGCGTCAGAAAGGCCGTCGGCGTCGAAACCATCGGCATGACCATGCGCTTCGGCGGCTTCATGGCGCTGGATGCCGTGTCGGTGAACGTGCCGGCAGGTTCCTTCCACGCGCTGCTCGGCGAGAACGGCGCCGGCAAGTCGACGCTGGTCAAATGCATGATGGGTTTTTATCACCCGGCCTCCGGCGACATGCTGGTCGATGGCCGGGAGGTCAAGATTGCCAGCCCCAGGGATGCCTCGGCGCTCGGGCTCGGCATGGTCTACCAGCACTTCACGCTGGTGCCGTCGCTGACCGGAGCGGAGAACCTCGTCATCTCGCGCGAAAAGGTGCCCGGCATTGTCGACTGGCGCAAGGAGCGGGGCGATCTTGCCATGTTCATGGAGCGCATGCCGTTCAAGCTGCCGCTCGACGTCAAGGTGGCGGAGCTTGCGGCCGGCGAGAAGCAGAAGCTCGAAATCATCAAACAGCTCTATCTCGGCCGCTCCTTCCTGGTGCTGGACGAACCGACTTCGGTGCTGACGCCCGGCGAGGCGCAGGAGGTGCTGGGGCTGGTGCGCGACATGACCAAGGCCGGCGACCTCACCGTGCTGATGATCTCGCACAAATTCCATGAGGTCACTGCCTTCGCCGACGATGTCAGCGTGCTGCGCAAGGGCAAGCTTACCGGGGCCGGCCGCGTCGCCGACCTCGGCCGCAAGGCGATGGCGGCGATGATGATCGGCGACCAGCCGATCGCCACGCTTGACAGCCGCGCGACGCCGAAACGCGATGCCGAGATCGTGCTCAAGGTCAAATCGCTGAAGGCGCCGGATCGAACCGGGCTGAAGTCGATCAGCATCGAGGACCTCGGCGTGCGCTCGGGCGAGATCGTCGGCATCGCCGGCATTTCCGGCAACGGCCAGAAGGAATTCCTGGAAGTGCTGGCCGGCCAGCGTCCGCGTGACGCCGGCGAGGTGTTGGTGCGCGGTGCCGCCTATGCGGCGACGCGCGCCGAGGCGCGGGCGCTCAATGTGCGTCTCATTCCCGAGGAGCCGCTCAAGAATGCCTGCGCGCCGAAAATGACGGTGGCCGAAAACATCTCCTTCCGCACCTTCGACATGGACGGCAATGGCAGGCCGGTGAACTGGATCAGCACCAGCGCCATCTGCGCCTTCAGCGCCCGCCTGGTCGAGCAGTTCAAGGTCAAGACCGCTTCGCTGTCCTCGCCCATCGCCGCGTTGTCGGGCGGCAATGTGCAGCGCGCGGTGCTGGCGCGCGAACTGACCGGCGAGGTCGACCTGCTGATCGTCTCCAACCCCTGCTTCGGCCTCGACTTCTCGGCGGTGGCCGAAATCCGCGCCCGCATCATGAAGGCGCGCAATGCGGGTGCGGCCGTGCTGTTGATGTCGGAAGACCTCGACGAGCTGCTGGAATTGTCCGACCGCATTTTCGTCATGTCGGATGGCGCGCTGGTCTATGAGACGCCGACCGCCGGCGCGAGCGTACAGACCATCGGCGAGCATATGGCGGGACATCACTGATGGCGCAAATCGACGCGCAGCCGTTCGCCTTTGCGTTCAAGCCCGACACGATGGCGCTGGTCGTCATCGACATGCAGCGCGATTTCGCCGAGCCCGGCGGCTTCGGCGCCAGCCTCGGCAACGACGTCAGCCGCATCCAGGCTATCGTGCCGACGGTGAAGAAGCTGATCGAGGGGTTCCGCGCCGCCGGCCTGCCTGTGATCCATACGATGGAGTGCCACCGCGCCGAAACCTGCCGCCCGCCAAGCGCAACCGCGGCAATCCGTCGATCCGCATCGGCGATGTCGGGCCGATGGGCCGCGTGCTGATATCGGGCGAGCCGGGCACCGCGATCATCGCCGAACTTACGCCGCTGCCCGGCGAGATCGTCATCGAGAAGCCGGGCAAGGGCGCCTTCTATGCGACCGGCTTAGGTGACGAGCTGAAGCGGCTTGGCGCTCGGCAACTGGTTTTCGCCGGCGTCACCACCGAGGTTTGCGTGCAGACGACGATGCGCGAGGCCAATGATCGCGGCTATGAGTGCCTGCTCGCCGAAGATGCGACGGAAAGCTATTTTCCGGAGTTCAAGGCGGCGGCCATCGCCATGATCCGCGCCCAGGGCGCGATCGTCGGCTGGACGGCGATGACCGACCAGGTGCTGCAGGGAATCGCGAATGGCTAATCTGAGTTTTGCCGGCCTCGTCGGTGGCGGCTGGCGCGAGCTGGCGTTCGAGCCTTTTCGCGACGGCATCACCGTGCATTGGCTGCTCAAGGGCGGACCGGTCGAGCCGTCGGTGGCGATCCTCGACTATCGGGCCGGAGCCGGCGTGCCGCGCCACCGCCATGTCGGCCTGGAAACCATTGTCGTGCTCGAGGGCACACAGAGCGACGAGAACGGCGATTATCCCCGGGGCAGCGTCATCCTGAACCCGGTCGGCACCGAGCATTCGGTGTGGACGAAGGACGGCTGCGTCGTGCTGATCCAGTGGGACCTGCCGGTAATTATTCTGGGGGAGGCCACATGAGACTTCCTGTGTCAACCTGTTGTGAGCAAGAAGCTAGCGGCGGGGTGTTTGTTGGGGTCGTAGGATGTGCCG
>NZ_VFTI01000075.1:0-1005 GCF_006439515.1 Mesorhizobium sp. B3-2-1 | reverse complement strand
CGTCGCGGCAGGGGTTTGGGACAGCGCCCCGCTCGAGGCCGCCCTGCTGAAGGAGGCAGATCGCCTGGTCGGCGATGAGGCGGGTTTTCTCGTCATCGACGACACAGCGTTACCGAAGAAGGGACAACATTCGGTTGGTGTCGCGCCTCAATACGCTTCGTCGCTTGGCAAGACGTCCAATTGCCAGTCACTGGTGTCGGTGACCCTGGCCTCGCGCGAAGTGCCGGTGATGGTGGGCCTTCGGCTCTTCCTGCCCGACACCTGGACGAATGATCCCGAGCGGATGATGCGGGCGCGCGTCCCGAAGGATCGACAGGTCGCTCTGACAAAGCCGGAGATCGCCATCGAAGAGATCGATCGTATCATCGCCTCCGGCGTGCGTTTCGGCTGCGTGCTTGCCGACGCGGGTTACGGGTCGAGCAGCTCTTTTCGTCAGGCTTTAAGTGAGCGCGGTCTGCTGTGGGCTGTAGGACTATCGCGACGCCAAAACGTCTATCCGGCCGATGTTGATCTGATCTTCCCGGTCGCGACCACCGGCAGGCGCCGCCAATATCATGTCCCAGACCAGCCGCCGGTCTCTGCCGAGGTGATGCTGTCTGGTGAGAGATGGCACAAGATAAGCTGGCGGCGCGGCACTAAAGGTCGGCTGACATGCCTCTTTGCGGCTCGCCGTGTCCGCGTTGCGGATGGTCATAAGCACCGGATGCTCGACAATCGCGTGCAATGCATGCCAGGCGACGAGGTCTGGCTCGTCGGCGAACGCCGGTCGACTGGCGAGCAAAAATACTATGTGTCGAACCTACCGGCCGATGCGAGCCTCAAGATGCTCGCCGCCACGATCAAGGCCAGGTGGGTTTGTGAGCAGGCACATCAGCAATTGAAGGAGGAACTCGGCCTCGACCACTTCGAAGGCCGATCATGGACTGGATTACATCGACATGCCTTGATGACCATGATCGCCTACGCCTTTCTCCAAGCCCGCCGCCTCAAAGCAGCGGGACGAAA
>NZ_VFTI01000074.1:0-1011 GCF_006439515.1 Mesorhizobium sp. B3-2-1 | reverse complement strand
GCTAGCACTACTTTGGCAGATCTTTAGCAGAGAGGGTTCTGCGGCAGTGGGGACAACGGATTGGGGGCGGCTGCGCGAGCGCGGTGAGGATGGCTTGCCTGACGGCGGGTAGGCTCGGTTGGGGCGGCGGGCCAAGGATTCTTTTTTCCCCCTCCCGCTTGTTTGAGACGGCGAGATTGCAGGAAAGCGTAGGCGATCATAGTCATCAGCGCGTGCCGGTGCAGGCCCGTCCATGAGCGCCCCTCGAAGTGGTCGAGGCCAAGTTCCTCCTTGAGCTGCTGATGCGCCTGTTCGCAGACCCAGCGCGCCTTGATGGCGCCTGCGATCTGCTTGAGCGGGGTGTCGGCGGGCAAGTTGGAGAGGTAGTATTTGCGCTCGCCGGTCGAGCGGTGCTCGCCGATCACCCAGACCTCCTCGCCGGGCAGATGCTGAGCGCCCATGTCGCGGATGCGCTGGGGTGGGCCATCTGCAACCCGGACACGGACAGCGGCGAAGCGCGCCGAGAGGCGGCCTTTGGTGCCACGCCGCCAACTGACCGCACGCCATGGGGCTGTCTCCAGCATCGCCTGCGCGGTCATCGACTTCACATCGGGGATATGCCGCTGGCGCGGACGGCCGCGTCCGGCAAGGGGAAAGATCATTGCCACGTCGGCGGGATAGACCTTCTGCTTGAACGGGATACCGACGGCCCAGGTAAGGCCGCGCTCGGTGAGCGCCTGCCGGAAGGGGGCGCTCAAGCCATATCCGGCATCGGCGAGCACGCAGCCAAAGCGTAGGCCGGCTGCGCGAGCCCGGTCGATCTCGGCCAGCGCGATTTCGGGCTTGGTCCTGTAGGCACGATGGTCCGCGGGCACACCGGCACGGTCGAGCCGGGCGGGATCGGAAGTCCAGCTCTCGGGCAGAAACAGCCGCAGCCCCACCATGACCGGCACTTCGCCAGAGGCCAGCGTCAGCGACACCAGCGTCTGGCAGTTGGCGTTCTTGCCAAGCGCCGAGGCATATTGCGGCGCG
>NZ_VFTI01000073.1:0-1020 GCF_006439515.1 Mesorhizobium sp. B3-2-1 | reverse complement strand
TGCTCCCGCTTGCACAGCACGTCACGCAGCCGATCCGCCGCAGCATTCAACGCGCGATGCAGATTGTCCGGTCGGGCAGGGACCCTGGCGAATCTCTCGTTGAAGTCGGCCATGAATATCGGCAGGAACGCGTTGGCCGCCTCGATGTCCGATATGCCGGCAAGGCGCAGTTCCTTCACGAGGCGGTCCTGCAGCGTCCGATTGACCCTTTCGACCCGGCCTTTGGCCTGGCTCGAGTTGGCGCACAGGATCTCGATGTTGAGTTCCGATAAGGCGCGGCCGAATTGAGTCATGCCGCGACCTGCCTTGGCATCCTTCTTGGCGACACGAAACACCGTATGCTTGTCGGAATAGAACGCTACCGGGCAACCGTGCGCCTTCAGATAGAGCTCGAGCGTCTCGAAGTAGCTGAAGGTGCTCTCCGACTTCACAAAGCGAAGCTGCTGGAGCTTGCTCGTGGCGTCGTCGATGAAGACGAGCAGGGTGCATGGATCGCCCCGCTCCTCGAACCAACGATGATCACTGCCGTCGATCTGCACCAGCTCGCCATATGACTCCCGACGTAATCTGGGTTGATGGAACGTCCTGCGCTGCTTTCGGGACAGCCAGATTCCGGCTTCCGCCATCCATTTGCGCAACGTCTCGCGCGACACGACCAGGCCGTGGTTCGCCGCCAACTTCTCGGCCGCCAAGGTCGGTCCGAAGTCGACATAGTGTTCTCGGACCAACTGAATCGCCAGATCGCCGACACCGGCGACATATCGATGGTTCGACGGTCGGCCTCGAGCCTTGTGCCGAAGTGCTGCGGCGCCTTCGGCCCGGAACACCTTCAGCAGACGCTGGACCTGACGCGTCGTCATATCCAGGACATGCGCGGCCGAGACAACCGTCATGCGCCGCTCCAAAACCTTCGACAGCACCTCGATGCGTTGCAGCTCGCGCTCGCTCATCAAAATCAGTCCCAACCCGCCGTCTCCCTCGCTCATCGACGAGCAGGGCGACATTCCAACTTTGCGGAAT
>NZ_VFTI01000072.1:0-1026 GCF_006439515.1 Mesorhizobium sp. B3-2-1 | reverse complement strand
GCCGCGCACGGCGTGGGCGGCCCGTTCGGCGGTGAGGTCGGCGGAGGCGATGAAGTAGCGGGTATCGAAGCGGCTCCTGTCATTCAGTCCGGTGCGTGAAGTGACGCGGACGATGGCCTTGACCTCAGGCAGGCGCAGTTCGCCGGGGAAACGGCGCTGGCCTGCGAGCCATCCAGTCTCGCGGCTGACGGTGACGACGCGTTCCTCGATGCGGCCATGGCCCTTGTCGAGGTCGGTGAAGCTGTCGAGGCTGTCTTGCGGCGCGTCGTCGAAGTAGCGCTCGATCTCGGCGCGCAATGTCGGCTGATTGGCCTTGACTGCGAGCAGATAGTCGGCGCCGTGAGCGCGGATTGCGGTTGCGATGGCGGCATTTGTGGCAATGGCGTCAATGGAGACGAGCGCGCCCAGGAGGCCGCCATTGGCGCCGAGGCGCTCCAGAAGCACGGGAATGGCCGTTGTCTCGTTGCTCTTGTCGGCCACGGCCTCCTGGCCGAGCACCAGCCGTGCGGTGGTGGCGAAGGCGGAAACCAGATGCAGCGGCGCCTTGCCTGCGCTCTTGTCGTGGCTGCGCCGCGAGGTCTTGCCGTCGATGGCAACGAAGTCGGGCTTGTCCGGCCACGTCTCGCGCACCCACGCGGTGAAGGCGCCGGCAAACAGCGCCGGATCGATGCGGTTCATGAGCAAAGTCAGCCAGCGGCCGCCCGGCACGCCGTGATGGTAGGGCAGATAGCGGCGCAGGAAGTCAAGATGGGCATTTCCCCACGCTGCTATCAGGTCGTAATCCTCGCAGTCGCAGATCGTGCCGCAGACGACCAGAAGCAGCACCTCGGGCAGCGGATGGGCAACCCGCCACGGCTCACGCGGGTCTTCGATCTCGCCAAAATGCTCGAGAAGCGACCTCAGGCGGGACTTTTCGAATCCTTCAAGGGCGACAGTGGTCATGGCGAGGCTCCGAATCATGGGACCCCCATGGAATCAGATCAGTCGCAATCCCCAAAGCGCGTTAACCCGAGTTCGCAGCCCTGC
>NZ_VFTI01000071.1:0-1236 GCF_006439515.1 Mesorhizobium sp. B3-2-1 | reverse complement strand
TGGCGAGGATGCGAACGGCATGAGGGTGTCTGCATCCTCGCTTTCTGGCGTCGTGATAGACCTTGGCAGCCCAGGGGCTGGCATGGCGGGAGTTGTCGGCGAAGCAGGTGAGCGCCGCGCGCAGTCGCTTGTTGCAGGCCCATCGCCATGTAACGGCGCGGGATTTACCGCTCTGGTAGGTGACTGGTGCGACGCCGGCCTCGGCGGCCAGGTGTTCCTGGCTCTGGAAGCGGTCCCGCACGTCGCCCAGCTCGGCGGTGATCTGTGCAGCGCAGATCTTTCCGGCGCGCGGAAAGGACATGACGATCTTTCCTTCGGGCAGTTCGGCAACGGCATGTTCGATGCGGCTGGAGAGCTTGCCGATCTGGGCGACGAGGCTTTCGAGAGTAACGGCGATGGCACGTACGAGTTCACCCTTGGCGTCGGCCTCAGCTTCAGCGGCCATTGTGGCGGGAGCCGCGCGCAGCCGGCCGAGCACATCGGCAACACTACGCCGGCCGCAATACTGGTTCTGGGCAAGGAAGGCAGCCATGCGCTTCTCACCCAAGCGGCTGGCGCTTTCGGGTGTGGGATAGCGCTGGAGGAAGGCCAGTGCGATCGGGCTTGCGATGTCGGCGAACAAACCGGCGGCGCCAGGCCAGAAGCTTTCGAGCAAGGCGCGCAGCTGGTTGGCGAGGACGAGTCTTGTGGCGACGAGATCGTCACGGCCACGCACCAGCGCGCGCAGTGCCTTGATGGCATCGGATTGCGGCTTGAGCGGGGTCAGCCGGTGCCCGTCGGTGCGCAGGATGTCGGCAAGGATGTAGGCGTCACCAGGATCGCTCTTGGCGGCGACGGCGCGATAGCGCGGCCGGCACGCCTTGACGACATTGGGATGGACCGGCGTGACGACGAAGCCGGCATCGACCAGCGCGTCGACGAGCAACCCGCTAGGCCGTTCGATGGCGATCGGCGTCTCGCCGGGTGGCCCATGCCGTCGCAAACGCGCGACGAGATCGGCAAGCCCATCGCGGTCATGGGCCACGACAAAATGGTCGAGGACCTTACCGGCGGCGTCGACGACACAGACGGCATGGCTCGAGCCGCCCCAGTCGAGTCCGACGAAAATGGTCATGGATGCACCTCACTGAACTGGAGTATGGTGCCCGGTACCGGGAGCCCTCACGGGTTGCTCATCAATCGGCGCTCTGGACCCATCTTGGTCGAAGTGTCCGTGGCGCATCTTCCTGTAGCCCG
>NZ_VFTI01000070.1:0-1330 GCF_006439515.1 Mesorhizobium sp. B3-2-1 | reverse complement strand
TGTCCGAACCGGATAGATAGGTAACAGAATGGACCGATAGCATGGGTGACAGTTTTCTTGTCCGCCGGGAGGACCGGCGATGGTTTGGCGAGCGACTGGCATCATGGACGAGCGGCTTCGGTTTGTAGTGGATTGCCTGGCCGGCGAGGAGACGATGAGCGCGCTTTGTGGGGCCTACGGCATATCGCGCAAGAGCGGCTACAAATGGCTTGGTCGCTATCGGGAGTTTGGCCCGGAAGGTTTGCATGATCTGCCGCGGGCGCCGCTCGAGCACGGCCGAGCAACGGCAGCGGAGCTGGTGGATCGGATTTTGGCGGAGAAGCAAGCGCATCCGCTGTGGGGTCCAAAGAAGATCATTGCGCGCCTGAGACGCAGCGAGCCCTGCTGCGACTGGCCGGCGGTCTCGACGGCAGGCGAGATCCTGAAGCGGCACGGTCTTGTGGGACGCCGGCGCAGGCGCTGGCGGGCTGAGGGCAACGGGCCATGGCCGGAGCCTGCGGAGCCGAATGCGGTGTGGACGGCAGACCACAAGGGGTGGTTCCGGACCCGTGACGGATGGCGCTGCGAGCCGTTGACGGTGATGGATGCATTGAGCCGTTATCTGCTGGGGCTCGAGGCGACGGGCTCGACGGCCGACGAGGAGGCGTGGCCGGTGTTTGAGCGGCTGTTTGAGGAGAACGGTCTGCCGGATCGCATCCGAAGCGACAACGGCCCGCCATTTGCGTCGGCCGGCGTCACAGGGTTGACGCCGCTTGCGGTGCGCTTCATCAAGCTCGGCATCGCTCTGGAGCGCATCCAGCCAGGCAAGCCGCAGCAGAACGGACGTCATGAGCGTTTCCACCTGACCATGCTGCCGATGGCCAAGGAACCGGCGGCCGACAGGGCGGCCCAGAGCCAGGCTTTCGAGGACTTTCGGCGCAGCTACAATGAGGAGCGTCCGCACGAGGCGCTTAGCATGGACACCCCGGCGCAGCACTACCGTCCCTCGACCCGGCCGATGCCGAAGACAGCTCCTGAACCCGACTATCCGGCCGAGGCAGCGGTGCGCGGCGTGCGCCAGAATGGCGCCGTCAAATGGCGAGGCACAGAGATCTATGTCTCGGCCACGTTGGCCGGCGAACCGATCGCCATTGAGGAGACCGAGAACGGCAAGTGGGCCATGCGTTTCTACGCCCATCCGCTCGGCTTCATCGACGACAAGCACATGAAACTGGTTCGCCGCAGCGCCGCGCCAACCGGACCGCTTGGCGCTGCGGCAACCGCATCTTAGGGGGAGAAAACTGTTACCTATGTATCCGGTTCATTCTGTTACCCATCTATCCGCTGGACA
>NZ_VFTI01000007.1:0-241115 GCF_006439515.1 Mesorhizobium sp. B3-2-1 | reverse complement strand
GGTCTCCCTTGTTGAGATCTGCAACGACCTCATTCTGGCACATTGCGATGCCGTCGGGGGCCGTCCACCCCAACACGTACTTAAAGTACGCTCCGCTCCGGTTCTCGGAAGTCACCATTCTCGACTCGGCCTGACCTGAATCTCGACAGGCCTCAGGCCAGCGCAAAGCTAAGCAAACGGCACGGCGGTTGTGCCCTTCGGCAGCTTGGCCTCGTCGTCGGGCTCGACATGGATTGTCACGCGCACGGAGGGAATGTCGGCCTTCAGCGCGTCCTCGATGCGGTCGCAGATGACATGGCTGGCGCCGACCGACATGTCGGCATCGACGACCAGATGGAACTCGATGAAGGTGGCGCGGCCGGCGATGCGGGTCTTGAGGTCGTGCACCTCTATCGCGCCCTTGCAATTGGCCGAGATGATGTTGCGGATGCGCATGTGCTCCGCTGTGTCGACGGCCCGGTCCATCAGGCCGTTCATCGACGAGCCGATGACATGCCAGCCCTGCCACAGGATGTTGAGCGCGACGATGACGGCCAATGCCGGGTCGAGGATCCGCCAGCCGGTCAGGATCGCTCCGACCAGGCCGCCGAAGACGCCGATCGAGGTCACCACATCGGTCATGATGTGGTTGCCGTCGGCGACCAGCGCCGGCGATTTTTCGGCCCGGCCCGTGCGGATCAGCGTCCAGGCCCAGAAAGCATTGATGGCAGTGGCGATGCCGTTGATCGCAAGGCCTTCCCAGGGCTGTTCGAGCGGAGCCGGCGTCTGCCAGGAGCGCCAGACCTCGCTCAGGATCAGAAGGGCAGCGACGACGATCAGCACGCCTTCGAGCACCGCCGAGAAATACTCGGCCTTGTGATGGCCGAAGGGATGATCCTGGTCGGCCGGCTTGTAGCTGACCTGGATCGCCCAGAAGGCCGCCATCGACGCAATGACATTGACGATCGATTCCAGCGCGTCCGAATAGAGCGCGACGGATCCGGTCAGGTACCAGGCGGCGGCTTTCAGCGCGAGCACGACAAAGGCGACCACGATCGACCAAAAGGCAAGGTTGGCGACCTTGCGCTTCGCGGCGGCTTTCGCCGCGATCGCCATGGTGTTCTCGGCTTCGGCCATTACCGTCAGGCTGCCTTTTCCTTGGCCTTGCGCGGCAAATGCGCGACGATGTTTTCGATGATGCGCATGCCGGCATTGTGGCCGAGCGTCATGATCGATTCCGGGTGGAACTGCACCGCGGCGATCGGCTCCTTGCGGTGCTCGAAGGCCATGATGACGCCGTCCTCGGTCTCGGCGGTCACCAGGAAATCGTCCGGCAGGCGCACCGGATCGGCGAAGATCGAGTGGTAACGGCCGACGGTGACTTCCTTCGGCAGGCCGGAGAAGATGATGCCCGGCTTCGAGACGCGGATCCGCGACGGCTTGCCGTGCATGGGAATGTGCAACTGCCTGAGCTCGCCGCCATAGGCTTCGGCCAGTGCCTGCAGGCCGAGGCAGACGCCGAAGATCGGCAGGTCGCGGGCGCGCGCGCGTCTGATGGTCGCCGCGCAGTCGAAATCCTTGGGCGTGCCGGGTCCGGGCGACAGCACGACCAGGTCGGGCTTCAGCCGCTCGAAGACTTCCTCCGGCACCGGCGTGCGCACGGTCGAGACATTGGCGCCGGTCTGGCGGAAGTAGTTCGCCAGCGTATGCACGAAGCTGTCCTCATGGTCGACCAGCAGGATGTTGACGCCGTCGCCGACGCGCGCCGTGGTGCGCTCGGTGCTGGTCGAATTGCCCATCTTGGCGTCGCGGATCGCGGAGAGCATGGCGGATGCCTTCAGTTCGGTTTCGGCTTCTTCTTCCTCGGGAATGCTGTCGAAGAGCAATGTAGCGCCGGCGCGCACCTCGGCGATGCCGTCCTTGATGCGGATGGTGCGCAAGGTAAGCCCGGTGTTCATGTCGCCGTTGAAGTTGACCATGCCGATGGCGCCGCCATACCAGGCGCGCGGGCTCTTCTCGTTCTGCTCGATGAAGCGCATGGCCCACAGTTTCGGCGCGCCGGTGACGGTGACCGCCCAGGCATGCGACAGAAACGCGTCGAAAGCGTCCATGCCCTCGCGCAAACGGCCCTCGATGTGGTCGACGGTGTGGATCAGGCGTGAATACATCTCGATCTGGCGGCGGCCGATGACGCGCACCGAACCTGGATCGCAGACCCGCGACTTGTCGTTGCGGTCGACGTCCGAGCACATTGTGAGTTCGGATTCGTCCTTCTTGGAGTTGAGCAGCTTGATGATCTGCTCGGAGTCAGAAATGGCATCGTCGCCGCGCTTGATGGTGCCGGAGATCGGGCAGGTCTCGACGCGGCGGCCGTTGACGCGCACGAACATCTCCGGCGACGCGCCGATCAGATATTCGTTCTCGCCCAGATTGATGAAGAAGGAATAGGGCGACGGGTTGATGGACTTCAGCTTGCGCGAAATCTCGGATGGCTGCGTCTCGCAGCGTTCGTAGAACATCTGGCCGGGGACGACCTCGAACAGATCGCCGCGCTTGAAGCTGTCCATCGCCCGGCGCACCAGATTGGCGTATTCGCCCGGCTCATGGTCGCCGCGCGGCGGGATGCGGTCTGCGGTCTTGAACGGCTCGGCGACCTGGTCGCGCGGCAGGCCTTCGGTCGAAAAACCCTCGCCCGCATAATCGTAACGGTCAGTCCAGGCCTTGGCCGAATAGTGGTCGACGACCAGGATCTCGTCGGGCAGGAACAGCACCAGGTCGCGCTGGCTTTCCTTGCGAACGAGCGTGTGGTCGACGGGGTCGAACTGGAAGGCGAGGTCGTAGCCGAAGGCGCCATAAAGGCCGAGATTGGCGTCCTCGGCCGTCTTGAACAGAGCGGTGATGGCGCGCAGCACGGTGAAGACGGAGGGAACGCGGCTGCGCTCCTCCTCGGTGAAGACACGGCCGGGCTTGGCGACGTCGAGGCGGATCAGCTTTTTCGAGGTCTCGGCGATCGTGACCTCGGAGAGACCGCCGAGCGTCCTGCCGACGACAGGCAGCAGCGCCTCGCCACGGCCGTTCAGCGCCTCGATGCGCATGGCGCGGCCGCGTGCGGAGATGACCAGCGGCGGATCGATGATGGCCGTATCCCAGCGCGTATAGCGGCCGGGATATTCGTAATTGGAGGAAAACACCGCGCCCCGGCGCGAATTCAGGCCGTCGACATAAGCGTCGATCGCACCTTCATAGGGCCGGTCGTGGCGTTCGCGGGTGATGGTGATGCCACCCGCCGTCACGAAGCTTTCAGCGCCGTTGTCCAGAACCTTCAACGTCATTGCCGTCTCCATCAGCTACTTGGGCAACGGACCCGGGAATGGCTTTGAAAAACAAATGGCCGCCCGGACATTCCGTTGCGGCCACCCTCTATTTTCACGCGCACGCGTTCGAACAGGCCGCTGTCAGCAGGCCCACCACCAAATGGTCTTGGTCGAACGCATGTTCATGGCGATTCCCTTAGCGGCGATTGGGCGGCCGCGCAACTGGATTCGACGGAGTCTAATCCTCCAGCGTGCCCGACCTGGCATCGCTGCTCTTCCTGTCGCCGACCAGTTTCAACAGGTCTTCGCCGGCGCGGATGATGCGGCGCGAGCGGCGGGTCAGGATGATGCCATCCTGTGGTGCGAACACTTCGGTGCGGCCATCGGCTTCGCCCGGAGCGTGGACAATGGTGCAGAGACGAGCGCCTCGGGTGACGCGGTCGCCGGGCTTGACGTCGTAGAGGACCGCGCCGCCCCGTGGTGCCGGCATCATGTCGATGTTTTCCAGAGGTGCCGCGACACCCTTGAACGGGCCGGGTGCGGGCAGGGCGCTGTCGGATATCACGCCGCGCGCCGCCAGCAGCCGGTAGAGGCCTGCTGCGTCGGCCGAGGCAAGCGCGCCATCGACATCGAGGATGCCGCGATATTCGACCGTGGTGGCGACGCGCCTGTCGAACTTCGCCACGTCGGCGGCGGCGTTCTGGTAGGGCATGATCGAGGCGCCCTCGAAGGTGCCGTCGGTGTCCTCGCTCCACAGCACCACGGCATCAACGCCCATGGCGGCGGCGCAATCGGCCATTCCAGGCCACAGGCTGGTGTGGACGTAGAGATAGGCAAGGCCCTCGTCGTCGCAATGCAGATCGAGCACGATGTCATGGCCGAGCGAGAGCTGCACCAGCCGCGACTTCAGCCGCTGGTCGGCGCCGCCAAAAGTGGCGTCCGGCAGAAGTCTGGTGTCGGGCGCGGCCAGCAACGGAAAGCCGCGGTTGAAGTTGGTGCGGGTGCCCAGATGAAAGCGGCCCTGGTGCTCGCCGAAATGATATTGCGCTCGACCGATCGGGTTGGCCCAGGGCACGATGGTGATGTTGCCCCTGATGCGACCTTCGGCCTCGGCCTTGTTCAGCATCGGCATCAATGCATCGATGGCGACGACGCCAGGCAATTCGCCGGCATGGAGTGCCGCCTGCAGGTAGGCAGAAGGCGCTGCCTTGTCGGCACCGGCGAAGCGGAACACCGGGAATTCGTAGGAAACGCCTTCGCTATCCCCGGCGATGCGTTCGATCGATTTCTGCATGACGTCCTCCTTCAAGACCGAGACGACATGCCCATTGGAGGGTGCCGATGTCGATTGGTCCAGCCCGCCGCGCCATGGGCGCAATAACAGTCTTTTGCCTTGCTGCAAGTCGTTGTCCCAAAACCGCTGCGCAGCCTCGGGTCAAGCCCGTGGGCATGCTTTTGGGCGACAGGCAGCTACTCGGCGGCAGGCTGGAGAGCGGCGATGGGCGCGCGCCGGTCCAGCGCCTGCGACAGCACCGCTACAGTAACCGCAATCAGGGCGAGCACCGCGCCGACCAGCGGCAAATTGGCATAGGAAATGCCTGATGACAGCGCCACGCCGCCGATCCAGGCGCCGCCGGCATTACCGACATTGAAGGCGCCCTGGTTCAGCGTGGCGGCAAGATTGGGTCCTTCGGAAGCCGCCTCGACGACACGGATTTGCAGCGGCGGCACGACGACGAAGATGAGCAGGCCCCATAGGAAGACGATGCCGATGGCAACGCTGGCGATCGCGCCGAACTGCATGAAGCCGACGAACAGCAGGGCCATCAGCAGCAAGGTGGCGATCACCGTCGGCATCAGTTTCCAGTCGGCCAGCCTGCCGCCGATGATGTTGCCGATGGTCATGCCGGCGCCGAACAGCAAAAGCACCCAGGTGACCGCCGCGGTCGACAGGCCCGACACGTCGGTGAGGTAGGGTTTGATATAGGTGAAAACGGCGAACAGGCTGGCCGAGGTCAGCGCCGCGATCAGCATCGCCAGCCATACCTGCAGCTTGCCGAGCACGCGGACTTCGGCGCGCAGACCGCCGCCGCTCGGCTCCGTCACATCGGACGGCACCAGCCAGGCAATGGCCGCGACCGAGATCAGGCCGATGCCGACCACGGCCAGGAAGGTGGCCCGCCAGCCGAAGGCTTCGCCGAGTGCCGTGCCGGCGGGAACGCCGAGGATGTTGGCGAGCGTCAGGCCGGCGAACATCAGCGCGATGGCGCTGGCGCGCTTGTTGCGCGGCACCAGGCTTGCGGCGACGACCGAGCCGATGCCGAAAAAGGCGCCGTGGCCGAAAGCGGTGAAGACGCGCGCGGCCATCAGCAGCCAGTAATTGGGCGCGATGGCGCAGAAGAGATTGCCGACGACGAACAGGGCTGCAAGCCCGACCAGCACGGGCTTGCGCGGCAGATGCGCGGTGGCCATGGCAACGATGGGCGCACCGAAGACGACGCCCAGCGCATAGCCGGTGACCAGCAAGCCGGCGGCGGGGATCGTCACGCCGAGATCGGCCGCGACCTCCGGCAGCAGGCCCATGATGACGAATTCGGTGGTGCCGATGCAGAAGGACGCAATGGCAAGCGCAAGGATCGGCAAAGGCATGGAAGGTCCAGACTGAATCGGTTCAATCTGGAGACTGCGCGAGGATCGCTGCTGGGCGCAACAGACATTGCCGCAATGCAGCAATGCAGAAAGCGTGGAGCGCATTGGAAACGAGCGCCGGGGCGTCCGTAGGGCGGCTCGGCGATTCTACCAACGCCGAACCACTCCTGTCTCAGGCCAGCGGCTTCACTTCCTGGGCTATCGTCGGCAGCAGCTCAGAAACCGTCGGATGGATGTGCATCGCGCGCGCCAGCGTGTCGACCGGCGCCTTGGCGTACATCAGGTCGAGCACGCAATGCACTGCCTCGTCGCCGCCGGGGCCGAGCACCGAGCAGCCGAGGATTTCCCTGCTGTCGGCATCGACGAGGATCTTCATGAAACCCTGCGTCTCGCCCTTTTCGACGGCGCGGCCGACGCGGGTCATCGGTCGCTGGCCGACCAGGGCGCGACGTCCGGATTTCCTCACCGCGGCCTCGGTCATGCCGCAACGGCCGAGTGGCGGGTCGATGTAGAGCGCGTAGGCCTCGATGCGGTCGCTGACCTTGCGCGGATCATTGTCGAGCAGATTGGCGGCGACGATCTCATAGTCGTTGTAGGAGGTGTGGGTGAAGGCGCCCTTGCCGTTGCAGTCGCCCATCGCCCAGATGCCTGGCACGCTTGTGCGCAACTGGTCGTCGACGACAATCGCGCCGCGTCCGTCGACCTCGACGCCCGCCTTGTCGAGACCGAGATCATCGGTGTTGAGCGTTCGGCCCAGCGCCAGCAGCACATGCGATCCGATCGCGGGCGGCTTGCCGACGGAGAAGGTCACGGCAATATCCCCACCGTGTTTGGCGAAGCCGATGTTGTCGGCGCCGACATGGACCGCGATGCCTTCGTTTTCGAGGATCGACAGGATGGCGGCCGAGACGTCCTCGTCCTCACGGCCGGTCAGGCGCGGGCCCTTTTCGATGACGGTGACTTCCGAGCCGAAGCGGCGGAACATCTGCGCGAATTCGAGCGAGACGTAGCTGCCGCCGACGACGACGAGGTGGCGCGGCAAAACGTCGAGATCCATCATCGAGGAATTGGTCAGATAGTCGATGTCGCGGATGCCGGGCAGATCCGGCACCGAGGCGCGGCCGCCCGTATTGAGGAAGATCTTTTCGGCGGTCAAAAGGTCGTCGCCGACGCGCACCGTATTGGCGGATACGAAGCGTGCATGGCCGCGATAGAGCGTGCAGCCTTTCATACCGGCGATCCATGTCTCCAGATTGCCACGGGCGTCGTTGGTAACCTTGTCCTTGCGCGCTTTGATCCGGGGATAATCGACCCCCACGGGGCCTGGGAGCGTCACGCCATAGTCGGCGGCGCGCCGCGCCAGATGCGCGGCATAGGCGCTGGCGACCATGGCCTTGGTCGGCATGCAGCCGGTGTTGACGCAGGTGCCGCCGACCAGCTTGCGCTCGATCAGCGCCACGCTCATGCCCGCGGCCGTCAGGCGGCCCGCCAAGGGCGGCCCTGCCTGACCAGCGCCGATGATGATGGCGTCGAAGGTTTTCGCAGTCATGCCGTCGCCGCCACGATCAGCAGGCCGCCGACGATCGCCACCGCGTCCTCGATGAAGGCAGCGGGCGGGTCCGTGCCGAAAGCTGCCGCCAGCCGGCTGCGCGCTTCGGCACCACCCAACGTGCCGATGACCGCGCCGATGGCGCCGGCGATCAGGCAGACGATGGTGGCGCCGCCGGCCGCGCCGAGCACCGCGCCAGAGAACGCGCCGAGCAGGATGCGGCCGCCGAACTGCCGCGGCACTTTGCGGCTTGGCGTCGACGGCAACTGGTCGGTGACGAGTTCGACGATGGCCAGGATGGTGAAGATGCCGACAGCCACCCAATGGCTCATGAAGCTCGCCCAGGTGCCGGCAACCGGCAGCCAGCCGAGATAGGCGCCCCAGGCGACGGCGGCAGGTGCCGTCATGGCGCGCAGGCCGGCAATGACGCCGATCAGAAGTGCAAGAATGTAGAGCACGGTCGGCCCCCCTCGATCCCGGGCCGGAACAGCCCTAGACGGCAGGCTACCATAGGCCGGATATTTGGCTAGGCGCGCAGACTCACAAGCGCAGCCACAGTGGATTGAGGCGGGTCACTTGGCTGGAGCGTTGACCGCAAATTGCGCCGCGAAAGCCCTGATATAAGCGGGCCGAGCTTCCCCGCGCGCCACATAGGCGGCCAGGTTTTGGTATTCGTCCAGAATGCCTGACATCCTCAGTCGCAGCAGCACCGACACCATCAATAGATCGCCGGCGCTGAACGCACCATCGAGCCAGTCGGCGACACCCAGGTGAGCCGAGAGACTGTCCAGCCGGGCGCGAACACGGTCCTTTACCAGCGGCAAGCGCGCCTCGCTCCAGGGCTTGTCAGCTTCGAATATCCTTGCCGTGGTCAATTCGAGGATCGGCGGCTCGACGGTGTTCAGTGCGGCAAACATCCACGTGATCGCGCGGGCGCGGGCATTGCGACCCTTCGGCAGCAGGCCCGCATGCTGCTCGGCAAGATGAAAGACGATCGAGCCGGTCTCGAACAGCGAGAGAGAACCGTCCTCATAGGTGGGGATCTGCCCGAAGGGGTGGATGGCCAGATGTTCGGGCGCTTTCATCCCCGCGAAGGAAACAAAACGAACCTCATAGGGCTGCCCCACCTCTTCGAGCGCCCAGCGAACGCGGGTATCGCGCGCCAGCCCCTTGCCGCCATCGGGCGATCGTTCAAATGCCGTGATGGTGATGGTCATCGGTCGTTTCCCTTCTTGGGCGGATTTCTTCGGCTTCGTATCGAGGACGAATGAGTTACCCGGAAATCGACAGCGGTCTTGAATTATTTCGTTGCCGGGCGCGGATCGCGAATGCCCGCTTGCGATCAAGGGTCGTGACGGCACAGTGACCAATTCCGTAAAGCCGCGTATCCTGGTCTATAGGTTCACGTCAGTCCTTGCCTCGGCGCTGTTCGCAATGATGTCAAACGGAGGCACTGCCATGGTTCAGAGCGAACGTGCGAAGATGGCGGCCGGCGAATGGTATAGGTGCCTGGATGACGATCTTGGCGCGTTGCGCGGCTTGGCCGCGGATGCCGTGTTCGAACACAATACGCTCCCGCCCCGTCAACGCGGGAACCTCGGGCCAGCCCTGCGGACACTGCTGGGCGGCGTGGGCGAGGGGGTCCGCATCGAGGCGCCGTTTCATTGTGCCTACGGTTTCAATCTCTTCCTCGGCGACGGCGTCTTTCTCAATGCCGGCTGTACCATTCTCGACACCGCGCCGGTGCGCATCGGCAAAGGGACGCTGCTTGGCCCCAATGTGCAGATTTATTGCGCCGAACACCACAAGGAGCCGGCAGGGCGGCAGGCGGGACTGGAGATCGCCAGGCCGGCCACGATCGGTGACAATGCCTGGATCGGCGGCGGCGCGATCATCCTTGGCGGTGTCAGCATCGGCGAAGGCGCCATCGTCGGCGCCGGGACCGTGGTGACGCGCGACGTGGCGGCGAACACGACCGTGGTCGGCAATCCGGCGCGTGTGGTCAGTCGGGGCTGAGCGCGCTTGCTTGCCCAATCGATGCAGCCGGGAGGTGTGGCAGGCGCTCGCCGACATCGGCCCGCCTGGAAAATTCACGCCGATATTGCGCCGGCGACGTTTTCAGTCTCGCGGAGAAGTGCTGGCGCAAAGACGTGGCGCTGCCGAAGCCGGCTTCGAAGGCCACGACATCCATCGATTTCTCGGTCGCTTCCAGCAACCGCTGCGCCAGTTCGACCCGCTGGCTGGTCAGCCAGTCGCCAAAACTGGTGCCAATCGATTTCTGGAAGCGGCGGGTGAAGGTGCGCCGTGTCAGGCCGGCGGCTTCGGCGACGCTGTCGAGGCTGTGCGTTTCGCCAAGCGCCGCGCGAACCGCGTCGAGCGCCTCGGTGAAGCGGTCGGCATTGGCGCTTTTTGCCACCGGGCGCTCGATGAACTGCGCCTGTCCGCCCTGCCGGTGCGGGGAGAGGACGACGTGCCGGGCGAGCCGCAGTGCCGCCTCCGCGCCATAGCGGGCGCGCACGATGTGTAGGCAGCAGTCCAGCCCGGCGGCGACGCCGGCGGAGGTGACGATGTCGCCATCATCGACATAGAGCACGTCCGCGTCGACTGAAATGTCGGGATGAAGGGCCTGCAACTGGTCGGTATAGGCCCAATGCGTGGTCGCCCTCCGTCCAGAGAGCAGGCCGGCGGCGGCCAGGGCAAAGGTGCCGAGACACAGGCCCACGATCAGCGCGCCGCGCCGATGGGCGCGACCGAGCGCTTGCTCGAGCGGTTTGGCAAGAGGTGCTTCGAGGTCCTTCCAACTGGGGATGATGACGATATCGGCGTCTTCGAGCGCGGCAAGCCCGTGCGGGACCAGGATGCTCAGCCCGGCATCGGTCCGGATCAGACCTTCCTCGATCCCGCAGACGCGGAAGTCGAAGCGTGGCAGGCCGAGGTTGGTGCGGTCCGCGCCGAACACCAGGCAAGGCACGGAGAGATGGAACGGGCTGATGCCGTCGAAGGCGAGGACGGCGATGATGGGAGCGGTCATGGGGCGTTTCCAGTGTGGATGTGGATTGTCCCAATTCTTTCGGACGATGTCAATCGGGCCACTGTTGGCGCCTAAGCCACCACGTTATTTTCGGCCCATCGCATTCAAGCCTGAAAGGAAACATCATGTCCGACCCAGCCAACACCGCGCCACGCCGCGCGCTCGTCGTCATCGACGTCCAGAACGACTATGACGGTGGCAATTTGGCCATCCAGCATCCGCCGTTCCGCGACAGCGTCGTCAACGTGGCGCGCGCCATGGACGCAGCCGCCGCTGCCGGCATCAAGGTGGTGGTCGTCAAGCAGATGGCGCCCGAGACCTCGCCGATCTTCGCCAAGGGCAGCCATGGCGGCGAACTGCATCCGGAGATCGCCAAGCGCGGCCGAGACCATTATGTCGAGAAGAATTTGCCGAGCGCCTTCACCGGCACCGACCTCGAGGCCTGGCTGCGCGCCAACGGCGTCGATACGATCGCGGTCGTCGGTTACATGACGCACAATTGCGACCTGTCGACCATCATCCACGCCATGCATATGGGTTTTGCCGTCGAGGTCCTGTCCGACGCGACCGGTTCGGTGCCCTACGCCAACAGCGCCGGCTACGCCTCGGCCGAGGAGATCCATCGCGTGGTGAGCATCATACTGCAGTCGCGCTTCGCCGCGGTGCTCAAGACCGCCGAATGGATCGGGTGCCTGAGGTCGGGCGCACTGCCGGAACGCGACACCATCCATGCATCCAACCAGCGGGCACTGGCGCGCAGCGCCGCGTAGGACGATCCGCAAACAGAAAGGGCGCCGCGGCGATGCGGCGCCCTTTCTTGATTGTTGGGACAAAAGATCAGAACAGGCCTTCGATCTGGCCGGCCTCGTTGAGGAAGATCTTCTCCGACGAGGGCTTGCTTGGCAGGCCAGGCATGGTCATGACCTCGCCGCAGATGATGACGACAAAGCCTGCGCCGGCCGAAAGCCTGACCTCGCGCACCGGCACGGTGTGGCCGGTCGGCGCGCCGCGCAGGTTCGGGTCGGTCGAGAAGGAATACTGCGTCTTGGCCATGCAGACCGGCAGATTGCCGTAGCCGGCCTGCTCCCAGGCGTGCAACTGGTCGCGCACCGACTTGTCGGCGATCGCTTCGGAGCCGCGATAGATGCGCTGGACGATGGTGTTGATCTTCTCGAACAACGGCATGGCGTCGGGATAGAGCGGCGCGAACTGCGAGGCGCCGGATTCGGCCAGCGCCACCACCTTGTTGGCGAGCTCCTCGATGCCCGCCGAGCCATTGGCCCAGTGCTTGCACAGGATAGCCTCTTCGCCCATCGAGGCGACATAGTCCTTCATCGCCTGGATCTCGGCGTCGGTGTCGGAATAGAAGTGGTTGATGGCAACCACCGCCGGCACGCCGAACTGGCGGATGTTCTCGATGTGGCGTCCGAGATTGGCGCAGCCCTTCTTCACCGCCTCGACGTTTTCCTTGCCGAGGTCTTCCTTCTTGACGCCGCCATTCATCTTCATGGCGCGCACGGTGGCGACGATGACGGCTGCCGCCGGCTTCAGGCCCGCCTTGCGGCACTTGATGTCGAAGAATTTCTCGGCACCCAGGTCAGCGCCAAAGCCGGCTTCGGTGACGACATAGTCGGCGAGCTTCAGCGCTGTGGTCGTGGCGACGACCGAGTTGCAGCCATGCGCGATGTTGGCGAACGGGCCGCCGTGCACGAAGGCCGGGTTGTTCTCCAGCGTCTGCACCAGGTTGGGCTGCATGGCGTCCTTCAAAAGCACGGCCATGGCGCCATCGGCCTTGAGGTCGCGGGCAAAGACCGGTGTCTTATCGCGGCGATAGGCGACGATGATGTCGCCGAGGCGCTTTTCCAGGTCCTTCAGGTCGGTAGACAGGCACAGGATCGCCATCACTTCCGAGGCGACGGTGATGTCGAAGCCGGCTTCGCGCGGAAAACCGTTGGCGACGCCGCCGAGCGAGCTGATGATTTCGCGCAACGCCCGGTCGTTCATGTCCATGACGCGGCGCCACACGACGCGGCGGGTGTCGATGCCGAGCTCATTGCCCCAGTAGATGTGGTTGTCGATCAGCGCCGACAGAAGGTTGTGCGCGGTGGTGATGGCGTGGAAGTCGCCGGTGAAGTGGAGGTTCATGTCCTCCATCGGCACCACCTGTGCATAACCGCCGCCGGCGGCACCGCCCTTGACGCCGAAATTCGGGCCGAGCGAAGCCTCGCGGATGCAGACGATCGCCTTCTTGCCGATGCGGTTCAGGCCGTCGCCGAGGCCGACGGTGGTGGTGGTCTTGCCTTCGCCGGCCGGGGTCGGGTTGATGGCGGTGACGAGGATCAGCTTGCCGTCCTTGTTGCCCTTCACCGACTTGATGAACTCGGCCGAGATCTTGGCCTTGTCGTGGCCGTAGGGCAGCAGATGTTCGGTCGGGATGCCGATCTTCTGGCCGATCTCCTGGATCTGCTTTTTCCTGGCGCCACGCGCGATCTCGATGTCGGACTTCACTTCGGCCATGACGGCGTTCCTCTGGATTGGACGGTGGAGGGGACGGGGTTGATCTTACTCGCAAGAAGGCTGGAGCGGACGCGCGGGGCATCTAACCCTGTCGCTGCGGCGGCGTCAACTTTCATGCAACTATGTTTCCTATAGAGAAAATTCCTCTGCGGCGGCCCGACCTATTCCCGGTTCTTTATGGCTCCGCTTGCCGCGCCGTATAGAAGCCAGAGCAGGGACGCTTCCGCCGTCTCAAAACAGCCGCACAATGCACGGAATGCGACAGATGCGACGGCGCAAATTCGCCATCGCATGCGTTGCCACTGAACAGCGCTACTGCGTCAGCACGTTGCTGATTTCGACCATGTTGGAGCGCACCCGCAGGATGTAGAAGCCCATCGTCGTCAGATGGGTCGGCAGCAGCCAGCCGTCCTCGCGACCGTTGGCGATGATGAAGGGCTGGATACGCAGGGCCGAGACGAATTGTGCGTCCATCGTGTCCCACAGGCTCTGCAGGTGCTTTTCCTTGATGACGTCCTCGAAGTCGGCCTGGGCGCCCTTCATCAGGCCGTAATAGCCATAGAGCTGGCCGTAGGCGAACCAGTAGCGGTCGTCGGCACGGAAATCGAACCAGCCATTGTTGTGGTTCTCGGCGCGCTCCTTGAGGATGGCCGAGGTCGAACCGATGTCACTGGCGATGCGGTCGATATATTGCTTAAGATTGTCCGCGCGCGCATCGAAAGTCGCCTGGCAGGTGGCGAGGCGAGCGTTGAAAGAACGCAGATTGCTCATCGCGCGCCGATACATGCTGGGCGTGGTCGCGGTCATGCCGTTGCGGCTGATATACCAGATGGACTCGTCGTACTGCAGCTGACCACGAGCATCCTGGAGATTGGTATCGATCTGCGAGGTGGTGCGCACACGGCCGAGGTTGTCTGCAAGCTCGGTGGCTGTGCGTCGCACCGCCTGATTGATGCCGCGCTGGAACGAAGCCTTGTTGTCCATCCATGGCGTGTTGTCCCAGTCGATGCCGAACAGGCCGAGCTTGTAGAGGACCATCGATGACACCCAGGCATTCTGGTTGACGTTGAAGTCGATCAGGTCGGCCGCCACCTGGGCGATGCCGGAATTGCCGCAGGTCTTTGCCGTGTCGGTGCCGGCGCCGGCGGCGACCTGCTCACCGGCGGAAACGTTGCGCTTCTCGAAAGTATAGGTATCCGGGTAGTTCGGGTTGAACTTGTTCCACCACTGGGTGGCGTAGAAGAAGTTGGCGTAGAGGCCGATGAGCACCAGGACGGCAAGGCCGACTATCGCCTTGAGGATCCAGCCGCGCTGCCCGTACCACCGGCCGGCCCACATGAAGGGCCACAGGATCACGCCGATCACAAGGCCGATGCCGCGGCCGATCCACTGGAAAATCCGGGTGAAGAAATTCACGATCGGATCGAGCATGGCTGTATCACCCCCTCAACATGATGCCAAAAAGTTGCGGACTTTTTGGATAACATCATGCACCAAAACAACAAGTTAGAACGGAATGGCGGTTCATTTCGTTCTAGTCGGTCAGGCCGTAGAGGCGTGTGCGAAACGCCACCTTGTCCTTCAAATATGTGGTTTTCAGAACGTCCACAACATGCGATCGCCAGGCGTCGCTGAAGCCGTCATAGTCCTTGTAGAAGCCGTCCTTGTTGAAGATGTAGCGCGAGACGAAGTCCGACGGCACGAAATCGGAGATCAGCCGGTTGGTCAGCCAGGCGTCGGGATGGTCGGGCCTGGCGCGGACCACCAGAAAGCGCTGCTGCGGGATGACATCGTCGATCTTGAGGTGGCCGAGCTGGGCGATCTCGCGCTTGGCGGCATTGAGGAACGGGAAATTCCCGTCCGAGGTGATCAGGTCGGCGTGGCTCTGGATCCAGGTCTGCAGCCAGACCTTGTCGACATCTGTCAAATTGCGGTCCGGCTCGGCGTCGCGGATCAGCGCGCGCACCACCATTTCGGCACGGTGCTCGAGATAGCCAGAGGTCTCGATCCAGGAGGCGCGCGGGAGTTCGATGCGGCCGGTGGCGGCCAGGAATTTAAACACCTTGTCGGCGTCCTTGATGGAGAGATAGCTCACCTGCCAGGGCCGCGAGCGGCGGAAGCCGGGGGCGGCCGGATCGCTGATCACCGTCGTCATGTCGGGATCGACGAAGACGTAGAGCCCGCCGAAATGGCTGGTCCAGTAGGCGTTGTGACGGAAGATCACTTGGTCCGGCACCAGCGCGTTCTCGCGGATATCGCCGCAGACCTTGGCGAGCTCGACCATGCGGGTCAGCATGGCATTGTCGCGCCAGGCGTCGGGCTCCTGCTTCAGCCGGTCGACGAGCTTGCCGAGTTCGGCGGCCTTGCCCAGCACGTCCTCCGCCGACAGCACCTTGAACTCGACCTGGTTGATCGACAGCAGATCCTCGATGTCGTTGACCTTGGGAACGGAATCCTCGATCTCGCCGTAGATGACGTCCTTGATGGTCAGCGCGTCGATGGCGCGCTGGTTCCTGGACATGAACTCGAACATCAACTGCGAGGTGTTGGAGAAGGCGGTGTGCACCACCGGCAGGTCAATCTGCGAGGGTGTCAGGATGATAAAACGGCGGTTGACCTCATTGGGATCGAGATAGTCATAGTCGCCGCACTCCTCGGCCACTTCGGGGGAGAAGCCGGTGCGGTCGATCTGGAAGCTCTTCAGCTTGGTGGGCTCGAGGCCGAAAGCGGCCAGCGCCTTGTTGTAGCGCTGGATGAGATGCGCCTCGTCGACGGTGAGCAAACGACGGTAGATGAGTTCGTTGTCGCGAAGGAGGTCGGGTTTTTTGCTCATCTTGCCTTCTCCCCGTTCACGGGGAGAAGGTGCCCGAAGGGCGGATGAGGGGCGGCGCAAACGCTCATCATCTTGTCTCCGAGATCGAGGGCAGAAACGTCACGTCGGTGCCAATCATCTTCTTGTGCAGCCGACCATCGAGTGCCGCAACGATCGTATCCAGTACGCTCCTACGGCCGGTCAAAACATCAGTGTGCCAAACCCTTAATACCGACCAACCATTCCTGTTCATCGTCTCATCCCTGTATCGATCAGAGGATCGATTTGCATGCTGGCTTCCATCGACTTCCACAACGAGGTTGGCTTCGCGGCAGGCGAAGTCGGCAAAATATGGACCGATCGGCAGTTGGCGAATGAATTTGTGGCCGTTCAATCTTCGCCCACGCAGTTCATGCCACAGTTTTTCCTCGGCATCGTTGTCGACTTTTCGAAGCTCGCGGGCTCTTGCCACCTTGGGCTCGTTTCCACCACGCATGGCGCTGCCCCTCATCCGCCCTTCGGGCACCTTCTCCCCGTGAACGGGGAGAAGGAAGAAGAGCGCCCCTCACGCATTCCACAGACCCTTCTTCTTCATCTCCTCCATCTCACGCGCGGCGCGTTCGCGCAGCCTTGCGTCACGCAGCAGCTTTTCGACCGCGGCGTCGTCGGACTTGTCGGAATAGCGGAACTCGGAATCGGCGTAACGGTTGATCTCCTGCATGACCATGTCCATCGAGAACGGGCCGCGCAGTTCCTCGATCATCGCTTTCTTGTCGTCGTAGCCCTTGTGCATGAAGGCTTCCGGCTTTTCGAACCAGTCGTCGGGCAGCTCGATGTCCATGGCGCGCATCTTGATGGCGTCGGTGACGTTCTTGATGGCGCGGCCGGTGAAACGCGGTTCGGCGTCCTTGATCAGGTGCAGGTAGGTGCCGATGTCGGCCATGGTCCTGGGCGCGCCATTTTCCTTCATGTAGCGCTCATAGACCCGCATCAGCCCGTCCTCCTGCGGTTTTTCATGCGCCTCATAGGCTTCGGTCACGGCGCGCTGGATTTCCTGCGCGGCGTATAGCTCGTGCTTGCCCAGGGGGATCTCATGGTTCTTGCCGGCGAGCAGCACGAAAATGTCGATATAGTCGTCGCGCGTCTGCGGCCCGTCGACCAGCCAGCGGGCGCCGGCGCGCTGGCGCAGCGCGTCGTCGACGTTTTCGGGATAGTTGGAAAACATGCCGAACGAGCAATTGCCGCGCACCACGGTGGCGGCACCGGCGAAGGCATCCATCAGCACGCCGGTGATCTCCTGTTGGCCGGCCGAGGCGCGGTCGTCCGAGCGTCTAGCGGCCACTTGGTCGATGTCGTCGATGGTGCCGAAGCCGATGACGCGCGGGTTCAAGACATTGTTGATGAACTGGCGGCAGCTCTGGCCCGACTTGCCCTGGTAGGAGGAAATCTGGTCGACGCCGAAATTCTCATAGGCGAAGGGATAGCCGGCGACCTGGCAATAGCCGTTGACGAGACCGGCGATCATCTGGATCAGTGTCGTCTTGCCGGTGCCGGGCGCGCCGTCGCCGATGAAGGTGAACAGGAAGCCGCCGAGTTCCACGAATGGGTTCAGCTCACGCTCGAAATCATAGGCCATCAGCATCTTGGCGAGCTTGACCGACTGGTATTTGGCTATGTGGTTGCCGACGACCTCTTCCGGCGTCTTGAAGGTCATCACCAGCGGCTTGGAGCGCTTGCCCGGCGCGACGTCGAAGCCGTCGAGGGTGAAGTCGTCGGCGTCGATGCGGATATGGGCGTTCTCGAACGGGCCGATGCCGTCGAAACGGCCTTTTCGCGCTAGAAGGCCGTCGATGGCGACGCGGGCGAAGGCGCGCGCACGAGTCATCAGATCGGTATCGTCCGTCGAGCCCGATATCGCCTTGTCGAGGCCGGCCAGGATCGATTTCACCGCATCCTGGGGTGTGTCGAAGAGGAAGTCCGGCTCGGGGATGTCGTTCGGCGCCTCGCCGTCGCTGTCGATGAGTTGGAACAGATAGGAGGCAAGGCTGAAGGCCGAGATATAGGCCGAGGCCGACAGGAGCTTCTTGAAAGTCGCGGCGTCATCGCCTTCGAGCGGCGCGCGCGCATTCCGCGCTTGCAGGCTTTCGAGGTCGGAGCCCTCGGCGAATATGTCGGATATGGCAAGCGCAATGGCCGCGCCGCGCCGGGCGCGGAAAAGCAGCGTGTGTTGCGGGATGGAGAGCAACTGGTCGTCGGGATGGACCGCGGCAACCGTCTTCGACAGCTCGACTTCGCGCGTGCGGCGCACCGAGCCGACCGAGACGGTGGAGACGAAGCGCCGGTTGGTGCCGGCAAGCGCCGTGCCGGATTCGCGCGAGGGATCCTGCAGCACCACGATACGGGTGATGAAGCTCTGCGCGGTGGCACGGTGCTTTTCGATAGCCGCTTCCGGGATGGTGGTCAGGCCAGTGTCCATGAAGGGTGCTCCGTGGTGTGGCGGTCAGACATCCGATATCACCTGCCCATTCGACAGGATGTGAACCTTGTAGCCGGCAAAGATCTTTTGCGCTTCCCCGGCTGCGTAGAGCGCCTGGTAGGCTTCGTGCGGGATCAGCGCGTGGTTTTCGTAGCTCGACACGCCCTGGCGCGCGGCCTCGAGATCATCGGTGTTGATGAAGAATTCCTCGGACGACGGTTCGCTCGACCACAGGCCCTTGCGGCCTGGCTTCTCCCCTTTCGAGTAAACCTCCTGAATGGTCCAGGTCAGCAGCCAGGCATTGTCGGGCTTGCGCACCTTGGCCAGCACCTCGGCGACGACGGAATTGTTTTCGGTGACGCCGGCCGAGTAGAAAGGACCGAGCACCACGCGCCTCAGCTGCTTTGGATGCAGGTCGGGGAAATCCTTGTCGAGGTTGACGGCAATCGTTGCCGGCGACAGCGTATAGGCCGAGTTCTTCTCGGTGAAATCATCGAAGCGGTGGGCCAGCTCCGGATTGAGCAGTCCGTCGACAGGCAAGGGAACATCGACCTTGTCGTTGAGCTTGTCCTTGTCGACGAGCTGGCTGACCATGCTTGCCGAGGAATCCTCCACCGTCACCATGTAGACCAGCGGCAGGTTGGCGCTGCCGTCGAAGGTCGCCCAGTGGACCAGATAGTAGGGCCGCGCCGTCTTCGGATTGACCGACACCTTGGCAGTCTGCGCCAGCGTGAACGGACCGAAGGTCTGCTCGCTCTTGACGTCCTCGAGATAGAGCCGCTCGGCCATCGATTTCTGCAGCGCCTCGGGAAACTGCTTGTGGCGCAGGATGAAGTCGGCCATCTCCTCGCGCAGTTCGCCGGCCTGGGGAATGTTGGCGAGCCGGCTGTCTGCCTGGCGGCGGTCGTTTTCCAGTTCGAGCAAGTTCTGGAACACCGGGTAGCCGCTGTCGGCGCGCGAAATGCGGAACGTGTCCATGAAGCCCAGCCGGTTGCGCCAGCAGGAGAAGGACTTGTCGAGTCGGGCGATGTATTCGGCAACGATCTTGGCGACGATGCCGTGTCGGTAAAGCGGCGAGCGGTCGTCGCGCATGAACACTTCAAGGCCGCCGAGCGCGGCCGTGATTGCCGAGAAATACCGTGCCGCCGCGTCGTTTTCGGGGGTCATGCTTTCAGCTCTGCTATTGTCGCACCGGTGCGCGCGGCAATTACGACTGCACGTAGTTGGCCGAATTGTGCTTCTTCAGCACCTCGTCGAAGCGGCGGGCGAAGGCGTCGTCGGCGAGCTTCTTGCGGCGCTGGATGTCGGCGCTGGCCACCATGTTCTTCTCGTGCATCTCCAAGAGGTCGCCGATGTGCTTTTGCGAGGCGGCGCCGATGCCGGCCATGGTTTCCTCGGCCGTGTTGTCGACCTGGCTGCCCAGCGTGTTGATCTTGTGGGCGACGTCCTGCTGCGCGGCGGTCTTCAAGGAATCTTCCAAAGCCTTGTAAAGCACGATACGCTGTTCGGTATCGATGGTCAGCTTGTTGATCAGCGTCGACTGCGCCGCGATCTGGTTGTTGAGCGAATCGACGAAGGTCTGGAACATCGAGGTGTAGCGCTCGAGCGTCTGGCTTTCGGCCAGCAGCTCCTGCTCCTTGGCCTGCTTTTCATTGTATTCGGTGGCAAGCTTGGAGCGCTCGCCCTCGAGCTGCGTGCGGTCCTTCTGGCTGGTCGAGGCGGCGATCCTGTTTTCGATGTCGAGCAGCATCGGATTGAGCTCCTCGATGCGCTTCTGCACGGTTTCGAGGTTCGTCATGGTGGTCTTGCGGCGTTCGATAACCTGCGACAGGCTGGCCTCGGAGGTCTTGTAGCGCTGGTCGAGAACTTCCCTCTGCGCCTTCAATATGCCGACGATGGTGTCGGACTTGGCCAGCAGTTCCTGCAGGTTGCCGGCGAGCGACATGTTGCGCACACGGTCGGTGCGCATGCGCTGCTTGCGCTGCGGCGAAAAGACGCCGACGAAGTTCTCCCAGCCGGTGTAGTTCTTCATGCTCTCGAACTCGGCGCCGAAGACATTCGTGGCGTCCTCGAGCCCGATGATCAGGTCGGCGATATTGCCTTCCATCACCTTCTGCTGCTTCAGCACATCCTCGATGCGGGCGTTCTCGATGTCGAAATTGGCGTCGCCGATCTTCTTGTCGACGGTTGCGAGCGTGTCGAGCACGGTGCCGGACTGCTCGATCTTGGTGCGCATGTCCTGGACGACCTGCCTGGTCCTGGCAATTTCGGCATCGAAATTCTGCAATGTCGCCATAGGGCCCTCCCGCTTCGGCTTCCGCTCGCTGGTTGCGAACAGCGGCGAATATATGTGGGGTACCAGGGGATTGAAAGACGTGAAGACAGTGCGCGTCGCGAAAACAAATATCCGGCCGAACCCTTGAAAGGCAATGGAGCCGTGGTCATGGCGCGATCAATTGGCCGGCCAAGCCTGGTTCAACTGATTTTGAACTTTCATGCCGGCAAAGCAATCAGTCGACGCCGAGGCGGATGGCTCCGAAAACTCGACAACAACTGATCCTTGCCGCCCCACAGGCGGGCGCAAGCCGGTCCGCCGCACTCCGGACGGCGTCTGCTCAGGGCTTGGGATCGGCCTTCAGATACGCAATGACATTGGCGATGTCGTCGTCATTGCCCAGGCCGCTGAAGGCCATCCTGTTGCCCGGCACTTTCAGCTTGGGCGATCTGAGGTATTCGGCAAGATTTGCCTGGTCCCAGACGAGACCGGCAGCACCCGCGCTCTTCATGGCATCCGAATAATGGCCGAGGAAGCTTTCGGCGGTTCCCGCGGTGCGGCCGATGACGCCCATCAGATGCGGGCCGACCTTGTCGCGGTCCGTCGCCGCCTCATGGCAGGCCATGCACCGGTTGAAAACATGTTTGCCCAGCACAGGATCGCCACCGGCCCGGGCGGCAACGGAAGTAGCAAGCAAAACAAGGCTGGCGGACAAGACGGCTCGAAGCATGGCTGACCCCGGAGAGTTCTGGCTGAGGGTGGGAAAATAGGGCGCCGACCTTAACAAAGGCAACATGGAATGGCGCGACTGCAAAAGGTGGCAGCCGGCTGCTCCGCCGACGTTCAGCGGGCCTTCGTTTCAACCGCCGACAAAGCCGATGAAGTCGTCGGCTGTCGCGCGGCCCATCTCCTCTTCCCAGTGGCGGCGGCAGAGCGAGACATAGACGTCCTTGCCGATCGCCACCTGTTCGCCCTGGCGGGCCACCTTGCCGTCGGGACCGAGGCGCACGACCATCGTCGCCTTGCGGCCGCAGCGGCAGATGGTGCGCACTTCGCGCAGATCGTCGGCGATCGCCAGCAGCGCGCGCGAGCCGGGAAACAGCTTGCCCTGGAAATCGGTGCGCAGGCCGTAGCACATGACAGGGATGTTCAGCCGGTCGGCGATGCGAGCAAGCTGCCAGACCTGTTCTTCCTCCAGGAATTGCGCCTCGTCGACGAAAATGCAATGCACCGCCGTGTGCTGGTGACGCTCGGCGACGCGGGCGAACAGGTCGTCGCCGTCGCGAAACATCTCGGCTTCGGTCTCCAGCCCGATGCGCGACGAAATCAGGCCGGTGTCGCCTTTGCGGTAATGGCCGGCGACGAACAGCATCGTCGTCATGCCGCGCTCGCGGTAATTGTACGATGCCTGCAACAGCATGGTCGTCTTGCCGGCGTTCATCGTCGCGTAGTGGAAGTAAAGCTTGGCCATGCCGCCCTTTAAGGTCTGTTCATATTCAGGTGAGGCCGGCCTGCAAAAGGCGGTTCCTGCGCTTCCGGTGCTCGCGTACTCAAAGTACGCTCCGCTCCGGTTCTCGGTGCCCAGCATTTTCGGCACGGCCTGACCTGAATCTAAACTGACCTTAAGCCGACTTGCCGCCGCGCGGGGAGGGGCCGCCGCCGCATTCCCCTGAAAAAGCCGCCGTTGCCGAGGCGGATTGCGCTTGGTTTTGGCACGGAAAGCGTCAGCGGTGTCGCTGATTGGCCAGCCTGCGCCGTTGATCGTGATTGTCTTAGTGCTTGAAACCACTCCAGAATGGTGTTTGGCTGACGAAACAAGGCGGACACAAGACCGTAACTTCGCTTCGCCAAAGAATCGAAATGGGAGAATACAGATGTCGCGTATGAATTCCTTCGTCGCCGGCCTAGGCTTGGCGGCTTTCCTGTCTACGAGTGCCGCCTTCGCCGGCGATCCGGCAAGCTGCAAGGCGGTGCGTCTTTCCGATGTCGGCTGGACCGACATCCAGGCCACCACCGGGCTGGCCTCCGTGCTGCTCACAGCGCTCGGCTACGAGCCGCAGGTGATCCAGCTGTCGGTTCCGGTGACCTATGCGTCGCTGAAGAACAAGGACCTCGACGTTTTCCTCGGCAACTGGATGCCGTCGATGACCAATGACATCAAGGATTACACGGCCGACGGTTCGGTCGAGACCGTCAGCCAGAACCTGGCCGGCGCCGGTTACGGCATCGTCGTGCCGACCTATGTGGCGGATGCCGGCGTCAAGTCGCTTACCGACCTCGGCAAGTTCAAGGACAAGTTCAACGGCAAGATCTACGGCATCGAGGCCGGCAATGACGGCAATCGCATCATCCTCGACATGATCAAGAACCCGAAGGACAATCTCGACGGGTTCGAACTGGTCGAATCCTCGGAGGCCGGCATGCTGACGCAGGCCGAGCAGTCGATGAAGAACAATGAGTGGATCGCCTTCCTGGGCTGGACGCCGCATCCGGTGATGGGCGCCATGAAGATCACCTATCTCGACGGCATGGGCGATAGCGGTTTCGGCGCGGCCACCGTCTCGACCAATGTGCGCAAGGGCTACATGACCGAGTGCCCGAACGCCGGCAAGTTCATCGCCAACCTGAAGTTCAATCTGGATATGGAAGGCCAGATGATGGACGCCATCCTGAAGGGCAGCGATGCCAATAAGGTGGCAACCGACTGGCTGAAGAAAAATCCGGACGCGGTCAAGCCCTGGATCGCCGGCGTGACCACCTTCGACGGCGGCGACGCGGCGGCGGCGGTCAAGACCGCGCTAGGGAGCTGAGCCGACTTTGATTTCGGCGTGACCGAAATAGAAGGGCAGCCGCTGGAAAAGGCTGCCCTTTTCCATATCCTGTGACAAGATGACGTTGCGACAATACGGGGCCGAAGGCAGAGCTCTGGCAAACGAGGGGTGAGATGGATCCGATTTCCAAATTCATGATCGATCACAAGATCCCGATCGGCGCCTGGGGAAAGGCGTTCTTCGGCTTTCTCACCGACAATTTCGACACCGTCTTCAGGGCTTTTTCGAACGGCCTCAATTTCCTCCTCGACGGGCTGGTCAATATCCTGCTGATGGTGCCGCCGGTGCTGCTCGCCCTGGTGGTCGCCGTGATCGCCTGGCTGCTGCAGCGTTCGCGGCCGCTCGCCATCGGCGTCTTCCTCGGCCTGATCTTCATCATCAACCAGAATCTCTGGAAACAGACCGTGCAGACGCTGGTGCTGGTTGTCGCGGCCGCCGCGGCGGCGATGGCCATCGGCGTGCCGCTCGGCATCTGGGCCGCGCACAAGCCGAAGGTCTACCGCATCATGCTGCCGGTGCTCGACCTGATGCAGACGTTGCCGACCTTCGTCTACCTGATCCCGGTGCTGACGCTGTTCGGCCTCGGCAACGCGCCCGGCCTGATCGTCACCATCATCTTCGTCATCCCGACCGCGGTCCGGCTGACCCATCTCGGCGTCGTCTCGGTGCCGAAGTCGATCATCGAGGCCGGCGAGGCCTTCGGCGCCACCAAGAGCCAGCTGTTGTGGAAGGTCGAGCTGCCCTCGGCGCTGCCCACCATCATGGCGGGCCTGACGCAGTCGATCATGCTGTCGCTGTCGATGGTGGTGTTCGCCGCGCTGATCGGCGCCGGCGGGCTCGGCACGGAAATCAACCGGGCGCTCGGTTCGCGCCGCATCGACCTTGGCCTTGAGGCCGGTCTCGCCATCGTCGTGCTCGCCATCGTGCTCGACCGGATGACCCGCATTGGCGTTGGAGGCAAGAAATGACCGTCGCCGTCGATTTCAGGAATGTCGATATCGTCTTCGGCGCCGACCAGGCGGGTTCGCTGGCGATGATCGACAAGGGCGCGACCCGGGCCGAAATCCTCGAGAAGACCGGCAATGTGCTGGGTTGCGCCGGAGCCAGCCTGACCGTGCATGAAGGCGAGATTTCCGTCCTCATGGGCCTGTCGGGTTCGGGCAAGTCGACGTTGCTTCGGGCGGTCAACCGGCTCAACGTCGTGTCGCGCGGCCAGGTGCTGGTCAAGGACGGCGACCGCACGGTCGATGTCGTCACCTGCGACGAGCCGACCTTGCGGCGGCTGCGGCAGAAGCAGGTGGCGATGGTGTTCCAGCAGTTCGGCCTTTTGCCATGGCGCACGGTGGAGGAGAATGTCGGCCTCGGCCTCGAACTCGCCGGCGTGCCGGATGCCGAGCGCAAGGAGCGGGTGCACCGCCAGCTCAAGCTGGTCAACCTCGACCAATGGTCGAACAAATACGCGCATGAGCTCTCGGGCGGCATGCAGCAGCGCGTCGGCCTGGCGCGTGCCTTCGCCACCGAGGCGCCTATCCTGTTGATGGACGAGCCGTTCTCGGCCCTCGACCCGCTGATCCGCACAAAGCTGCAGGACGAGCTTCTGCAACTGCAGGCGGAGCTGAAGAAAACCATCATCTTCGTCAGCCACGATCTCGAGGAGGCGCTGAAGATCGGCAGCCACATCACCATCATGGAGGGCGGCCGCATCGTCCAGACCGGCGCGCCGGAAGACATCGTGCTGCGGCCCGCCAACGACTATGTCCGCGACTTCATCGCCAATGTGAACCCGCTGTCGGTGCTGACCGCCTGGAACGTGATGCGCGACCGTCGCGACCTTGAGCATGGCGACAATGGCTGGGTGTGGCTCGACCGGCGCAAGACGACGCGTTTCAAGATCGACGAACACGGGCTGGTGGCGGCGGCCGAGCGCGACGGCAAGCCGGCGGTGTGGGTGTCCTGCGCGGATGTCGAGGGCCAGCCGGAGGAGTTGGCGCAGGTGTTCTGGGCCAATCCCGGCACCTCGCTGAAGACCGTGATGCTGGCCATGCACCGCTCGCAGACCGCACCCGTGGCGCTGTTCGACGACCAGTCGCGCTTCGTCGGCGCAATCGGTATTCGTGATGTGCTGAGTGCGGTGCTGCGGCGGTAGCCGGCGACGTCAAACGGGGGCTTTCGGGTCGCATCGGGAGGCGCCTTGAAACGGATCTTGAACTGGCTGTCGACGGCGCGCGCGGCGCAAGCGGCGCTCGGGTTGCTGATCGTGATCGCGATCCGGTCGATCCTGGAGTTCTTCCATGTCGGAGGCGCAAGCGGCGGACCGGTCGGCGATGGACAGCTCTTCTATGTCGAAGGGGCACTTGCCGCGTCGATCGCGGCTCTGGCCGTTCTCGTTCTGCATGCGTTCGGGCGGCACCGCTGGGCGACAATGCTCACGGCGGCGGTCATCGTCACGCTGCTGGCTTGGAAGATCACCGCGACAAGTTGACGTTTGACGCGGCCTGATAAGGCTCAAGCTGCCAGCGGCAGGCGCAACTCCGTCAGCAGGCCGCCGTCGGGATGGTTGGACAGGCGCACTTCGCCGCCCGCCGCGCGCGCGATGTTGCGGGCGATGGTCAGTCCGAGCCCGAGGCCGCCGGTTTGGCGGTTGCGGGACTGTTCGAGGCGCACGAAGGAGCCGAACACGGCGTCGATCTGGGCCTGGGGTATGCCCGGCCCCTCGTCACGGATGGCGAGCGTGATCGTGCCTTCCGAGCGGCTGAGGCCGAGATGCGCCTTCGTGCCGTAGGTAACGGCGTTCTCCACCAGATTGGTGACGCAGCGCTTAAGGGCCACCGGCCGCGCCATGCAGATCAGGCCGCGGGGGCGGGCGTCGTCATTGTCGAAGGAGACGGTCTCGTAACTGTCGGCGACCGATTCCACGAGCGACCAGAAATCGATACGCTCGGGCTTTTCCTCCGTGACCTCGAATTTGGCGAAGTCTATCACGGAACTCGCGATGCTTTCGATGTCGGCGAGATCATGGGCGAGCGCCTGGCGCGCCGGTGATCTGCGCAGCAGCTCCAGCCGCAGCCGCATCCTGGTGATCGGCGTGCGCAGGTCGTGCGCGAGCGCTGCCGCCAGGTGCTCACGGTCCTCCACATACTCGCGCAGCCTTGCCTGCATGGCATTGATCGCCTTGGCGGCGGCGCGCACCTCGCGGCTGCCGCTCTCGGTGACCGGCGGGCTCTTGAGGTCGTTGCCGATCCGGTTGACGGCGGTTTCCATCATCCGGTAGGGCGCGGTCAGCCGGCGCAGCGACCAGATCGACATGATCACCACCAGCCCGGCGATCAGCGCATAGAGCGGCAGGCTGTCGACGCTCAGTATCGGGCCGACGGGCGTGATCGGTTCGGTGAAGTTCAGCCATTGGCCGTCGGCAAAACGCAGCGAGGCCGTCAGCTTCTCGCTCTGGGCGAAATCGGCGGCCAGCACCAGAAGGTCCCGCTCGACCTGGCCGATATCGGGTCCCGGCGCCGCGCCGGTGGCATCGTCGGCTTCGCGCGTCGCCGGATCGCGGCGCACGCGCGCGTCGGTGATGCCGAACTTCGACAGCCGGCCGACAAGGATGTCCTCGAGCTCGGCCAGTTCGTCGTCGCCGGCGATCGAAGAGGTGACGGCGGGCGTGTCCGAGACGGTGAGCGCATATGTCGAGTTGAACAGGCCGGCGGCGGTCGCCTTGCGCTCCTCCGGCGTGGCGCCGCTCATCAACTGCACAAGCGAGAAGGCGCGGTCGTTGAGGCGGTAGAGGTCGACCACGTCGTTGGTGGCGGCGCGGTCGCGCGACACGATGTAAAGCGTCGCGACCTGGCTGATCAGCAGGCCGGCGATGACGATCAGCAGCACCCAGACAGGCAAGGTCTGCGGCAGGAAGCGTCTCATTCGGAGGTCGTCTCGGGCAGGAACTGGTAGCCGCCGCTGCGCACGGTAAGGATCAGCTTGGGTGTCTTGGGATCGTCTTCCATCTTGCGCCGCAACCGGCTGACCAGGATGTCGATGCTGCGGTCGAAGGAATAGTCGCTGTCGCCGCCGGACAGTTCGATGAGCTGGTCGCGGGTCAGCACGCGCTGAGCGCTCTTGACGAAGGTCTGCAAGAGGTTGAACTCGGCCATGGTCAGTTCGACCCTGACGTCGTCTGGCGCGGTCAGCCGGCGCCGCGAGCAGTCCATCGTCCAGCCGGCGAAGTGGTATATCTGCTTGGTGGTGGCGCGCTTGGGCTCGGCGGCGCCATTGCGCCGCAATACGGCGCGGATGCGGGCCAGCAATTCGCGCGGGTCGAAAGGTTTGGGCACATAGTCGTCGGCGCCCATCTCGAGGCCGACGACGCGGTCCGTCGTCTCGGTGACGGCGGTCAGCATGATGATAGGCGTCGTATACTGGGCGCGCAGATCGCGGCACAGTTCCAGCCCGCTCCTGCCGGGCAGCATCACGTCGAGCACGATGAGGTCCACCTGCGAGCGACGCAGGATGGCCTCCATCTCGGTGCCATCGGCGGCGACCGAGGTGTGCAGCCCCCGCTTCTGGAAGAACTCCTGAAGCAGGTCGCGGATGCCCTTGTCGTCGTCGACGATCAGTATATGCGCATCGGATTTCACAGCTGCCCTGTCTGGTTTGCCGGCCAAGCCATTCTTGGCTGGTGAGCCACACGATAGAATTCGGGCCATATGTTGGCCAGTGCCTTGCTTTTCAAGGGAGAATGAATTCCGCCTTCTCCACATGGAAAGTGGCGCCCCAGCCTGGCCCCGGCCTGGCCAGACACAATCCAGAAACAAAATTCTACAATCGGGAAAAACTCCTGAAAAGGTAGGCCGGCATAACGGTGCCGTGGCGGTCAGGTCATCGGCTGCGACGCTAGTCTCCGGGGTTCACGGATAAACCAATGCCAAGATTGTCGGTCAGTTTGTTGGGAGTTTTGCTAGGCCTTGGCCTGCTCACTGCTGCTGTCGAACAGTCGGATGCAAAGGCGCCGCTCACCCGGAGCGAACGGTGCGCCAATCTCAGCCACCAATTTGATGAAGCCCTCGAAACCCACGCCACGGCAACGCAGGTCACCGCGGCAAAGGCACTTCAGAGAAAGGGCAACCGGTACTGCGCCGCCAAGAAACAGGCGCAGGGCATCCGGATGCTCGCCAATGCTTTGAAGCTGCTTGGAGTGACACCGAACGACCCGGTCCAGTGACACTCAAAAACGACCCGCATAAAAAGGAAATGAAGCCATGAACAAGTCCATCCTGTCCGCCCTTGGTCTCGCCGTCGCTCTCGCCTTCTCGATGCCGGTTCTCGGCAACGCAGCCACCACCACGACCGCTGCCCCGGCTGCCGCCACCACGACCACCGCTCCGGCTGCTGCCGCCACGACCACCGCTCCGGCCAAGGCTGCTCCGAAGAAGGTCGCCAAGAAGACCGCCTGCAAGGTGACCAAGAAGCACAAGTGCCCGGTCAAGAAGGCCCCCGCGAAGATGGCTCCCGCGAAAATGGCCCCCGCGAAGGCCGCTCCGAAGAAGCCCTGATCAGCTTCGAGGTCAGTTCTGGCAAGGCCGCTCCAGCCGCAAACCGGCTGGGGCGGCCTTCTGCCAAGGGCATGGTCGATGAGCTGAACACCGGCGGCTTCCAGCCATGCATCTCGATCGTGCTTAACCCGTTTGCAATGCCGGTCCTGTAGGACAATCCGCATGAAGAGGCGGCCGTCGTCCATTTTTCGCTCCATGGTGATCGGCGGCCTCGTTGCCACCGGCGTCGCAAGGGTGTTGATTCTGCTCACCGCCAGCCCCGTGCCGGATCCTGCAAGCGGGCGCACCGAGCCCTCGTTGTTCGCGCCGGCGATTTCCAGCAACTGGGATTACATCACGCCCGTGCAGGCGTGGCTTTTGATCGTGCTCGCGGGCGTGACGCTGATCTGCGTTGCCGGATGGCCGATCGCGGCATGGCTGGAACGCCGGGCGGATGCCGACGCAAGTCGCCGCATCCTCGGCCGTCAGGGCCGTTGAACCGCTACCGACCATCCCCCACATGATCGTGAAGGACCGGGCGCGGCCGCCGACGGTCCGCAAGTGGACGATCGCTGCCGCCCGTGGCAAAATGCGGACTTAAGCTCGATCGCAAAACAGTCAGTTCGAATGCCTGAAATCACCACAAAGCCGCGCGTCAAGGTCAAGCCGCAGACCGAGCGGCCTAAGCTCTACAAGGTCATCCTCGTCAACGACGATTTCACGCCGCGCGAATTCGTGGTGACGGTGCTGAAGGGCGAGTTCAAGCTCAGCGAGGACCAGGCGCACCGGGTCATGATCACCGCGCACCGGCACGGCGTCTGCGTGGTCGCGGTCTTCACCAGGGATGTCGCCGAGACCAAGGCGACACGGGCCACCGACGCCGGCAAGGCCAAGGGCTATCCGCTGCTGTTCACGACGGAACCGGAAGAGTAGGGCAGGGCGCTCTACCGTCCCTCGCGGTACCACATCGAGCCCATTGCCAGAAGCAGCAGGCCGAGGCCGAGGAAGCCGCCGAACAGCGGTACGCGCGACACGGCCTTCAGGACGCTGTCGTCGGTGGTGCGCAGGCCGATCCAGTCGCTGCCCGACGCTTCGCCGGCCGAGCGCACCGGCACGATGGAAGGCAGCGTCACGTCGCTGCCCGTGGACGAGGCCAGCCGGCGCACGCTGCCGCCGGTGGCTTCCGCCGGCGCCTTCAGACGCTCCTGCGTGGACACGACGTCAGCGAATTCCGGCGCGTTGACCGGTCCGACATGGGCGAGCGCGGTGAGATCGCCATTGGCGACCTGGAAGAGGCCGATCTCGCTGGTCTGGACGCTGCCGAGGAAGACGCCGGGTTCGGATTTGTCGAGCTTGACGGAGAGCGTCTTGCCGGACGGGGTGATGATCTGCGCCGGGCCGGGATCGTCGGCCATCGTCTGGCGGCGGATCTCCAGCACCATGCCGCGTCCCTCGGCGGTCAGCCGCTCTTCCTCGAGCTCGGGTTCCTTCATCAGCCAGTGGGCGATGCGCCGGTAGAGCTGGACATGCGGGCCGCCGCCCTCGAAGCCGCGCGCCCACAGCCAGCCCTGATCGGACAAAAGCATGCCGACGCGGCCTTCGCCCTTGCGGTCGAGCAGGAGCAGCGGCCGGTTGTCGGCGCCCTTCATCACCACTTCGCCTTGCGGATTCTGCACGCCGATGGTGCGGAACCAGCGGCTCCAGTGCGGCGGCTCGGTGGCCGAACCGTCGAGGCCGCGCGTCACCGGGTGGCGCTGGCCGAGTTCGGTCAGGCGCGGGTAGAACGCCTTGTCGACCACTTCGCCGGTCGGCATGGCCGGCAGGGCAGACATCAGCGGCGTGCGCGCGATCGAAGCCTCGCCGGCATATTCGGGACCGGCGGCGATCAGCAGCGCGCCGCCCTTTTCGACATATTCGGAGATGTAGTCGTAATAGAGGATCGGCAGCACGTCGCGGTGCTGGTAGCGGTCGAAGATGATGAGGTCGAAATCCTTGATCTTCTCGACGAACAGCTCGCGGGTCGGGAAGGCGATCAGGGACAATTCATTGATCGGCGTGCCGTCCTGCTTCTCCGGCGGCCGCAGGATGGTGAAATGGACGAGATCGACCGAGGCGTCGGATTTCAACAGATTGCGCCAGGTGCGCTCGCCCGCATGCGGTTCGCCCGAAACGAGCAGCACGCGCAGGTTCTCGCGGATGCCGTCGACCAGCGCGATGGCGCGGTTGTTGGTATCGGTCAGCTCGCCCGGCTCGCGGTCGATGGCGAGTTCGATGATGTTGCGGCCGGCACTCGGGATGGTCACCTGCAGCGGCATGGCCTGGCCAACGGTGGCATGCTCGACCGCGACCTGTTCGCCATTGACCGAGACGCGCACATCGACCGGGCCGCTCTCGTTTTCGGTCGAGATGACGCGATAGGTCATGTCGAGCGGCTTGCCGACGAGGCCGAAGCGCGGCGCGTTCTCGAAGCGAATGCGGCGATCTTTTTCGTGGTCGTTGCCGGTGATCAGGGCATGCAGCGGGGCGTTGAAGTCGGGCGCACCCGAGGGCGCGTCATGCACCTCGCCATCGGTGATCATGATGGCGCCGCCGATGCGCGAGGGCGGCACGTCGCGGAAGGCGCCTTCCAGCGCGCCGAACAACCTCGTTTCGGTGCGCTCCTCGGCGGCGTCGGACTTGCCGGCTTCGACGACGCGGACGTCGAACTGCTTGAAGCGGCCAAGACGCTGCTGCAACCCCGCCACGGCCTCGTCGGTCTGCCTGGTGCGGTCGCCAATATCCTGGCTCTGGCTGCGGTCGACGACCAGCGCGACGACGCTCTTCAGCGGCTCGCGCTCCTCATTGAGGAACACCGGATTGAAGAGGGCGGCGGCGAGCGCCAGCAGGGCGACGAAGCGCAGGACCGCGCCGCGCTGGCGAAACCACAGGCCGACGAGCGCCAGTAGCGCCAACGGCACCAGCACCAGGGCCAAAAACGGCCAGGAGATCAGCGGTTCGAAGGAGATCGACCAGTTCATGCCTTATCCTCCCTCGTCAGGGGAGGGTCGATCGGCGTCGGTGCAAGAAAGAGCATCATCCTACTGCCCCAACCTTTCGAGCAGGATGGGAACATGCACCTGGTCGGATTTGTAGTTGCCGGTCAGCATGTACATCATGATGTTGACGCCGGCGCGCAGCGCATAGACCCGCTGCATCGGGTCGGCCGGCACGGTCGGCAGCAGCGGATCGCCATTCTCGTCGACCGCCCAGGCGCCGGCGAAATCATTGGCGGTGATCATGATCGGCGACACGCCGTCGCCGGTGCGCACCGGCCGGTTGTCGGCATTGCTGGCATCGAGCGACGCCTCGACCCAGAGCGGGCTGCCGGCGAAACGGCCGGGGAACTCGGGCAGGATGAAGAAGGACTTGGTCAGCACATGGTCCGACGGCACCGGCTCCAGCGGCGGTACGTTGAGGTTGCCGAGGATGTCACGCAGCCGCTCGGTCGCCGGGCTGGTGGAATCGGCGCCGATGCCGTTGGCGAACTGGTCGCGCGTATCGAACAGCACGGTGCCGCCCTGCTGCATATAGGCGTCGATGCGGGCGATCGCGGCCTGGCTCGGCATCGGTGCCGCCGGGTCGATCGGCCAGTAGATCAGGGGATAGAAGGACAGCTCGTCCTTCGAGATGTCGACGCCGGCCGGCGCGCCCGGTTCGAGCGCCGTCTTCTCGATCAGGAAGCGGGTCAGGCCCTCGAGCCCGGCGCGGCTGATCGAATCGACGCCCGGCACGCCGGTCAGCACATAGGCGATGCGGGTTTTTGAGATCGCCTCGATAGCGACCTGGTCACCCGGCTTGGCATCGTCGGCGCGCGCGACATCGGCATGGCCGAACAGGGCGCCAAGCGCGATCAGCACGGCGGCGGTGGTTGCAGCGGCGCCAGCACGGCGCGGCCGGCGCGAAAACAGGCCGCCCATCCACAACACCGCCAGTGTGTCGAGCAGCATCAGCAACAGAGCCGCCGCGACCAGCGCACCCTTCAGGTTGTGCGATTCATCGAAGGCATATTGGACCGTGGTGACCGGCACCGTCACTTGCGGGCGCGCCAGCGGCTCGAACGTGCTTGCAGCGTCGAGCAGATTGTGGGCGAAGACGCCGGTTTCCGAGCCGTAGAGCCCGGGCGGATTCTCGAAGGTCACCGGCAGTGCGCCTGCACCCGGCACCAGCGGCCGTGCATCCGGTGTCGGCGGCACCAGAGAGCCGTCGGCCGCGATCATGCGATAGGGCGTCAGCGACGTGGCGGCGGCTTCGGCATTGGCGATCGCCGCGCCCTGGTTGCGCGACAGCTGCACGATGCGGCGCAGCATCTCGACGAAACTGCCCGAGATCGGCAGGTTCGACCATGTCGCCTCGGGCGTGACGTGGAACAGCACCAGCGTGCCCTTGCCCTTCTTCAGCCCGGTGACCAGCGGCGTGCCGTCGGCGAGGGCCGCCCAAGTGCGCTCGACGATATCGGGTGTCGGTTCGGCCAGCACCTGCCTGGTCACCGTGACCTCGGTCGGCGGGGCCAGGTCGGCGAACGGGCCGGCCTTGGGAAATTCGGTGACCGGCTGCGGCGAGGTCCATGACAGCGCGCCGCCGAGCGAACGCTCGCCGGTGCGCAGGCGGACCGGCAGCAAATCGTCGTCATTGCCGGCGGCGGCCAGCCGCGAGCCGGCGAAACGCACCAGCGTGCCGCCCTTGTCGACCCAGTCGACCAGCCTTTGCCGGACCTGCGCGGGAATGGTGCCGATATCGGCCATGACGATCATCGCCGGCTTCTGGTCGAGGATCTGCGGGATGGCGTCGGCGAGATCGGCGCTGGAGGGTTCGACCAGATCGGCGAAGGGCTGCAGCGCGCGCCTGATGTAGTAGAGCGGCGACAGAAGCGGCTGCGCCTGGTCGGCCTCGGCCTGCGACAACAGCCCGACGCGGCGGCGCTTGGAGCTTTCGTCGAGCACGCGCACGGCACCCGCGTGCCGTTCGCCGTCGAGCGCGATCGAGGCGAAGTCGTTGCGCAATTCGAACGGCACCGCCATGGTGCCGGTGGCCGTGGCTTCGCCCGGGGCGAAGGTCAGCGTCGCATCGGCGATGCGGCGGCCCTTGTCGTCGAAGGCGCCGGCGGTGACCTGCGCCGGGGCGGGATCGCCGGGCGCGCGGACGGCGGTCAGACCAAAGCCGTCGATCTGGTTTTCGGCTGATGTCAGGCCGGTCAGGGAAAGCCGGTCGGCCACCGCCCAGACGACGCGGGCGGCATTTTTCGACAACAACGTATTGAAGGCGGCCTCATCGCCCTTGGCCGCCAGGCCATCGGCCAGCACGGCGACGCTGGCGCCAGGCAAGCTCTCCAGCACGCCGGCGACGCGGGCATAGACGGCGGGCCGGTCGGTCGGGATCGGCCGCGGCTTGGCGGCGCGCAGCCGGTCGAGTGCGGCGGCGGCATCGAAGGGACCGATCTCCGCATTGGGCTTTTCCGCGGTGAAGGCGATGATAACAGGCACGCCGCTCGAGCTGGCGTCGTTGATCAGCCGCTCGGCGGTGGCGACGCGCTTGTTCCAGTCGGCGGCACTGGCCCAGTCATTGTCGATGACCAGGGCAAGTGCGGCGCCCTCGGCCGGCAGCTTTTCGCGCGGGTTGAAGACCGGTTCGGCCAATGCCGCGACGACGAGGGCCGCCATCAGCAGCCTGAGCAGAGTCAGCCACCACGGGCTGCGCTGCGGGGTTTCCTCACGCCTCAGCACACGGGCCAGGATCCTCAGCGGCGGGAACACCTCGGTCTGCGGTTTGGGCGGGGTGAGCCTCAGCAGCCACCAGATCACCGGCAGCGCCAGCAGGCCCCACAGCACCATGGGGGCGCCGAAGGAGAGCGGCAGCCAGCTCATGCGCCGACCACCCTTTCGGCAAGGCCGCCACCGGCGGCCTTGGCGGCATGACCGGAGGTCAGCCCGGCATAAGAGCCATCGGCGGTCATCGCCATGTGCAGGCGTACCAGCGCGTCGGAAGCCAGCCGGTCGGTGTGGTTGACGGTAAAGCTCCAGCCGAGCCGCTTGCACCAACCGGCCAGTTCCTGGCGGCGCGCGGTGTAGAGCAGGCGATATTCGTCGGCCAGCATCTCGGCGCGGCCGGCGGTCAGCTTGTCGCCGGTCTCGGGATCTGTGAATTCGGTGCGGCCGGCATATGGGAAGGTTTCCTCAGCCGGGTCGGCGACCTCGATCAGATGCGCGCGCACGCCGTGTCGGGCGAGCACGTCGAGCCAGGCCATGGTCTCTTCGACGGGATCGAGGAAATCGCTGGCGATGACGATGTCGCAGAAGCGCCTGATATCGGAGAGATCGGGTTTAGCCGGCAGATCACCGGCATGCATGAGCTGGGCGGCGATGCGCTCGGCGCCGTTGCGGGCGGTGAACGGATCGGTCAGCCCCGGCCAGGCGATGCGCTCGCCGCTGCGCGACAGGAGCTCGGCCATCGCCAGCGTCAGCACCAGCGCGCGCGATTGCTTGGAAACACCGGCACCCGTCGATTTGTAGAGCATGGACGGCGAGGGGTCGGCCCACAGCCAGACCGTATGGGCGGCTTCCCATTCACGGTCGCGCACATAGGTGTGGTCGTCGCGGGCCGAGCGGCGCCAGTCGATACGCGAGGAATCGCCTTCGACATAGGGCCGGAACTGCCAGAAATTTTCGCCGATGCCACGCTTGCGGCGGCCATGCCAGCCGGCGATCACCGTGTTGACGATACGGCGCGCCTCGACCAGCAGGTCGGGCACAAGCGAAGCCCGCAACCGGCCGCGGGCGAGCGCGTCACGCGTCGCTGCCGGACCCTGGACTTCGCCGATACGCGCCATCAAATAGCTTTCACAAGCTTCGCCACCACGTCTCGCACGCTGGTGCCTTCGGCGCGGGCGGCGAAGGTCAGCGCCATGCGATGCTGCAGCACCGGCTCGGCCAGCGCCCTGACATCGTCGACCGAGGGCGCCAGCCGTCCGTCGTAAAGCGCGCGTGCCCTGGTGCACAGCATCAGCGCCTGGCTGGCGCGCGGGCCTGGACCCCAGGCGACATGCTTGTCGGTGTCGGCATTGCCTTGGCCCGGACGCGCCGAACGCACCAGGGTAAGGATCGCCTCTACGACGCTTTCCGGCACCGGCATGCGGCGGATCAGCGTCTGGATCTCCTTCAGCCGCGCCGGCTGCAGCACGTTGGTTGCCTTCGCGTCCTCGACGCCGGTGGTTTCCAGAAGGATGCGGCGCTCGGCCTCGATTTCGGGGTAGAGGATGTCGACCTGCATCAGGAAGCGGTCGAGCTGGGCTTCGGGCAGCGGGTAGGTGCCTTCCTGCTCAAGCGGGTTCTGCGTCGCCAGCACATGGAAGGGCGAGGGCAGATCGTAGCGCGCGCCGGCAATGGTGACATGGTATTCCTGCATCGCCTGCAGCAGCGCCGACTGCGTGCGCGGCGAGGCGCGGTTGATCTCGTCGGCCATCAGCAACTGGGCAAAGATCGGGCCGGAGATGAAACGGAAGGAGCGCTTGCCGGTCTCGTCCTGCTCCATGACCTCGGAGCCGAGGATGTCGGACGGCATCAGGTCGGGCGTGAACTGGATGCGGCGTGAATCGAGCCCGAGCACGACGCCCAGCGTCTCGACCAGCTTGGTCTTGGCGAGGCCCGGCACGCCGACCAACAGCGCGTGGCCGCCGGCCAGCAGCGCCACCAGCGTCCGCTCGACGACGTTCTCCTGGCCGAAGATCACCCGGCCAACCCCGTCGCGGATCCTGGAGATGTCGGCAAGCGCCTTCTCGGCCTCGGCGATCATGTCCGTTTCGCTGATCGGGCTTTCCTTGACCATCACGCTCATGCCGCATCGACCCTTTTGGTTGGAAATGCCATGGTTTGGAAATGCTGGCCCGCACCATACCATAGGCGCCGCGATTCGGCCTCGCGGAGCGCCTATGGTTGAACTTAAATCACAGACTTAGGCTGACAAGCAGAACAACAGTGACTATTTCGTGACGATGACGGAACACCACGAACATCGCCGGCAAAGCCTTACGCAGGCCACCGAGGCTCGAGGCCTCGAGGCGCTGATCTCGCGCGCGGCCCGTGCCGGCAAGGGCGCGGCGCCGGTCGAGCGCTGGAATCCCGACTTTTGCGGCGATCTCGACATGGAGATCAGGGCCGACGGCACCTGGTTCTACCTCGGCACGCCGATCGGCCGCATGCCGCTGGTGCAACTTTTCTCGTCCGTGCTGCGCAAGGACGCCGACGGCAGAACCTATCTGGTGACGCCGGTGGAAAAGGTCGGCATCCGCGTTGCCGATGCGCCGTTCATCGCCGTCGAAATGGATGTTTCGGGCGAAGGCGAGGATCAGGTCATCACCTTCCGCACCAATGTCGGCGACGTGGTCGAGGCCGGACCGGAACGGCCGCTGCGCTTCGTCGACGAGAACGAGACCGGCGGTTTGAAGCCCTATCTGCTGGTGCGCGGCAGGCTGGAGGCGCTGGTGGCGCGGCCGGTCATGTACGAACTGGTTGGGCACGGCGAGGAGATCGAGATCGACGGCAGGACGATGTTTTCGGTGCGTTCGAAGAATGCCGTGTTTCCGATCATGCCGGCGGATCAGTTGAAGCGGTTGAGCGCGTGATGGACCAGATATCGCCGGCGCCGTTCTCATCGGCGGATTTTCGCGCGCGTTTCGCCGCGCAGCCGGGCGCGCATGCCGGCGACGACTATGGCGATCACCGCTTCAATCCCGGCCATCCGCGCCTCAATCCGAGCAAGCCGCTGCGCAATGCAGCGGTGCTGATCCCGGTGGTCGACCATGACGGCGAGGCGACGGTTCTGCTGACCAAACGTGCCGAGAGACTGCGCAACCATTCCGGCCAAGTGGCTTTCCCGGGCGGCACGATCGATGCGACCGATGCGAGCCCGGAGGCGGCGGCGCTGCGCGAGACCTTCGAGGAGATCGGCCTTACCCCGGACCGCATCGAGATCATCGGCCGCATGCCGGATTACGTCGCCGGCAGCGGCTACCGCATCGCGCCGGTGCTGGGCATCGTGCGGCCACATTTCCAGCTGACCCTGAACGTCGACGAGGTCGATGCCGCCTTCGAAGTGCCGCTGCGCTTCCTGATGGACTCCGCCAATCACAAGCGCGACAGCCGCATGTGGAACGATCTCGAATGGTTCTTCTACGACATGCCCTATGGCGACCGGCGCATCTGGGGCGTCACCGCCGGTATCATCCGTACGCTCTATGAAAGGCTCTATGCGTGAGTGTTTCGATCGCTGGCAGAGCTGTCTGGCTCTCCGACAAGCATTTGCAGCGACTGCTTGGCGTGCTCACCGAAGGCGGTGAGGAGGCACGTATCGCCGGCGGCGCGGTGCGCAACGTGCTGATGGACCAGCCTGTCACCGACATCGACATCGCCACGTCTTGCCTGCCGCAGGAAACCATTCGCCGCGCCGTGGCGGAAGGCTTCAAGGCGGTGCCGACCGGTATCGAGCATGGCACGATCACGGTGGTCGCCGGCGGCAAACCCTACGAAATCACCACCTTGCGCGCCGATGTCGAGACCGATGGCCGCCGTGCCAGGGTGTCGTTCGGGCGCGACTGGAAGCTCGACGCCGAGCGGCGCGATTTCACAATCAACGCGCTCTACGCGGAGGCCGACGGACGGGTTGTCGACCTTGTCGGCGGCATCGCCGACATCAAGGCGCGCCGGCTGCGCTTCATCGGTGACCCGGAGGCGCGCATCCGCGAGGATTATCTGCGCATCCTGCGCTTCTTCCGTTTCTTTGCCTGGTATGGCGGCGGCCGGCCGGATGCCGAGGGACTGAAGGCCTGCGCCCGGCTGAAGGAGGGTCTCGGCCAACTCTCGGCGGAACGCATCTGGTCCGAGCTGAAGAAGCTTTTGTCGGCGACCGATCCCTCGCGGGCGCTGCTCTGGATGCGGCAGGCCGGTGTCCTGACCGCCGCGCTGCCGGAAAGCGAGAAATGGGGCATCGATGCGATCCACGGGTTGACCAAGGCCGAGAAAGACCTGGGCTGGGCGGTGGATCCGATGCTGCGGCTGGAGGCGATCGTGCCGCCGGATGCAGCGCGCATGAAGACGCTGGCCGAGAGGCTCAGGTTCTCGACCGCCGAAGCCGATCGCATGCTCCACTGGGCGCTCACCACGGCCGTCGAGCCGAAGACGACCGAGGGCGAACTGGCGAAAAAACTCTATCGCGGCCACCGGCAAGGGTTTGTCGACCGCCTGCGGCTTTCGCTTGCCGCGGCGCGGGTGCGCGCTGTCGAGGACAATGATGCATTGCTTCAAGCGGGCGGCTTTTCGCGCCTGCTTGCCTTTGCGCTCAAATGGGAAAAACCGGTGTTTCCGCTGAAAGGGGCCGATCTAACGGCGCTCGGCGCAACGCCGGGGCCGAAGCTGGGCGAAATCCTCAAGAATCTCGAAGCGGAATGGATCGATGCGGGTTTTGCGCCCGATCGCGACGCGCTGATGAAGCGCGCCGCGGAGGCCCTTGAAACGTAGGCCAGAACCGCTGGGTGAATGCCAGTGTTACCCTGCGATTCTGTGCCGCTACTTGATCGACAGCGGAGCTAGGGCACGCGAAAGGCTTGCCTCGCCCTTGCCATAGACGGAGGCGCTATAGTTGGCCAGCGTGTCGGTACGGGCCGTATTCAGCAACTGGTTGGTGATCTGGGTCGGCGTTGCCTTGGTGAACTTGCTGCCCACGATCGCGGCATAGCCGGCAACGATCGGCGCGGCGAAAGAGGTGCCGTAAAGGCCGGTCTTGTCCCCGGTGACACCCACGACCAGGAAATGGCTCTGCACAGCCTGATTGGAGCCGGCGATGTTGGAGTACCATGCCATGCTGGCCTTGTTCGACGTCGTGCCGTTGCTGTTGAGCGCGCCGACGAAAATCGCGGATGCCTTTCCGACCAAAGCGAGGTCAAGATAGTCCTGCTGGCCGCTGGTGACGCCGCCCACGGCAACCGCGTCGTTGCCCGCGGCCTTCGAAACCACGGCCGTTCCCTTGGTGGCATAGGAGATGATGGAGGCCTCCTCGGCGCTCCATCCGATCTGGCTGGGGCTGTAACCCGCTTTGGCATACATGCCATAGCTCAGATTGAGCACGTTCAGGCCCGGCGACAGCGCGACCGATGAGCTGGTGGAAAAGTCTTTCGACCTTATCGTTGCCAGGGGCGCAACCATGCTGGCTTCTTCACGGGTCCATTCGCCGTGGCGCTGGGTCTGCGTGCCGATGCCGAAATTGCCGCTGAACTTCGATGTGCTGGAGAAATCGTCGACGATCGTGATGGTGACGCCTTGGCCCTTGTAGCCGGCACGCCATGCGGCTCCGACATCCGGGCTCATCCAGCCTTGCAAGGTCTGCGATGTCGCCGCCGGCAAGGTTGCGCTCAGGCATATGGACGCGTTCGCCCGACCGCCCATGCAGAGCGCGGATAGCGGATCCGGACCGCCAGCTTCTTGAGCCGCCGCCATGGAAGCCGGCAGAAGGGCGAGGGCCGTGGCGATACCGAACTTCCAACGCGCATTTGACATGATCTTACCCCGGTTCAACAGAAGCTAGGACGGACGACCGCAGATCTCCGGCGGCCACGCCACATCTCGTGCCCGGCCCCTCGCGATCAGAAAGTAACACGGTAATTCAGCCAGAGATGCTGGCTCTCCGGTTTAGCGTTAACCAGATATTTCAAGGTTTCCTCGGGCGCCATCTCGCCAGCGGCGAGCCGGCAATTGACGCTGTAGGTGCCCAGATCGCCATAATCGGCCTGGCAGGGCTTTTCGGTGAGCCTGCCGCCGAAGGTCGTGGTGAACGACAGGGACAGTATGCTGTTCGCACTCGGATGCAGCTGTGTGAGGAAACCCAGCTTGAGGCTCGGCCCGATCCGATACTTCTCGGCCTGTTCCCCGGTGCCAAACCCCCAAAGGATACCGGTGTCCTGGGTGATCTGCGTCATCAGGTCCACATGCATGTCGACCCAGTTTGTCTGGTACCACTGGTTGAACGATACCCGGCTTCCGGTCTGCAACTCATACCCGCCGTCACCCAGGCCTCTCGCCTTGTCGCTGAGCAGCGAGCCCTGATGGATGTCGATGAGCGATGTCGTAAATTCCTGGGCAACCGCCGGTGGCGTGCCGAGGAACACCCACGGCAGGAGCGCCGTTGCGTACAAACTCGCACGATTGCCGGACTTTTCGCGCATCCGCGAAACACCTCGCCCCACCGATTCCGGACCAGTGCCTGACGGCGACGGGCTTCTCTGGCAGCCCCCTGTAGTCTGGATATCAGTCCGACGATCGCACGGGTTCAGTTACCGCACGGTTTATTTTAGCTGGAGCAAATCTAATTTTTGAGGCGCAGGCCACGCGTCGAAATAAATCGGCTCGACGCACGCTACCCGAGCGCCGCCGCGGTTCTTTGCCAAGACCGACAGCCCCCCGCCGCGCCCTACGCCGCGTCGCGGGCCTTCTCAATTCGGGAGCGGATTGCCTCGATCATCGTCTCGCGGATGATCGTCTCGCCATGCGTCTCGCGCATATGCTCGACGGCACGGCGCATGACCTCCGCCTCCTCGTCGGCACGGGTGTGCCAGTCGCAGCCGGGAACCAGCGATCCGCAGTGGAACTGCTTCATGGGATTTCTCCTCTTCCTCCATGGAGCCGGATCGACTGCCCTGCAGGGACAGGCCGGAGCTCCGCATCTTCTTGGCCCGCTGTGCGGCCTTGGGGCCGGACCACGGGCAGGGTGAAGACCATAACACAGATGGGGTGGTATTGGTTGCGGTCAACGGTGAAAAGGCGGAGCAGCGCTGCTCCGCCCTCTTACGCTAACCCAGCGGGCAGGCCATCACTTCACGATCTTGACTGCCTCGGCAACCTTGTTCTTGCCGCTCATGTCCCACGAAATTCTGACCTTCTCGCCGACCTTCAGGCCAGGATCCTTGAAAGTCCCGGGAAGCGTAAAAGACGATCCATTGTCGAGAACCAGGCTCTTGGCCGCCGTATCGAAGGTCTTGACCGTTCCGGTGGTGTGCCTGACGGCGGCGAACGCCACCGAACCGGAAGCAAGAAGGGCGGCCGCGGCAGCGGAAACGATGATCTTTCTCATGCTGATACACTCCTGGAAGAGCGGGCATCCTTTTTGACGAGGATGGTCCCGCGTCGTCTTTGGGTCGTCCAGTCGCGTCGAGTCGCGGCTAACCTTGTTCCGACGCAATTCCGAAGGGAAAGCGGTTGCATTTCCTGGAATTGCCCTCAGGCAGACCACCGGCGCTTCCCGACCCAAATGCGACAAATAACCCAGTTTTTTCAAATGGATATTAGACGAAAAAGATATTCCTGGCGTCACATTCCGCGCCCAGATTCGACAAATGGGACATCAATGCGGCTTCACATCGCGCTCACCATCTTGTTACGGCCAGCGCACCTCCGGCGGCAGGCTGGACAGGATCGAGGCGACATTGCCGCCGGTCTTCAGCCCGAAGATGGTGCCACGATCGTGAAGAAGGTTGAATTCGACATAGCGGCCGCGGCGGATGAGCTGTTCGTCGCGGTCGCCATCGGTCCAGTTCTCGTTGAAGTTGGCGCGCACCAGGTGGCCGTAGACGACGAGGAACGAACGCCCGACATCCTGGACGAAGTTGAAATCGGCGTTCCAGCCGCCCTTCTCCTCGGCCGAATGCAGCCAGTCGAAGAAGATGCCGCCGGTGCCGCGCGGCTCGTTGCGGTGCGGCAGGAAGAAGTACTCGTCGCACCAGGCCTTGAATTTCGCATAGTCGGCGACGCCGGCGTTCTTCTCGCAAGCGAACTGCATGGCACGGTGGAAGGCTATCGTATCGGGATCGTCCTGCGTGCGGCGGCGGTCGAGCACCGGCGTCAGGTCGGCGCCGCCGCCGAACCATTGCCTTGAAGTGACGACCATGCGCGTGTTCATGTGCACGGCCGGAACGTTGGGATTCCACGGGTGCGCGATCAGCGAAATGCCCGATGCCCAGAAGCGCGGGTCTTCCTCGGCGCCAGGCATCTGCTTCCTGAATTCGGGCGAGAACTCGCCATGAACGATCGATGTGTGGACGCCGACCTTCTCGAAGACGCGGCCATGCATCATCGACATGGTGCCGCCGCCGCCCTTGCCGTGGTCACGTTCCCAGTGCGTCTGTTCGAAGCGGCCGGGCGACCAGGAGGCCAGCGGCCCGCCGAGGTCCTGCTCGATCTGCTCGAAAGCGCCACAGATGCGCTCGCGCAGCGCCTCGAACCAAAGCCGGGCCTTCATCTTCTTCTCTTCGATGTCGGCGGGTAGCCCCGCCGGTATTTCAGGTCGTTCCAAGTGCCGTCTCCGGTTTGCGGGGCGGTGAGTCGACAAAAGACTCGTCTTTTCCGGGCGCGATCCCTAATCTCTTGAGGGACAGGGTCAAGTCACTTTGGTTTTGCGCATGATCCTTTCCGAAACTCGATTTCGGGGTCATGCGCTAGGTGCAAGGAGTTGTTTCGTGCGCACCCCGGCAAGACCGCCGCTGGATGGCCTGAAGAAAAGGCTCGACCAAAGCCGGGCCGAACGCGCGCGCATGCCGCGCGACGGTTTCCTGCGCGAGACCTTCGTCCTGCCGCGCTCGGATGCCCGCCTCAAGGCCAAGGAATGGTTCGAGCGCTTCCCCAAGCAGGCCTACTGGACCGAGATCGAAAGCTGGTTCGAGCGCCCGGGCGATCTGATCGAGTTCACGATCAGGCGGCTGCCGGCGGCGGATTGAGGAATATTACAACAAAAATAGATCGCGCAATTTTGGAGAATCTAGAATTAGGTTCTCGCCAAGTAGGTTGCTGAATTTTTCCAGGCCCATTTTTCGCGCCTCGTCAAAACTCACGGACGTATAGAGGGTTGGCATGCCGCCAGAATCGATCCGGTAGATCGTGATGAGTTGTGTCTCTTCTTCAGCCTGGATTAGGTGTCCTAACACAGACATTCCTCCCTTATCGCGCGATAATCGCATTGTTCTATTCAGGGTGCAATTAACCGCCGCGCGCCCGTTCCCTCCCTCGCCAGCCGATCCCCCTTGTTGCGAAGCGGGCATTTGTCGATCGACATGCAGCCGCAGCCGATGCAGTCGGTCAGGCCGTCGCGCAGCTTCTTTAGCTGGCTGATCTTCTGGTCGAGGTCATCGCGCCAAGCCGTTGAAAGCAGGTTCCAATCCTCGCGGGTCGGCGTGCGGCCTTCAGGTAATGATTCAAGCGTGGCACCGATTTCCGCGAGCGAGATGCCGACCTCCTGGGCAATCCGGATTATGGCCACCCGGCGCAGCACGTCGCGGCCGTAGCGGCGCTGGTTGCCGGAGGTGCGGTGGCTGCGGATCAGCCCGCGGGCTTCATAGAAGTGCAGCGCCGACACCGCCACGCCGCTGCGCGCGGCCATCTGGCCGACCGTCAATTCCAACGCTGGTGCCATCTCGTAATTTTCCGCTTGACCTCAAGTTAAGTTGAGCTTGTAGCCAAGAAAGCCTGGACGTGCAAACGAAGGAGAAGGCGGATGTGCGCCTGGGCAAAAATCACCGCGGACCGCGCTGCCGGCGATCCCCTAGCCGAGTTGCCGGATGGCTTCGCCCGCCACCATGGCCACGGAAAGGGCGACGTTGAGGCTGCGCGCAGTGGGCCGCATCGGGATGGTCAGCCGAACATCCGCCGCCTGATGGACTGGATCCGGCACGCCCGCGGATTCGCGCCCGAACAGGAGGATGTCGCGGTCGGTGAAGCTGAAGTCGGTGTAGGGGGTCGCAGCCTTGGTCGACAGCAGCACCAGCCGATCCGCGCGGACCTTGCGCCACTCCTCGAAGGCATGCCAGTCAACATGCCGGGTCAAGGCCGCCATTTCGAGGTAGTCCATGCCGGCGCGCTTGAGCGCTTTGTCGGAGAGCGGAAAGCCGGCCGGCTCGATGATGTCGACGCCAAGCCCGAGACACGCGGCGAAGCGCAGGATTGTCCCGGTATTGCCAGCAATGTCAGGCTGGTAGAGCGCGATGCGGAGACCACGGTTCACTTTCGCGTCCTTCTAATAAGTGGCAGATCCGCCACAGCTGCTTCGCGGTTTTGGAAATTCCTGGACCTGCGGGTGGCCATTTTCTGCGAAGTCGAGTATACGACCAACATTGTCAACCCGAACCGATGGAGGGGTAATTCATGATGGCCATGCACATCCAGCGCCCCACCCGTGGGCTTACTTGCGCCCTGGCGGTTTCGGTACGACGTTTCTTCTGATCTTTTAGACACTTCCGCACCGATTTCCGCCGAAGCCATACCCTGGTCTTCGAAGGAATCCTGCGATGTTTTTCAAGCTGCCGAAGGGGCCTATGGCCCCGTCCCAACGCGTCCCGACTGATCCGCCGCCGATCCCGCGGCACGATGTCGATCATCCTTTTTATCTCTATTTCAACACGGAGGACGGACCGATGTTCGATCCATACAGAATACCGGGCTCGAGGAGCCTGCATATCCACCGGCTGCCGACCTGGGCGCTGCTGATCGGCGACACCTATTCGTCGGCGGTTCATGCCGAAGTGCGCCGGCGTCCGCATCGCGGCATGCTGCCAGATGTCGATTTCTCGCACGCGGTTCCCGACCCGAGCCGGCCGTCGCTGGTGCGCCGGATTATCCGGCTGATCCGGCCGGGCGCGAAAAACCGCACTGGCACCGTGTCGTCAGGATCGACAAAGGTGCCTGTCGGCGAAAAGCCGGAGAGCCCCTATATTGCGCGAAGCAGGGCCGACGCATCGGATGATTCCGGCGCGTCGGCCCTCGACGCCATGCGGTCCGAGGACTTTGTACGTCGCCAAGCCGCGTAAGCGGAAAACAGATTTTACAGGCATGACCTATGTTGTTGTTTAGCTGGTTTGAAAGAAGGCTCGACCCGTTCCCGTCCGCGGAACCGGTCGAGCCGCCCAAGACGTTGGTTGCCTTCTGCCTGCATTATACGCGCGGCGCATGGCCCTATATCCTTGTCGATGCGGTGCTGGTGGCGGCCATCGCCATCGCGGAAGTGTGGATGTTCGGCTTCCTCGGCCGCATCGTCGACTGGCTGTCGGGGCAGAACCGCGAGACGTTCCTGCAGACGGAGGGCTGGAAGCTCGCCGGCATGGCCTTCATCGTGTTGTTTGCGCTGCCCGGCACGGTTTGGCTGCATTCGCTACTCAACCAGCAGACGCTGATGGGCAACTATCCCATGCGCATCCGCTGGCAGGTGCACCGTTACCTGCTCAAGCAGTCGATGAGTTTCTACCAGGACGAGTTCGCCGGCCGCATCGCCACCAAGCTGATGCAGACAGCACTTGCCGTGCGCGAATGCGTCATCAAGGTGATCGACGTCCTGAACTACGTCATCGTCTATTTCCTCGGCATGCTGTTGATCGTCGGTTCGGCCGACTGGCGGCTGGCCGCGCCGCTCGGCGTCTGGCTGGTCGGCTATATCCTGTTGTTGCGCTTCTTCATCCCGCGCCTGGGCAAGGTCGGCGAGGAGCAGGCCAATGCGCGCTCGACCATGACCGGCCGCGTCGTCGACAGCTACACCAACATCCAGACGGTCAAGCTGTTTTCCCATTCGCGCCGCGAGGCCGCCTTCGCCAGGGAGGGCATGATGGGCTTCCTCGACACGGTCTACCGGTCGATGCGGCTGGTGACGGTGCTGTTCGGCTCGCTCTACATATTGAACGCGCTGCTGCTGTTCTCGGTCACCGCCATCTCGCTGTGGCTGTGGATGGGGCAAGCGGTGACGATCGGCGCGGTCGCCGTGGTTATTGGCCTGGTGCTCCGGATGTGGGGCATGTCGCAGTGGATCATGTGGGAAATGTCGGGCCTGTTCGAGAATATCGGCACGGTGCAGGACGGCATTGCCTCCATCTCGCTGCCGCGCCTCGTCGAGGACAGGCCGGATGCCATGGAGATCAGCGTTTCCAAAGGCGATATCCGCTTCGAGGACATCCGCTTCCATTACGGCAAGCAGAAGGGCGTCATCGAAAACCTGTCGCTGGTGTTGAAGCCGGGCGAGAAGGTCGGCATCGTCGGACGCTCGGGCGCCGGTAAGTCGACGCTGGTCAATCTCCTCTTGCGCTTCTACGACCTGGAATCCGGTCGGATCCTCATCGACGGCCAGGAGATCGCCAGCGTGAAGCAGGATTCGCTGCGCGCCCAGATCGGCATGGTCACACAGGATACTTCGCTGCTGCATCGTTCGGTGCGCGAGAACATCCTTTATGGCCGCCCCGATGCCAGCGATGACATGCTTGTCGAGGCGGCGCGGCGGGCCGAGGCGCTGGATTTCATATCGGCGCTTTCGGACCACAGCGGCCGCCAGGGCTTCGATGCCTATGTCGGCGACCGTGGCGTCAAGCTGTCCGGTGGCCAGCGGCAACGCATCGCCATTGCTCGCGTTATGTTGAAGGACGCGCCTATCCTTATCCTTGACGAGGCGACGTCGGCGCTCGATTCCGAGGCGGAAGCCGCCATCCAGGAGAATCTCTACAAGCTCATGCAGGGCAAGACCGTCATCGCCATCGCGCACCGGCTGTCGACCATCGCGGCGATGGACAGGCTCGTGGTGATGGACCAGGGCCGCGTCATCGAGGAGGGTTCGCACGAGGAACTGGTCGCCAGAGGCGGGCTCTACGCGCAGCTCTGGCAGCGCCAGTCGGGTGGGTTCCTGCTCGAGGACGGCCCGGTCGACGCCGCCAACGACGCAGTTGTAAAGGGACAAGCCGCAGAATGATGGCCGCCGCATGATGACAGCCGTCTACCGCTGGTTCGAGAACTGGGTCTATCCGTTCAGGGAGCCGGCGAATCTTCGGCCACCGGCCAGCGTCGCCGGCTTCCTCTGGCACTATGTCGGCCAGGCGAAGTTCGCCTTCTTCGCCATGCTGGTCATCGGCGGCATCGCGCCGCTGGTCGAGGCCGGCCTGTTCTATTTTGTCGGGCGGCTGGTCGATATTCTCGATCAATTGCCCGGCGAGCGGAGCTGGCACGCGCTGTGGACCGCCGCCGGCCCCGAACTTGTGTTCATGGTCGCGGTGGTGCTGGTCATCCGAACCGTGGTCGTCGGGTTGTCGGCGCTGGTCGACGAACAGACGATCACGCCCGGCTTCTACAATCTGGTGCGCTGGCAGGCGCACCGGCACGTCTCGCGCCAGTCCTACGCCTTCTTCCAGAACGATTTCGCCGGCAGAATCGCGACGAAAGTCTGGCAGGCGGGGCAGGCGACCGGCGACCTGATGGAAAGCTTCATCGAGGTCGTCTGGTTCATGATCGTCTATACGGTGACGACGCTGGCCCTGGTCGCAGGGCTGGACCTCAGGCTGGCGGCATTGGTGGTGATCTGGATCACCGCCTTCGGCTTTCTGGCCAGGCGCTACCTGCCGGCGATCCGCAAGCACGCCGAAGCGACAGCCGAGGCGGGCTCGATGATCAATGGCCGCATCGTCGATTCCTATTCCAACGTGCAAACACTGAAACTGTTCGCGGCCGACGGCGACGACCGCTACATCAGGAACGGCTTCGACATCTATCTCGACGCGCTGCGGCCTTTCACCCGCCGGTTGACCGGCGTGCGCATGGCGCTGACGACGCTCTCGGGCGTTATGATTACGGCGATCGGCTGCTTTGCCGTCTATCTCTGGGTCGAGGGTTCGATCACCGTCGGCGCCGTCGCCTTTACGCTGTCGCTGGTGCTGCGGCTCAACATGCTGCTCGGCCGGGTGATGATGCAGATGAACGGCATCTTGCGAAACCTCGGCGTGCTGGAGAACTCCAAGGCGCTGATCTCGCAGCCGCTCGGCCTGACCGATGCATCGTACGCGCAGGAACTGGTCGTGACAGGCGGGCGCATCGACGTGAAGAATGTCGAGTTCCATTACGGCAAGGGGTTCGGCGTGCTGAACGGCATCCACCTTGTCGTCAAGCCGGGCGAGAAGGTCGGGCTGGTCGGGCCATCGGGCGCCGGCAAGACGACGCTGGCCAACCTGATCCTGCGCCTTTACGATCTCGAAAGCGGCCGGATCACCATCGACGGCCAGGACGTCTCTGGTGTGACGCAGAATTCGTTGCGCGCCAATATCGGCGTCGTCAGCCAGGACACCGCCCTGTTCCACCGCTCGCTACGCGACAACATCAAGCTCGGCATGCCCGATGCGACCGACGCGCAGGTGATCGCGGCGGCCAGGAAGGCCGAGGCGCACGAGTTCATCCTGACCTTGCGCGACAACAGGGACCGCCAGGGCTACGAGGCCTTTGTCGGCGAACGCGGCGTCAAGCTGTCGGGCGGCCAGCGCCAGCGCGTGGCCATCGCCCGCGTCTTCCTCAAGGATGCGCCGATCCTGATCCTCGACGAGGCGACGTCGGCACTCGATTCCGACATCGAGGCGGCGATCCAGGAGAATCTGACGCGGCTGATGGAGAACAAGACCGTGATCGCCATCGCGCACCGACTGTCGACGATCGCGGCCCTCGACCGGCTGGTAGTGCTGGACGGCGGCCGCATCGTCGAGCAAGGCACGCATGACGAACTTGTGGCGCTCGACGGGCTCTATGCCCGGCTGTGGAAGCGCCAATCCGGCGGCTTCCTCTATCACGAGGAAAGCGTGCTGGAAGAGACGCGGCCGGCGGAGTAGGCGCATGGGTGGATCGCCAGAGGCCAGCCCGGAAATCGGCCCAGAGGTCGGCCCAGAAATCGGCCCAGGGATCGGCTACGTGCTCAAGCGTTTGCGACCAACCGTGGCGGCCTTCGACGCGTTGAAGGAAGAGAGCCGGCTGGAGGGTTACTGGATGCTGGTGCGCCTGGGCGATGGCTGGGCAAGCGGCCGCAACAAGTTCCTGAGGCGGGGCGAGGCGCTGTTTGGAGCATGGCATGGCGCCGAACTCGCCGGCGTTTGCGGGCTGAACATCGATCCTTATTTCGAGCGCAGGGACCAGGGCCGGGTCCGGCACCTGTTCGTCAGCTCACGCCATCGCCGCAACGGCCTTGGCCGCATGCTGGTCGAGACCGTGATCGATCGGGCTCGCCAATATTTCACCGTGTTGAACACCCGCGCGCCGCCGGAGGCCTTCGGCTTTTATGAACGGCTTGGCTTTCAGCGCCTGGAAGGCGAAGAATTCGTTACCCACCGCATGGTGTTCGGGAAGGGAAACTGAAATGTCCTTGCGTCCGCCACCTCATCTTGCCGGCACTTCGGCTGCCGAAGCAGCCTTCGACGCGCTTGGCCATGAAATCCTCGCCGAGAAGGCGGCCGCACTCGGTCGCGCCGGACAGCGCGTGGAAGAAACCCTGGCCCGGCTGCGCGACAATGGCGACGATGAGTTGCGCCCCCGTCTGCTCAAGGAGGCGGCCGCGGCGGTGCATGGCTATTTCATCCAGCGCGAACTGTGCGGCTTTCGCAGGCATGACGCCGTGATCCACGAATACGATATCCCGAAAGCCGTGCTGGTCAGGCTTGGCGCCATGTAGAGCTGGAGCTTGCCGCGCTGATTTCCCCGTGGAAGCGCGCCAGGCGGGCGGCAAGCGCATCGGGATTTTCATCGGCAACGAAATGTCCGCTGTCGGCTATGATGTCGCCCTCGACATTTGAGAGCCCGGCTGTGCGCAGGCCATCGACATAGTCGCCGATGTCGCCGGACTCGGCCGCACCCCTCAGATACAGCACCGGAACCGCAATCGGCTTCGCGGGCCGCGCGGCATTGGCCTTGGCATCCTCGGGAAAGGCGCGATACCAGTCGAAGCCCGCCTGGAGGCTTTCCGGCCTGGAATAGGCCTTGGCGTAGATTTCCCTGGCGTCGTCGGGGATCGAGGCTCCATCCTTCGAAAGCACATTGAAGAAGAAGTCGAAATAGGCGCTCTGATGGCCGCTGACCAGCGTTTCCGGCAAGGCCGGGACAGCATGGAACGCAAAGTGCCAGATCCGCGGATCGCGAATGACCTTCTCCCACGGCGCAATGCCTGGAATGACGACATCCATGATCGCCGCGCCGGAAAGGATGTCCGGATGGTCTCTCAACAGGGCAAACACGATCTGGCCGCCGACATCATGGCCGGCGGCCACGAGTTGCCGCAGCCCGCAAACCTCGGCGACGCCTCGCATCAGTCTCGCCAGGGTTCTCTTGTCGCCAGCCCCGGGCAGGCCTTGCGAGCCGCCGATGCAGGGCAGGTCAGGGGCGACGACCCGGTAGTCGGCCGCCAGCCGGCCGATCACCCGCTCGAAGGCGTAGGAGCTTTGCGGCCATCCATGCAGCAGGAGGAAAGCCGGCGCTCCGGCAGGGCCTGCCTCGCGCATGGCAATGCTCAGCCCTTCGATTTCGATGGTCGAGGTTTGCATGTCCTGGCCCTGGCGGCTTCCCGGTTGGCGCCTATGCCGTAGATCTAGGCGCCAACCGGGAAGCCGCCAGGGCTACGCAGGAATCACTCCAGCCATTCGGTTATGAAGCTGCCGTTTTCGTGGATGTCGGTCGTTTCCAGCGGACCCGGGCCGAGATTGGTGAATTTGTGCGGCGTGTGCGGCGGCACGATGACGATCTGACCGGCGGTGGCCTCGATTTCCTGGTCGCCGACGGTGAACAGGCCGGTTCCCTCCCGGATGATGAAGATCTCGGCATAGGGATGGGCGTGCAGCCGCGGGCCGCCGCCGACGTCGGGCAGGTAGTTGAAGATCAGGCAGGAGTTGGAGCCGTAGGCGCCACATTGCAGTTCGCCCTTCCAGTGGTTGGAGCGAACAGCCCATTCCTCGCGATCGATGACATGCGCCATGCGGCCAAGGATAGATCACGCCGATGCTCCGTGTCGAGGCGAAGCAAGGCATCGGATTTGCGGTTGTTTCCCGGCTGTTTAGCCGCCTTTCGCGGCGCCTGGCTGTCCCGCCGGGCGACCGGGTATTTTGTCCCCGCGACAATCTGCCCTTGTGCCTTCACCCGTCTGGACAAAAACGGGCTTCACGCATAAACCGAAGTCCAAATGCCGGAGGAATTCGCTAGCCTGTTCGCCATGCGCTGTCGGGTTGGCGTGATTGAGCGGGGAACAAGGCTCGACCACCGGCGCGGAAGAGGCGAAAGGATCAGGCACCCGTGAGCGCAACCGACATCCACGATCCCAACCGTCGAGATTTTCTCTACGTCGCCACCGGCATGGCCGCCGTGGTCGGCGCCGGTGCCTTCGCCTGGCCGTTCATCGACCAGATGCGCCCCGACGCCTCGACGCTGGCGCTCGCTTCGGTCGAGGTCGATGTCTCCTCGCTGACGCCTGGCAGCTCGCTGATCGTCAAGTGGCGCGGCAAGCCCGTCGTGGTGCGCAACCGCACCGAGAAGGAAATGAAGGAAGGCGAGGCCGTCAGCCTCTCCGATCTCAAGGATCCGATCGCGCGCAACGCCAATTTGCCGGCCGATGCGCCGGCGACCGACGCCAACCGCACCACGCCCGGCAAGGAAGCCTGGATGGTGATGGTTCAGGTCTGCACCCATCTGGGTTGTATCCCGCTCGGCCAGGAAGGCGATTTCGGCGGCTGGTTCTGCCCGTGCCATGGCTCGCAATACGACACTGCCGGCCGCATCCGCAAAGGCCCGGCGCCGGAGAACATGGCGATTCCGGTATTCAAGTTCGTTTCCGACACCAAACTCCTTATCGGTTGAGGCAGGGGATATTTCGATGAGCGAGGGACACTCGACCTATACGCCGAAGACCGGTATCGAACGCTGGTTCGACGCCCGCATGCCGCTGCCCAGGATGGTCTATGACAGCTTCATCGCCTATCCGGTGCCGCGCAACCTGAACTATATGTGGACCTTCGGCGGCATCCTGGCGATCATGCTGGTGGCGCAGATCCTGACCGGCATCGTGCTGGCCATGCACTATACGGCCGACACCAATCTCGCCTTCGGTTCGGTCGAGAAGATCATGCGCGACGTGAATTCCGGATGGCTGTTGCGCTACATGCACGCCAATGGCGCCTCGTTCTTCTTCATCGCCGTCTACCTGCACATCTTCCGCGGTCTTTATTACGGTTCCTACAAGGCGCCGCGCGAACTTCTGTGGATCCTGGGCTGCATCATCTACCTCCTGATGATGGCGACCGGCTTCATGGGCTATGTGCTGCCATGGGGGCAGATGAGCTTCTGGGGCGCCACCGTCATCACCGGCTTCTTCAGCGCCATTCCGCTGGTCGGCGACTGGATCCAGCAGCTCCTGCTCGGCGGCTTTGCCGTCGACAATCCGACGCTCAACCGCTTCTTCGCGCTGCATTACCTGCTGCCGTTCATGATTGCCGGCGTCGTCGTGTTGCACGTCTGGGCGCTGCATGTCGTCGGCCAGTCGAACCCGACCGGCATCGAGGTCAAGTCGAAGACCGACACAGTCGCCTTCACCCCCTACGCGACCATCAAGGACGCGTTCGGCATGATCGTGTTCCTGTTCGTCTTCGCCTATTTCGTCTTCTACCTGCCGAACTATCTCGGCCATCCGGACAACTACACGGTCGCCAACCCGTTGAAGACCCCGGCCCATATCGTTCCGGAATGGTACTTCCTGCCGTTCTACGCGATCCTGCGCGCCATCACCTTCAACATCGGGCCGATCAATTCCAAGCTCGGCGGCGTGCTGTGCATGTTCGGCGCCATCGTCATGCTGTTCCTGGTGCCGTGGCTCGATACCTCCAAGGTGCGCTCGGCGGTCTACCGGCCCTGGTACAAGCTGTTCTTCTGGCTGTTCGTGGCCAATGCCATCCTGCTGGGCTGGCTGGGCTCGCAGCCGGCGGAAGGCGGCGGTCTGTTGAGCCTCCTAACCGGTGAGGTCGTGGGCAACTACGTTGGTTACGCTCAAGCTGCGACGCTGTTCTACTTCGCCTTCTTCCTCGTCATCCTGCCGGTGCTCGGCCTGATCGAGACGCCGCGCAGGCTGCCGAATTCGATCACCGAGGCGGTGCTGGAGAAGAATAAGGGCGGCAGCGGACATCCGGCGGGCGCCATGGCAGCACCTGAGACCAAGGGCTGAGCGGTAGAGAATCTAAGGGGATTTGGCATGAAAAAGATTCTCACCTCGCTTGCGCTGATCGGCCTTGTGGCCGCCGGCACTGGGGTAGCAGGCACTTGGGCGTTCGCGGCCGAAGAGGCGCACAGCGCGGCGGCACCGACGCATTTCCCGATCAACGAGCCGAAGGAAATGAGCTGGAGCTTCACCGGCCCGTTCGGCACCTATGACAAGGCGCAGCTGCAGCGCGGCCTGAAGGTCTACAAGGAAGTCTGCTCGGCCTGCCATTCGATGAACCTGGTGGCGTTCCGCACGCTGTCGGACCTCGGCTACAGCGACGCGCAGATCAAGACGCTGTCAGCCGAATACACCATCCATGACGGCCCCAACGATGCCGGCGACATGTTCGACCGTCCGGGCAAGCCGTCGGACCATTTCCCGCCGCCATTCGCGAACGTGGAAGCCGCCGCTGCCTCCAATGGCGGCGCGGCGCCGCCCGACATGTCGCTGCTGGCCAAGGCGCGCGGCGTCGAGCGTGGCTTTCCGCAGTTCGTCTTCGACATCTTCACCCAGTATGACGCGGGCGGTCCCGACTATATCCATTCGCTGCTGACCGGCTACGACCAGACGCCGCCGGCCGGAATGGTTATCCCGGAAGGCACGCATTACAACCCGTACTTCATGTCCGGCGTGTCGCTGAAGATGCCCAAGCCCCTCTCCGACGGTCAGGTGACCTATGACGACGGCTCGCCGCAGACCATCGACCAATATTCCCGCGACGTCGCTGCCTTCCTGACATGGGCTGCCGAGCCGCACATGGAAGACCGCAAGAAGATGGGCTTCCGCGTGCTGGTGTTCCTGCTTCTGTTCGGCGCCCTGGTCTACATGACCAAGCGCAAGGTATGGGAAGCCGTCGCGCACTAAGGCGGCCGTTCGGAGCACGACATGGGGCGCCGCGAGGCGCCCTTTCTGCTTTTGGGGTGGATTACACCGCCACACCTGTGCGGTGTCACATGGCCGTCACCGCACATGCCGGATGTGCTTGTCTCGACCGTCACATCGCGCTAGCCGTTGTCGGTCGCGCCGGGTTACGATCGGCCCCGCGCCGTTTCGCTTCTGTCAGCTGGATCATCCGGAGCCGCTTCATGAAATCCTCGCTCGAAGACACGCTGCTGGCGTCGATCCGCACCATTCCGGACTATCCCAGGCCTGGCATCCTGTTTCGCGACATCACCACGCTGCTCGGCAACGCGCGCGCTTTCCGCCGCGCCATCGACGAGCTGGTGCATCCCTATGCCGGGCAGAAGATCGACAAGATCGCCGGCATCGAAGCGCGCGGCTTCATCCTTGGCGGCGCCGTCGCCCACCAGCTCTCGGCCGGCTTCGTGCCGATCCGCAAGAAGGGCAAGCTGCCTTACGAGACCGTGCGCGTCGCCTACAGCCTGGAATACGGGCTGGACGAGATGGAGATGCACAAGGATGGCGTCGCGCCCGGCGAGAAGGTGATCCTGGTCGACGATCTGATCGCCACCGGCGGCACGGCGGAAGCGGCGGTCAAGCTGCTGCGCCAGATCGGCGCCGACATCCTCGCCGCCTGCTTCGTCATTGACCTGCCGGATCTGGGCGGGCGCGCGAAGCTTGAAGCGCTCGGCGTGCCGGTGCGGACGCTGATCGGCTTCGAGGGCCATTGAGGGTGCGGGTTTCCCTTCTCCCACAGGGGGAGAAGGGAGAAGCGCCTGTGCTACTCCACCTTCACTAGCACCGCACTTTCGAATTCCAGCACCTTGCCGCCGGTCGAATCGGAGGCCTCGCAGAGCAGCGCCAGCAAACGCCAGCCGGGGCGGGACGCTATGGGGCGGTGGGAAAGCGCCGTGCGGGTGAAGGTGATGGTTTGCCCGGCATAGACGGGCTTCAGCCATTTCAGGTTCTTGAAGCCGGGGGAGGGGCCGAATTCGGGCACCGGGCCGTCCCAGCCTTCGGCGTCCAGGCGGGTCTCCAGATTCAGCTTCATCCAGGTGGCCGCGGTGTGCCAGCCGGAGGCGCAGAGCCCGCCGAGCACGCTCTTCCTCGCGGCCTCCTCGTCGATATGGAAGATCTGCGGGTCGTATTTGCGGGCGAACGCCTTGATCGCCTCGGGTTCGAATGTGTGCGAGCCCAGCGTCACCGTGGTGCCGATGCGGAAGAATTCGTCCAGTGTCATGACGCATTCCCCGCGGCATCGCGCGTCAGGAACATGACGGAATTCTCGAGCTCGAAGACGCTTTCGCCGCGCTGGTTGATCAGTTCGCTGCGCATGGTCACGAAGCCGAGTTGCGGCTTCGACTTCGACAGGCGCCTGGCCAGAACCACCAGGTTGCCCCGCAGCGTATCGCCGGCGAGCACCGGCTTTTTCCATTTGACCTGATCGACGCCAGGCGCGCCCTGGCAGGTGGAGTCCAGCAAGAAGGCATCGCACAGCATGCGCATGAACATGGCGCAGGTGTGCCAACCCGAAGCCGAGAGGCCACCGAGAATGCTGGCCTTGCCGGCCTCCTCGTCGAGGTGCATCGGCTGGGCGTCGAACTCGCTGGCGAACTCGATGATCTCGGCCGCGCTCACCTGTTTGGTGCCGAGGTCGAACGAGGCTCCCTCGACGAAGTCCTCATACGCCCATGTCTTTCCGGTCATGGTCTGCAAATCCGGTTGTAGAATGCGCGATCCCTTTGGATCGGAAAACCCGGATGCAGGCCGCGGGCGGTTTGGTCAAGCCCTTTCTGGTGAGCCAGCCGGCGCGATCGGGGCGCACGGCGGCGGTCGGCGCCAGCCGCGCGCCCCCGATAGTCTAGCGGGCGTTCGGCAGGATCTGGTGCAGGACGATCGCCCAGACGGCGCCGAAGGCGATGGATGAGCCTAAAATGTACTGAACGATGTCGGGCAACGTCTTGATGAAATCCGGCGGCGCCAGTGTGGCGAACAGCGCCATCAGGATCGGCAGGCCGATGACCAGCATGTTCCTTTCGGTCAGCGGCGTGGCGCGCACCACGCGAAAACCGTTCATGGCGATGACGACGCACAGCACGCCGAAGACGCCACCGATCACCGGTCCCGGGATCGAGGCGATGACCGCGGAGAGCTTGCCGATCAGCCCGAACAGCACCAGGAAGATGCCGGCCGCCGCGAAGGCGGCACGGCTGGCGATGCCGGTTATGGCGATGATGCCGGCATTGGACGAATAGCCGGTGACCGGTGTGCTGCACAGCAGCGCGCTGATGAGGCAGCCGAGGCCTTCGCCGGTAGCGCCCCGGTCGAGTTGCTGGTCCGAGAGCGGCCTATCGATGACGGCGCCGACCGCGAACCAGGTACCGGTGGTTTCAGCGAGGACGACGATATAGACGATCAGCATCGTCAGCGTCGCAGACCAGGAGAAGGTCACGTCGAGATTGAGGAATGCAATGCGCGGCATGGAAAACCAGGTCGCGGCGGAAACACCCGTCATGTCCAACTGACCCATGAAAGCGGCCGCCACGCTGCCGGCGACAAGCGCGATGATGACGGACAGCAGGCGCAGCCAGGCGCCTTTCGCGCCAAGCGCCATGCCGGTCAGCATGCAGCCGACAAGCACTGCCGCGGCGATGAAGGCGAGGATGATGTTGCCGCCGACGGTGGCGGCGCCGTGGACGGCGAACACGCTCTCCTTCAGCGCCACCGGCATCAGCGCGACCCCGACGACGATGATGATGGCGCCGCCAACGATGGGCGGCACGAAGCGGTTGACGAGACGGTGGAAGAGCTTTGTCGGCGAGCCAAGCAGCATGACCAGTATGGCGCCCGGAATGAGCGCGCCGATCACGGCGGACAGTCCTGCCATGCCGCCGCCGGCGCCGAAGGCAATCGCCAGCACCGCGCCGATCGGGACGAAGGACGGTCCCTGGACGACCGGCAGACGCATCAGAAGCTGCGACTGGATCAGGGTTGCGACGCCGGCCGCCACGAAGGCCGACTGGATGAAGGCGCCGGCGTCGCCGACGCTGAAGGCAAGCACCGAAGCGATTATGAACGGCACGATATAGACGTCCATCGCCAGCACGTGCTGGAGGCCGAGCAGGGCGGCCTTGCCCAGCGGCAACGGATCGTCCGGCTGAGCGATCAAAGTGATTTCTGGCGCAACGCGTTCCATGATGTCCCCTCTGGAAATCCCCGGCCGATCATGGGATCAGTCGGCGGCAAAGGACAGCGGTGGAAATGTTTGCCAACTGTTTTCTTCTAGGCCACGCGCCGGCAGTCCGGCGCGCCAGCAGCACCGGAGCGACAATATGACGGCAGAACCGTTCACGCTGCTTGGCACTGCCTTCCATACGCCTGAGCGCGGCAGGCTGGAGGTGCTGGAGGAGCATCTGTTCTGCGTTGGTGCGCAAGGGCGCATAGCCGCGATCCTGGCGCCCGGCCACCCGGAATACGCGGCGACGATGAGCGATGCCCGTCAGGCTGGCAGGCTGGTGGAACTCGGTGAGGGGCAGTTCCTGCTGCCCGGACTCATCGACCTGCACATCCATGCGCCGCAATGGCCGCAGATGGGCAAGGCGCTGGACGTGCCGCTCGAAGTCTGGCTGCAGAAATACACCTTTCCGCTAGAGGCCCGCTATGCGGATTTGGACTTTGCTCGCGAGGTCTATGCCGATCTGGTCGACAATCTTCTCGCCAACGGCACCACCACGGCACTCTATTTCGCCACCGTCCATGTCGAGGCGAGCGTGGCGCTCGCCGAGACATGCCTCGAAAAGGGCCAGCGCGCCCTGGTCGGCAAGGTGGTGATGGACGACGCCGAACAGTGCCCACCCTTCTATCGCGATACCAATGCGGCAAGTGCCGTTTCGGATACCAGGCGCTTTATCGAAGCGGTCAGGTCATTGGATCCGGGCGAAAGGCCGCTGGTCCAGCCGGTGATAACGCCACGCTTCATCCCAAGCTGCACGGATGCGGCTTTGCAGGGGCTGGGCGAGCTCGCCGAGGAGTTCGGCTGCCACGTGCAGACCCATTGCTCCGAAAGCGATTGGGCAAAACAGTTCGTGGAAGATCGCTTCGGCCGCACCGATGCGGCGAGCCTCGATGGTTTTGGCCTGCTCACCCGCCACACGATCCTGGCGCATTCGAACTTCATAGACGGACAGGACATGGATCTGATCAAGGAGAAGGGCGCTGGCGTCGCTCATTGCCCGCTCTCCAATATCTACTTCGCCAATGCGGTGTTTCCGCTGCGAGCGGCACTCGACCGGCACATGCATGTCGGTCTCGGTACCGATATTTCAGGCGGCTACAGCCCATCGCTGTTCGATGGCTGCCGGCATGCGCTGTCTGCCTCGAGGACGCTGCAGAGCGGCGTGCATGCCGGTCTGCCGGCAGAGGAGCGCGGCGCGCCCGGCGAGCCGATCACGCATCAGGAAGCGTTCTGGCTGGCGACTGCGGGAGGTGCTGAAGCGCTCGACCTGCCGACGGGCAGTTTTCGCGTCGGACACGAATTCGACGCGCTGCTGATCGACACGAAAGCGAGCGCCTCGAATATCCACCTCAACGCCGCCGCCGATACGCCCGACGATGTCTTCCAGAAGATCGTGCTCAATGCGGCGCGCGCCAATATTGCCGCTGTGTGGGTTGGAGGCCGCAGCGTGATCGGCGGTAGCTGAGGCCGGCTTGTGGCCGCCCCGAGAGATTTGGACTTCACGGCGCCATGGGGGACGTGATTTTCGTCACATCACGTGTTGAACTTGAACAGCATGACGTCGCCGTCCTGGACGACGTATTCCTTGCCTTCGTCGCGTGCCTTTCCGGCTTCCTTGGCCGCCACTTCGCCGCCCAGCGTGACGAAGTCGTTGTAGGCGATGGTCTGGGCGCGGATGAAGCCGCGTTCGAAGTCGGTGTGGATGACGCCGGCGGCCTGCGGGGCCTTGTCGCCCTTGTGGACGGTCCAGGCGCGCGTTTCTTTCGGACCGGCGGTGAAATAGGTGATCAGATGCAACAGATCGTAGCCGGCGCGGATGACCTTGTTCAACCCCGGCTCATCGAGGCCGAGCGAGGACAGGAACTCCATCTCTTCCTCGTCCGAGAGCTGGGCGACTTCGGCCTCGATCGCGGCCGAGATCACGACGGTGCCGGCGCCCTGCGCGGTGGCCATCTTTTCTACGGCCCTGGTGTGCTCGTTGCCGGTCGCGGCATCGGCCTCGGCGACGTTGCAGACATAAAGCACGGGGTGCGAGGTCAGAAGGTTGAGCCCCTGCAGGATGCGCAGGTCCTCCGCCGAAATGCCCTTGAGCAGGATGCGGGTCGGCTTGCCGGCCTGCAGCAGCTCAAGTGCTGCCTCCATCATCGGCAATACGGTCGTCGCTTCCTTGTCCTTGCTGCCGGCGCGCTTGCGGATCTGGACGATGCGGCGCTCGATGCTGTCGAGGTCGGCGAGCATCAGTTCGGTCTCGACCGTCTCGGCGTCGGCGACCGGGTCGATGCGGCCCTCGACATGGGTGATGTCGTCATCCTCGAAGCAGCGCAGCACGTGCACGATGGCGTCGACCTCGCGGATGTTGGCGAGGAACTGGTTGCCCAATCCTTCGCCCTTCGAGGCGCCGCGCACCAGGCCGGCAATGTCGACGAAGGAGATGCGGGTCGGGATGATCTCCTTCGACTTGGCGACCTCGGCGATCTTCTGCAGGCGCGGATCGGGTACCGCCACCTCGCCGGTGTTCGGTTCGATGGTGCAGAAGGGATAATTGGCGGCCTGCGCGGCGGCCGTCCTCGTCAGCGCGTTGAAAAGCGTCGACTTGCCGACGTTGGGCAAGCCAACGATGCCGCATTTGAAACCCATTTTGTCCGGTCCTATCGGGAAAGCGAATTTGATGAGGGCTATGGGCGATAGGGGTGATCAACGTCAAGCCCTGTAACGTCGATGGTCCTGCGCCTCAGTCCTTGTTGCCGAACAGCTTTTTCAGCATGGCGGCCATCGGGCCGGTCTCAGGCAGTTTGGCGGGTGTCTGCTGGGGGCGGGCCTGGCGGACATGGCTCTGCTGTTTCGGAGCCTGCTTCTGGGCCGGCTTTTCCGGTTCGGCGCCGGCCTTACCCTGGACGGCAAGGGCGGCCTTGTTCATGAAGCCGGATTCGTCGCCCTTGACGATCATCGCCGCATTGTCGGCGATCGCGTCGAGCAGCGGGTCGAGCCATTCGCGGTCGGCCTTGGCGAAATCGCCGAGCACATGATGCTGGACCATTTCCTTGACGCCGGGATGGCCGACGCCGATGCGCACGCGCCGATAAGCGTTGCCGATATGGCCGTCGATCGAGCGGATGCCGTTGTGGCCGCCGGCGCCGCCGCCGGTCTTGATGCGCAGCTTGCCTTCGGCAAGATCGATCTCGTCATAGAAGACGGTGAGGGCGGAAAGGTCGAGCTTGTAGAAGCGCAGCGCTTCGCCGACCGACTGGCCGGACAGGTTCATGAAGGTCTGCGGCTTGATCAGGATGATCTTTTCGCCGCCGAGCGTGCCTTCGGAAATCAGGCCCTGGAACTTCTTCGACCAGGGCGAAAAGGAATGGCGGCGAGCGATAGCGTCCGCCGCCATGAAGCCGACATTGTGCCGGTTTTGAGCATATTTCGCGCCCGGATTGCCGAGGCCTGCAAAGACAAGCGCCGACTTCCCTGGCATCGTCCGCTCCGGGCGTGAAAGAGTTACTTCTCTTCGGCGGCCGGAGCCGCTTCGGGAGCCTCAGCCTCGACCGTCTCTTCCGTCTCCGGCTTCATGGCCGCCGAACCGGCAACGGTCGCGATGGTGAAGTCGCGGTCGGAGATGACCGGCTTGACGCCGGCCGGCAGCTTGACCGCCGAGATGTGGATCGAATCGCCGATGTCGGCGCCGGTGAGATCGACGGTGATGAATTCCGGGATCGCATTGGCCGGGCAGTGGAACTCGACTTCGTGACGCACGATGTTGAGCACGCCGCCACGCTTGATGCCGGGCGACTTGTCTTCATTGATGAAGTGCACGGGAACATCGACGTTGACTTCCGTGTCCTTGCCAATGCGCAGGAAATCCACGTGCATCGGGAAGTCCTTGACAGGGTCAAGCTGGAAGTCCTTCGGCAGGACCTGGATCTTCTTGCCATCGACATCAATCGTGGCGACCGTGGTCAGGAACCCGCCGCCATGGATCTTGTAGAAGATGTCCTTGTAGGTGAGAGCGATCGCCAGGGGAGGCTGCTTGTCACCGTAAATTACTGCAGGCACTTTACCATTGCGGCGAACTGCACGGGCGGACCCCTTACCGACCTGTTCGCGCGCTTCGGCCTTGAGCTCGTAAGTATCGTGGCTCATGGTTTTTCCTTTCGCGTGTTATGGAGCGCCTACGGTCGGCGATGTGCCCAAGCCGTAAACGTCGAAAGCCGCCAGACCTCGATGTCCGAATGCCGGAAACCGCAGCGAGCGGATCTTTGTTCGGATCACAAGGGGAAGGCAGCCTTCCGCCGCGTTGCCTCCAAGGGTGTCTACGCGGGTGGCGGCTCTATAGCGGAAGGTGGGCAGGCGTGCAAGCGGTGGGAAGGCCGTCGCTTACCGGTCGCCGCTCAAGGCATCGCGCAGTGCCTGGACCTGCCGGTTCAGGGCGTCGAGCTCGGCCAGCGTCATGCCCGAGCGCTTAACCAGGGTCTCGTTCAGGCAGTTGCACTGCACGAGCAGCTTGCGGCCGGCTGATGTCAGGTCGACCTGCACCTGGCGCTCGTCGGTCTGGCTGCGCTGGCGGGTCAACAGGCCGGCCTGTTCCATGCGCTTGACCAGCGGCGTGACCGTGCTCGATTCCAGAGCGAGCCTGTGCGCGATCGTGCCGACAGACATGCCGTCGGCCTCGCCCAGAGCGTTGAGCACGAGATATTGCGGATAGGTGATGCCCATCTCGTCCAGCATCGGCTTGTAGGTGCGATTGATCGCCATGCTGGTGGCGTAGAGCGTGAAGCAGAGCTGATTGTCCAACGGGAGAGGCACGACAACATTCCTTTGCCGATTAAGCGCCCGGGATATGTACTACGAAAAATGATATCGCGATATGTATTTTTGTGGACACGGAGATCAAGCTGCGTTAGCGAGATTGATATCGCGATATTGTTTATCGCGACATTAATCGAACGGAGATTGAGATGACCTCGCAAACCAAATCAGGCTCAGGCAGCGGCACGATCACCACCAAGGACGCCACGCAAATCTATTACAAGGACTGGGGAACCGGTCAGCCCATCGTCTTCCATCACGGCTGGCCATTGAGCAGCGACGACTGGGACGCTCAGATGCTATTCTTCCTCGCACAGGGCTACCGTGTCATCGCCCATGACCGCCGCGGCCATGGCCGCTCGACCCAGACCGATATCGGCAACGAGATGGACACCTATGCCGCCGATGTGGCTGAACTTGTCGCGCATCTCGACCTCAGGGATGCCATCCATGTCGGCCATTCGACCGGGGGCGGCGAGGTGGCGCGCTATGTTGCCCGGTATGGCTCGGGCGGCCGTGTCGCCAAGGCAGCGTTGCTCGGCGCGGTGCCGCCGATCATGCTCAAGACCCCAGCCAATCCCGGCGGCCTTCCCATCGAGGTGTTCGACGGCTTCCGTTCCGGTGTCGCCGCCAACCGTGCCCAGCTCTATGTGGATGTTCCCGCCGGCCCGTTCTACGGTTTCAACCGTCCGGGCGCCGAGGTTTCGCAGGGCGTTGTCGACAACTGGTACCGCCAGGGGATGATGGGCGGCACCAAGGCGCATTACGACTGCATCAAGGCCTTTTCGGAAACCGATTTCACCGAGGATTTGAAGGCGATCGACGTGCCGGTGCTGGTCATGCATGGCGACGACGACCAGATCGTCCCCCTCGCCGACTCGGCGCTGCTGAGCATCAAGCTGCTCAAGAAGGGCGAGCTCAAGGTCTACAAGGGCTTTCCGCACGGCATGGCCACGACCCACACCGAAATCATCAACGCCGACCTGCTGGCTTTCTTCAAGGCCTAGATGCTTTCCACCTGAACGGAAAAGGCACCCGCCGTGAGGCGGGTGCTTTTACCGGGATGCAGCTTGAATGATTTAAACGGTTGCTTGCGCCTTCCGGGCTTCCTTCATGTTGGGCAGGAACACTGTCAGCAGCCCCAGGAACGGCAGGTAGGAGCAGATCTGGAAGACGAAGTCGATGCCCTTCATGTCGGCGACGACGCCAAGCACGGCGGCCGCGATACCGCCGACGCCGAAGGCGAAACCGAAGAAGATGCCGGCGATCATGCCGACACGCCCCGGCACCAGTTCCTGCGCGAAGACGACGATGTTGGAGAAGGCCGACGACAGGATCAGGCCGATCAGCACGGTCAGCACCATCGTCCATTCCATGTTGGCGTAGGGGAGCGCCAGCGTGAAGGGCAGGACGCCGACGATCGAGAACCAGATCATCGCTTTTTGTCCATAGCGGTCGCCGAACGGACCGCCGAGCAGGATGCCCAGCGCCGAAGAGCCGAGGAAGAGGAACAGCATGACCTGCGACATCTGCACCGAAACGCCGAACTTATGGATGGAATAGAAGGTGTAGTAGCTGGCGAGGCTGGCGATGTAGGCGTTCTTGGTCAGCACCAGCAAGGTCAGCACCGCCAATGCCCACATCACCTTCCGGCGCGGGAAGGGCGAGACGAAGCTTGCCGTCTTGCGATTGCCCTGCGCGGCGCGCAGGTGGCTGTACCAGCCGCCGACCTGCCACAGGATGACGATGCCGATCAGCGAGCCGACTGCGAACCAGGCGATGCTGGTCTGGCCGAAGGGCACGACGATGAAGGCGGCCGCAAGGGGCCCATGGACTGGCCGAAATTGCCGCCGACCTGGAACAGCGACTGCGCCAGGCCAAACCGGCCACCGGATGCGAAGCGGGCGATGCGCGAGGATTCCGGATGGAAGATCGCCGAACCGATGCCGATCAGCGAGGCACCGATCAGGAGCAGATAGTAGTGCCCGGCATAGGCCAGCACGACCAGGCCGATCAGCGAGGACGCCATGCCCCAGGGCAGCGAATAGGGCATCGGCCGCTTGTCGGTGACCGCGCCGATGATCGGCTGCAGCAGGGATGCCGTCACCTGGAAGGTGAAGGTCAACAGGCCGATCTGCCAGAAGTCGAGGCCGTAATTGTCTTTCAGAAGCGGATAGATGGCCGATAGCAGCGACTGCATGATGTCGTTGATGGAGTGGCAGAGGCTCACCGCCAGGATGACGGTGAAGGCCGTCGCCTGGGCTGAAGCGTGACTGGCGGTCGCTTGTGTCGCGACGCTGCTGGCTGTCGTATCGGTCAAGATAGGCTCCGTAGTCTTTTTGGCGGGTGTTCCCGCGGGCGACGTGGCGGGGGCTTCCCGCAGGCAGCCTTATAGTCCGGTTGCCAAGCGACTTCTTTCGTGGTTTGGTCCAATAGTTTCGCGAGTGGGCCATACCGAATGCCAAAAACCAGGGAGATTTTCGGCGCCGGCCACACCGATCTCGAGCAATTGCACGGGTTGCGTTGGCAGTGGCTCGAGCAGGCGGTCGGGCCGGCGGTGGTGTTGCCGACCGAATATCCGGACGGCTACCACGTGCCGCACCACCACCACAGCCGCAGCCAGTTGCTGCACGCGCTGGTCGGCGTCGTGCTGGTGACGACGCGGCATGGGCGCTGGATGGTGCCGCCGGACCATGCGATGTGGATTCCGGCCGGCATCGAACATTCCGTCGAGATGCTGGGCGATGTCTCGATGCGCTCCGTCTATGTCATGCCGCAGGCGATCCCGGGCCTGCCGGAAGGCATGCGCGTCGTCGGCATCACCGACCTGATGCACAGCCTGATCGTGGAATCCGAGAAGCTGCCGCAAGGCGGCGAACTTGAAGGGCGCGGCGGCCTGATCATGAACCTACTCCTGCATGAGATCCCGCAATTGCCGGAGCGGCCGCTCGGCCTGCCATTTCCGTCGGATCCCAAACTGGCGGCGCTCTGCCGGCGTTTCGTCGCAGCACCCTCACCGCACGCAACGATCGACGAATGGGCCGATACCGTCGGCATGAGCAGGCGTTCCTTCACGCGCGCCTTCCAGCGCCAGACCGGCCTGTCGCTGTCGACCTGGCGCCAGCAGGCCTGCCTGTTCGCGGCACTGCCGAGGCTCGCCGACGGCGAGCCGATCACCCGGGTGGCGCTCGATCTCGGTTATGACAGCGTGCCGGCCTTCATCACCATGTTCAAGCGCATGCTGGGTTCCTCGCCGCGCGGCTATATGCGCGGGGCGCGTGATGCCGGCGAAGGCATGCGCCGAGCCCCGGCCCGGTTAGAAGCCCCGGCACCCTCGGCCTTGCCGCAGGGGTAACCGGCTTTTCAGTCGAACAGGCTCGACACCGATTCCTCGGTCGCCGTGCGCGAAATGGCTTCGCCCATCAGGTCGGCGATCGAGATGACGCGGATGTTGGGCGCGTCGAGCACGCCCTGCGTCGGCTGGATGGAATCGGTGATCACCAGTTCCTGCAGCTTCGAGGCGCTGATGCGGGCGACCGCGCCGCCCGACAGCACGCCGTGGGTGATGTAGGCGGTGACGCTGGTGGCGCCGTTGGCCAGCAGCGCGTCGGCGGCGTTGCACAGCGTGCCGCCGGAATCGACGATGTCGTCGATCAAAAGGCAATCCTTGCCGGCGACCGCGCCGATGATGTTCATGACTTCCGATTCGCCCGGACGCTCACGGCGCTTGTCGACGATGGCGAGTTGCGCGTCGAAGCGCTTGGCCAGAGCGCGGGCACGCACCACGCCGCCAATATCGGGCGACACCACCACGACATTGCCGAGCTGCTTGTACTTAGCCTTGACGTCGCGGGCCATCACCGGCACCGAGAACAGATTGTCGGTCGGGATGTCGAAGAAGCCCTGGATCTGGCCGGCATGGAGATCCAGCGTCAAAACCCGGTCCACGCCGGCGCGGGTGATCATGTTGGCGACCAGCTTGGCCGAGATCGGCGTGCGCCCGGAAGCGCGGCGATCCTGCCTTGCGTAGCCGAAATAGGGGATAACCGCCGTGATGCGCTTGGCCGACGAGCGCATGAAGGCGTCGATCATGATGAGCAATTCCATCAGGTGATCGTTGGTCGGAAAGGAAGTCGACTGCAGGATGAAGACATCCTCGCCGCGCACATTTTCCTGGATTTCGACGAAGATTTCCTGGTCGGCGAAGCGCCTGACACTGGCCTTGCCCAGCGGGATGTTGAGATAGCGGGCGACCGCTTCGGCCAGCACCCTGTTGGAATTGCCCGCGAAGAGTTTCATGCACCGTTCCTGGTGGAGGACGGAGAGGTCCGGCGGACTCTCCTGCGCCTTTTAACCGGGCTTTTAGCGGCCCGCGCCGGTATTGCAAGCGCCGAGATCGTGAATCCGCCGGCTAAGCCCAGGAAAACTGTTCGGCATCACCGACTGGCAACACCTCAACTCGCCTTGCCGCTAAGAAAGGCCGCGAACTGATCGATGGTCTGGTCGGCGATCGCCTGCATGGTGGCCGGCGAGACCGACTTCCAGCTGTCGGCGCCCGCGCTGCCGCCGGAATTGGTCGAAGGCGCCTTCATCTGGCCGTTGATGCGGTGCAGCCGGTTACCGGAGGGGTCGTAGACGTCCCAGACATAGATGACGGTGGTGTCCTTGCCCTCCGTCATCGCCGAGAAGTAGCCCTTGAGCACGTGGGTAGCGGTCTGGTCCTGGCTGCCGGCCAGCGTGATGCCGCGCTGCTTGGCGCGTGTCTGCAGTTCCGCCGTCAGCGGCGTGGCGGCTTCCACCGAAGCGCCGACGATCGGCGCGATCTGCAGCCGGGTCTTCGACAGGATGGCGGCGGCCTGGGCGGAGGTGACGGGCGCGGCGGCGGGTGCGCCCGCCGTCGTGGTGGCCGTCGCGGCCGGCGCCGGGGCTGGAACGGTGCCCGCAGCGCTGCCTTGCGTGGCGGGTGCGGGCTGTGCCGAAGCCGCCGGCGGGGTGATGGCGGAAGGTTCGAGGACGTCCTTTGCGTTGGTGCAGGCGGTCAAAGCCAATGCCACAAGCAATGACACGGTCGTCACATGCGATCGTCTCATTTGCCTTCTAACTCCTTGGCGAAGAACGTCTCCCATTGTGGATTCACTGCACGATCAAGTCGAGATCATGGCGGGACAGCGGCTTCGGCTGGGATTCGGTGGTCAGGTAGGTGCGGCCAAGCGTCATCGCCGTCTCGGTCTCGGAATCCATGATGATCATGTGGGCAAACAGCGTCATGTTCGGCGCGATCGGCTCGGGATTACCCTGGTAGAACATCGGCATGTCCATCCAGGACGGCGTGAAGCGGGCGCCGACCGAATAGCCGCAGGCGTTCAGCCGGTGCTTGGTCAGGCCGTGCGCTTCCATTGTGCGGGCGTGGGCGTCGAACACGTCGCCGAAGGTGTTTGCGGGCGTCATCGCCTTTTCGACGGCCAGAAGCGCTGCACGCGCCGCGTCGAACAGCTCCTGATGGCGCTTGGAGACCTTGCCGGTCAGCACCGTGCGCATCATCGGCGCATGGTAATGATGGAAGACGCCGGCCCATTCGAGCGTCAGCTGGTCGTTCTTGGTGAGCTTGCGGCGGCCGGCCTTGTAGCGGCACAGCAGCGCATCGACGCCGGAGCCGATGATGAACTCGTTGGCCGGGTAGTCGCCGCCACCGGCGAAGATCGCGCCCTGCATGGCGGCGAGGATCAGCGCCTCGTCGCCGCCCTGCTTGATCAGCGGCAGCGCCGCGTCCAGCGCGTCGTCGGAAAGATTGGCGGCCTTTTCCGCCTTGGCGACCTCGGCAGGGCTCTTGAACAGGCGCAGCCGGCCGACGATGCCGGAAGCATCGGCGATCTGGCCGAAGGTCTGCAACTGCTCGTCCAGGCGGCGGCCATTAAAGGCGGTCAGGCCGTGGGTGTCGTATTCGACGCCGATGCGGGCGCCGAGCAGGTCGAGTTCGTTGAGCAGGTTGCGCAGGTCGACCGCCGGATTGGCGCCGTCGCGGTCGGTCCACAGCACGATGTTGTCGATGATCGATGTGTGGCGCGCCTGGCGCAGATCGGCCGAGCGGGTCAGAAGCACCATGGAGCCGTCGGCCTTCACCACCAGGCACTGGAAGAAGCAGAAGCCGAACGTGTCGTAGCCGGTCAGCCAGTACATGCTTTCCTGCGCGAACAGCAGGATGGCGTCGAGCTTCTTCTCGGCCATCTCGATCATCAGCCGGTCGCGCCGCGCGTCGAATTCCGATCGTTCAAAATGCAGCACCATTATACCTCCTCCAAAACGATTGCCGAAACCTGCCGGCCATAATCGGGCTCCTTGCGGTGCGTGGTGCGCCGGTAGGAGAAAAACAGATCTTCCTCGGCATAGGTGCAGCGGCCAAGGCCATCGGCCCTCACTCCGGCCCTGGCCAGCCGGTCGATCGTATAGCGGTTGAGGTCGAACATCGAATGGCCGGCATGTGCCGAAGGCACGAAATACCGCGCATTCTCACTGTCGGCACCGACGAAGCGGGCGACGAATTCCGGCCCCACTTCGTAATTGTCGGGGCCGATCGAAGGCCCGAGCACAGCGACGATGTTTTCGCGACGGGCGCCGAGGCTTTCCATGGCGGCAATGGTGTTTTCGAGCACGCCCGTGAAAGCGCCTTTCCAGCCGGCATGCGCCGCGCCGATGATGCGCGCGCCGGTATCCGCGAACAGAACCGGGCCGCAGTCGGCTGTCGAGGCGCCGATGGCGATGCCCGGCCTGTCGGTGACGATGGCATCGGCCTTGGGCCGCTCGCCCGCGAAGGGTTCCCTGGCGATGACGACGTCGGGCGAATGGATCTGCCAGGCGGTCAACAGATGGCTTGCGGGCACGCCCATCCAGGCGGCGACGCGAGCCCGGTTCTGCGCCACCAGCGCCTGGTCGTCATCCGACCCAGTGCCGATGTTGAGGCCCTGGTAGATGCCCGTGGAGACGCCGCCGATGCGGGTGAAATAGCCGTGACGGATGCCTTGTGCCTGCGCCTGGTCCAGCAGCGGCGACCGAACGGGATCCGGTTTGGTCTGATTCAGCATGCGGGCGTTGTTGTCCGTGTGGGCGGTTTCGTCAAGGAAAAGCGGCCGGCGGTCCGGCCGCTCTTTTACCGGACGGGAGATTGGGAGGGGTAGCGATGAAAAGTCAATCCGCCGTGGCGAAGGGCCTGACGGAGATGCCGCGCGGAACGATGGCGAGGACCTTGAAGAGTTCACCCATGGCTTGCGGGCCGGCGAGGCGCTCGACGGCATCCGATATCTCGTCGCGTGCCGGCTGGCCGGCATCCGCGCCCAACTGGCCGGCGCGCTCCAGAATGCCCATGCCGAGCAGGAAATTGCCCTGTGTCGACAGATAGGTGTCGAGACCGTGCGCGCGCACGATCGCTGCAAGGGCGGCGAAATCGACATGGGAGGTAAGGTCCGCTTCGCCGGGACTGGCCAGCACATCTTCGTGATTGTGCCGGCGCAGGGCCTGCAGCGTGTCGCCGACACCGGGCTGCAGATGCCCGTAGTCGAGGAACAGTCCGGCGCCGCCGTCGCCGGCTATGCGCTCGGCGATCGCCGCCATCAGGGCCGTGCGGGCCGGCGCGATTTCGACGATCGCCCCTTGCGGCGCGTCGACTGCATCCCTGGGCAGCAGCGTCGGGTCGACGGAGCCGACGCCGGCGAAGAAGCAAAGATTGTCCGCGTCGTCCAGGCCGACCATGCGCTCGCGCCACTCGGCGCCGGCGCGGACGAACTGGCGGATGGGCACGGCATCGAACAGTTCGTTGCCGACGATCAGCAGCGGCTGCCGCGGCAGCGTGCCGACGACCTCGTGCCAGGAAACAGCGAATGGTGTCGCGCCGAGCGTCTGTTTTTGGATTTCCGTCAGGCGCGGGCTGGTCTCGATCATGGCGATGGCGGCGCCATTGGCCAAGGCCGGGTCGAGCCGCGACAAGGTGCGCAGCATGTCCTTCATCAGCGTGCCGCGACCGGGGCCGATCTCGGCGATGGTGACCGGCATCGGCCGGCCGATCGCTGCCCAGGCCTGGTAAAACCAGACGGCGACGAGTTCGCCGAACATCTGGCTGATCTCCGGCGCGGTGATGAAGTCGCCGGCCGCGCCGAACGGTTCGCGTGTCGTGTAGTAGCCGTCGCGCGGATCGAACAGGCACAGCGCCATGTATTCGTTGACGGGCATCGGGCCAACCGCCTCGATCAGGTCGACGATGCGGGATTTCAGTCGCGTCATGTCGCTTGCTGTTGCGTTTGGATCACTGGCTTGGCTGTCGCCATCGCCCAGATTCCGGCCAGCACCATCGGCGTCGACAGGATCATGCCCATGGTCAGCCAATTGGTGCCGAGGAGATAGCCGAGCTGCTGGTCGGGTTCGCGGAAGAACTCGACAAAGATGCGTGACAGGCCGTAGCCGCAGATGAAAGCGCCGCCGACGAAGCGCGGCGTCCTCAGCTTGAGGCGCGAGTGGGTGAGGATGCGCAGCACGACAAACAGCACCAGCCCTTCGAGCAAGGCTTCGTAGAGCTGGCTTGGATGGCGGGTGAACGGACCGCCATTGGGGAATTCGATCGCCCAGGGCACATCGGTAGGCCGTCCCCAGAGCTCGGAGTTGATGAAGTTGGCGACGCGCACGAGGCCAAGGCCGACCGGCACGCCGGCTGCCACGACATCGAACAGAGACCAGGTGCGGATGCCGCGCTTAAAGGAAAACAGCGTCATGGCCAGGATGACGCCGAGCAGGCCGCCATGGAAGGACATGCCGCCTTGCCAGACGGCGAAGATATCGAGCGGATGGGCGATATAGCGCGCCAGGTCATAGAACAGGACATAGCCGGTGCGGCCGCCCAGAACCACGCCGATGGCCGCCCAGACGATGAAGTCGTCGAGATCCTCCGGCTTCATCGGCAGGACGCCGTCGGGCCACAGTTTCGGATTGGCGGCGAGCCGCTTGGCATACCACCAGGCAAACAGGATGCCGACGATGTAACCGATGCCGTACCAGTGCACCGCCAGCGGCCCGATCTGGATGAGGATCGGGTTGATGTTCGGGAAAGGCAGCGAAGCCAACGGCAGCAGGAAATACTCGTTCAACGGAAAGCTCTCGGTTGCGATCGGCGCGGACCATGCGGCAGGGTTTTGGCAGGGTCAAGGCAAGGTCACGGCCGTCCATGGTCCGTAAACAGGATCGCTTCAAGGTCCATCGCGCGGACGGACGTCCTCAACCCCTGGGCTTGCCGGCCACCACATTACGCAAGGCGTCGTTGATCCTGTCCTGCCAGCCGGGACCATCTTCCTGGAAATGATCGAGCACGGCCCGGTCGATCCTGATCGAGACAAGCTCGCGGACATTCGGAGTGGTGGAGGGTTCGCGTGGCGGAGCCGCGGCCGGCTTCTTGACTGGCTTGAAGACAGCTTCAGCGGCTTCCATCGGATTTGTCGGTCGGCGCGGGGGTGTTGCCATTGGTTATCCTGATTGAACGTGCCTGAAGGGGAGAGAGGGCGTCATAATAGGCGACTTGCCACCACTAAGTACAGCTTCGGAGCCGTTCGGAAGGGCGTGGCGCTCACCATGCGGCTGTGCGCCATAGCAACGCAGCAGCCGCAGCTAGCTTCAACGTTCTTGCATTCCTCGCGCCACGTCACTAATTCCAATCAAGCAAGCGAGGATTTGCCATGTCGACCGGACCGAACCGCATTCTCGATGAATTCGCCAAGCTGATGACCGATGCCGCCGGTGCCGCTCAGGGTGTGCGGCGCGAGGTGGAGACGGCCTTCAAGGGCCAGGCGGAACGCATCCTCAACTCCATGGATGTCGTGCAGCGCGAGGAGTTCGAGGCCGCGCGCGAGATGGCGGCCAAGGCGCGGGAAGAGAACGGCAGGCTCGCCGAGCGCATCGAGACGCTCGAGGCCAGGATCGCCGAACTGACCGGCCAGGCCACACCTGCGGCTCCGGCGAAGCCCAAGCCGAAAAAATAATTCGTTAAACTTTTCCACAAAGCACCAGCCTGAAAATCGCTTTGCCGTGAATCGCTTACCGGCATTGCGTGACTCTTTGTGGCAGGCACCTTTCCACATGCGAATGACGCAGTGCGAAAAATTGGGCTGTTCACGCGACTCCCGATCAATAGACTGAATTTGTTGCATGATTCGGAACAGGGGTCATGCGCCGGGCGGTGGGGTCCGGTCTGGGGTCTTTGCGTCGAGAAGTCCCGGCCGTCCGAGTTCTAGACAAGATTGTTCGTCGTGTGTGCCCCGCGGAGCGTGTGGCGCTCCCCTGAACACAGGAAGCATTCCATGGAACTTCTCGAACTCGAATTTTCCCGCGAAATCCATCCGGTGGATGTGATCGAGCAGGTGGCCCACAACAATGACTGGTCCTTCGAACGGGCCGGCGACGACGAAATCTCGATCTCGGTCGCCGGCAGCTGGACCGACTATCACGTGTCCTTCTCGTGGATGGAGGATTTCGAGGCGCTGCATCTCGCCTGCGCCTTCGACATCAAGGTGCCGGAAACCCGCACGCTGGAAGTGATGCGGCTGTTGTCGCTGATCAACGAACAGATGCTGTTCGGCCATTTCGACCTCTGGGAGCAGGAAGGCGCGATCATGTTCCGCCAGTCGCTGCTCCTGGCCGGCGGGGTCGAACCGTCGAGCCAGCAAGTCGAGGTGCTCTTGTCCTCGGCGCTGGAAGCCTGCGAGTGCTATTTCCAGGCTTTCCAGTTCGTTGTCTGGTCGGGAACCTCGGCCAAGGACGCGCTCGCCGGCGTGCTGTTCGAGACCTTCGGCAACGCCTGAGCAAGAAGCGTTCGACATGAGTTCAAGCAAGGAGCGCAAGCCCGAGATCAGCTTCGCCGATTTCGATCGTGTCGACATCCGCGCCGGCACGATCGTCGAAGCCGAGCCTTTTCCGGAGGCGCGCAAGCCGGCCTTCAGGCTGAAGATCGATTTCGGCGCCGAGATCGGCATCAAGAAGTCGTCGGCGCAGATCACCAAATATTATACGCCCGCGACCTTGATCGGCCGGCAGGTGTTCGCAGTGGTCAATTTCCCGCCGCGCCAGATCGGCCCGTTCATGTCGGAAGTGCTGACGCTCGGTTTTCCCGATGAACAGGGTGCCGTCGTGTTGGGCGCCATCGAGCGCAAGGTGCCGGACGGCGGACGACTGTTTTAGCCTTCGTCATCCACGGGCGTAGCGGACGCGCACACCCGAGGATCCATGCCGCGACAATGGCCGAAGAATGGAGCGGTCCAGGGGTTTCTTGCTCGTAATTGAGGCATCGGGCCGTCTTCATGCTAAGTTCTAATTCGCCAGCCCAAGCACCCTTCGCAGGTCACGGAATGGATCCTCGGGTCTACGCGGCGGCTTCGCCCGTGGATGACGAAAGGTTGGTTTCAGGCCGCCAGCTTGCGCGTCGTGCCGAGCGCTTCCTCGACCGCGTCGAGGAACATTTCCGCGCAGGCCTTCCAGCTGTAGCGCATGGCGCGCTCGCGGGCCTGGTCGCGGCTGACGTTGAGGGCGGCGAGCGAGGCCTGGCGCAAATCGTTCGACACCGCGCCGCCAAAGCCGTCGCCGACGATGTCGATAGGCCCGGTCACCGGATAGGCGGCGACCGGCGTGCCGCTGGCCAGTGCCTCGATGATGACATTGCCGAAAGTGTCGGTGCGGCTGGGGAAGACGAAGACATCGGCCGAGGCGTAGATTTCGGCCAGTTCGTCATTGGGACGATGGCCGAGAAAATGCGCCTGCGGGTATTTTGCCTTGAGCTTGGCAAGCTCCGGGCCCTCGCCGACGATCACCTTGCTGCCTGGAAGGTCGAGATCGAGGAAGGCGGAGAGGTTCTTTTCGACGGCGACACGGCCGACGCAAAGGAAGATCGGGCCGGGGAAGCCGAGGTCCTTGCGCTTGTCCGGGTGGAAATGCTCAGTGTCGACGCCGCGCGTCCAGGGCCTGAGCTTGTTGAAGCCGCGCGCCGTGAGATCGTCGGCGAGCGACTGGGTGGCGACCAGCGTGCCTTGGCCTGAATTGTGGAAATCACGCAGCCAGCGATAGGCCCAGCTCTCCGGCACCGGCAGGCGGGCGCTGAGATATTCGGGAAAGCGGGTGTGGTAGCTGGTGGTGAACGGCCGGCCGGCATTGCGGCAATAGCGCCGCGCCATGATGCCCAGCGGTCCCTCGGTGACAATGTGGACGTGGTCGGCCTTGTAGCCGTCGATCAGGCGCGCGACATGGCCGGGGGTGGTCAGCGCCAGGCGGATGTCGGGGTAGGTCGGCAAGGGCAGGGTGCGAAAGATGTTCGGGGTCAGGAACTCGACCGCGACGTCGAAGGACTTCAAGGTCTCGGTGAGCCGCTCCAGCGTGTGGACGACGCCGTTGACTTGTGGGCGCCAGGCGTCGGTGACCATCAATATGCGCATGGCGGCCCTTTGCTCCCGATGTCCGCGGTTGCCTTGAAACGATGCCGGAACGGCGACCAGGCGGCCGCCCTCGCTTCGCTCCAGCGCACCTTGGCGGGCACGGGGTCAAAGTGAGGCGGCAAGGACGAATCAAGTGCGATCGCGCGCTTCATGCGCGCTCTTGACCATGGTTTCATGACGGGCGGATGAAGCAGACCGTAGTCCCGAAAAGTCGAAACTGGTTTTTAGCCAAGATCATGCTGGGCTAGTCAAATAGAAATCAGGCCGGAACCTTGATCACGACGCGCAGGCCGCCCATCGGACTGTCGTCGAGCGTGATGTCGCCGCCATGGCTGCGGGCGATGTCACGGGCGATCGACAGGCCGAGCCCGGTGCCGCTGGCGTCGAGGTTACGGGCTTCATCGAGGCGCACGAAGGGTTTGAACACGTCTTCGCGTCTGTCGGCCGGAATGCCTGGCCCATCGTCGTCGATGGTGACCAGAAGCGAGCCACGGCCATGGTTGGCGGTGACCTCGACGGTGCGGGCATAGCGGAAGGCATTGCCGATGATGTTGGACAGCAGCCGCGCGAAGGCGTTCGGCCGCACATGCACGGTCGGATCGCCGGAAAGCGTTGTCGACAGCTTGCATTTGCGCAAGCCCGCTTCCTCGCCGAGCTTCTGGAAATAGGCTTCGAGATCGAAACGTCCCGGATCCTCCGAGGCCTCGCCCCTGGCAAAGGAGAGATAGCCTTCCAGCATCGACTGCATGTCTTCGATGTCCTGGTCCAGCGCCGCCTTGGTCTCGGCCTTGCCGCCGGCCAGCGCCAGCTGCAGCTTGAAGCGGGTGAGGATGGTCCTGAGATCATGGCTGACACCGGTCAGCATGGCCGTGCGCTGCTCGATCTGGCGCTCGATGCGCTCGCGCATCTGGATGAAGGCAAAGCCAGCGCGGCGCACCTCTTCGGCCCCGCGCGGGCGGAAATCGCGCGGCATCGGCCGGCCCTTGCCGAAGCTTTCGGCTGCCTCGGCAAGCGCCAGGATCGGCCGGATCTGGTTGCGCAGGAAGGGGATGGCGATCATCAGGAGCACCAGCGAGGTGCCGACCATCCAGATCAGGAAGATATGGGTGTTGGAGGCATAGGCCTGGCTGCGGCGCACGAAGACGCGCAGCACCTTGTTCTCGAGCTGGACGCGGACCTCGACGATGTTGGAATTGCCGACCGTGTCGATCCAGAATGGGCGGTTGATCTGGCGGGTAATCTCGGCGGAGAGAACATCGTCGAGGATCGAGAAGAACGGTTTTGGACCGGGCGGCGGCAGCGGGTCGGGCGGCAGGAGATCGACCTTTAGCTGCATGCGGTCCTGCGCGATGCGGATGATGCTGGCGTAGTCGGCGTCGTGCGGGTAGGTCTCGATCAGGTCGATGATGGCGGCGATGTCGCGCACGGTGGCCTGCGACAGGCGCTGCGTCACGGTTGCCCAGTGGCGCTCCATGAAATCGAAGGCGACGACCGACTGCAAAAGGATCATCGGCGCGATGACGATGATCAATGAGCGCGCATAGAGGCGCTTGGGCATGTAAAGCGAAACGAGGCGCCAGAACCGGTTCCAGATGCGCGGCACCGCCTTGAGCGTCCGCGTGGCGCGTGCGCTCAAGCCGTCATTGTCCGGCTCTTCCAGTTCCGTGGTCGCCATTGGCTCTTTTCATCCGTCGGCGGTATTAGACCAGCATGACGTTTGGCCGAATCGTCATCCTGATCTAACTCTTTGTTGGAGCACAATCTTTTCCGAAAACCGGTTCCCACTTTTCGGGATCATGCCCTTGGGCCGCCGCCGGCATTCTATTCCACGCTGAGCCGATACCCAATACCGCGCACGGTCTGCAACCAGACCGGATTGGACGGATCGCGCTCGATCTTGCGGCGCAGCCGGTTGATCTGGACGTCGATGGTGCGCTCGCCGACTTCCGAATCGTCGCCGACCAGCTCGTGGCGGGGGATGGTTTCGCCGGCGCGCGCGGCGAAGATCGCCAGGATCTCCTGTTCGCGGTCGGTCAGCTTCAGCGCTTCGCCGCCGCGCTTCAGTTCGCGCCTGGCGATCTGGAAGGTGTAGGGACCGAACACCAGCTGTTCGACCTTGGGCGTCGCCGCCGGGCCGCCGCGGCGCAGGATGTTGTTGATGCGCAGGATCAACTCGCGCGGGTCGAAGGGCTTGGGCAGGTAGTCGTCGGCGCCGGCTTCGAGTCCCGAGATACGGTTGTCGGTCTCCGACAGGGCCGTCAGCATGAGGATCGGCACGTTCTTCTCGGCGCGCAGCGCCTTGGTGAGATCGACGCCGCTTTCTCCCGGCATCATGACATCGAGCACAAGCAGGTCGAAGTCGAGGCCGGCGAGCTTGCGGCGGGCCTCGCCGGCATTGCCGGCGACGGTGACGCGAAAGCCGTTTTCGGTCAGATACTGCTTAAGAAGATTGCGGATACGGGTGTCGTCGTCGACCACGAGCAGATGCGGCGCGTCGTCGTCCGGTGCGGCCGCCTGGTCGATCCTCTCAGTGCTCTCCATGGCTTTTCCCTGACATTTTTGCGGACCCAACGTCGATCTGAGCTCTCAGTTCCGGATTGACCATCGCTTCGAGGAAGCGTTCCACCAAGGTCCGTTCGGCGGCACCGCAATCTTCCAATGCAGCACGGATGCGGCGCGACTGTGGCCGCGCCAGCGCCAGCGCCAGCGCACGGCCCTTGGCCGTCGGATAGAGTTCGCGCTGGCGGCGGTCGCGCGGACCCTGCAACTGCACGACGTGATCGGTGTCGATCAATTGCTTGAGCACGCGCGCCAGGCTCTGCTTGGTTATCTTCAGCACGTCGAGCAGTTCGGCGACGGTCAGGCCCGGCCGGCGGTTGACGAAATGCAGCACGCGGTGGTGGGCGCGGCCGAAACCGTAATCGGCCAGGATCTGATCGGGATCGGATGTGAAGTCGCGATAGGCGAAGAAGAAGAGTTCGATGATGGCGAAATCGATGCCGTCCTCGCTGGTGATCGCGGTCCTGATCGGTTTTCCGGCGGCTGGGTTTTTATCCGTCATCATTTCTCCATGGGAACGGGAGATTATGTCAGTACTATTGACGTAATTTCCCTGCAATGGTAATTTTTGACAAGCTTTTGGGCGGATTGCGAACGAAAAGGCAAGGTGGGCCGGTTTTTTCCGGAACTTCCTGAGTTTGCCAGGACGCGATTATCCGCTTACGCTTCGAGACACCGGCCGGCGTCTCCAATCACATGGCGCGGCCAAAAAAGAACACGCAACGACACTGAGATATGCGGGCCGAGGTCCGCGGGAGGTTACCATGGCATCCGTTCCTTTCGATCAACTGGACGGCTTCATCTGGATGAATGGCGAGTTCGTCCCGTGGGGAGACGCCAAGATTCACGTGCTGACCCATGGCCTGCACTACGCCAGCGCGGTCTTCGAGGGTGAGCGCGCGTATGGCGGCGAGATCTTCAAGCTCAACGAGCATACCGAGCGGCTGCATGAATCGGCGCGCCTGCTCGGCTTCAAGATTCCCTATTCGGTGGCCGAGCTCAACGACGCCTCGACCACGCTTCTGAAGAAGCAGGGCTTCCAGGACGCCTATGTCAGGCCTATCGCCTGGCGGGGCAGCGAGCAGATGGGCGTTTCGGCGCAAAACAACCGCATCAATGTCGCCATCGCCATCTGGCAATGGCCAAGCTATTTCGACCCGGCGCAGAAGCTGAAGGGCATCCGCCTCGATGTGGCGGAATGGCGCCGGCCCGACCCGCGCACGGCGCCGTCGAAGTCGAAAGCGGCGGGCCTCTACATGATCTGCACCATGTCCAAGCATGCCGCCGAGGCCAAGGGCTATGCCGACGCGATGATGCTCGACTGGCGGGGCCAGGTCGCGGAAGCGACCGGCGCCAACATCTTCTTCGTCAAGGACGGCAAGATCCACACGCCCAAGCCCGACTGCTTCCTCGACGGCATCACCCGCCGCACGGTCATCGGTCTCGCCAGGGATCGCGGCCTGGAGATCATCGAACGCGCCATCATGCCGGAAGAACTCGAAGGGTTCGAGCAGTGCTTCCTGACAGGAACCGCAGCGGAAGTAACCCCGGTTTCGGAGATCGGCCCTTACCGATTCGAAGTTGGCGAGATCGCCAAGAATCTCATGAACGACTATTCTATCGCCGTTCAACCCAAGCATGCTATCGCCGCAGAATAACGATAGTCACAGCTTTTCGGGCAAGCAGGGGCGGTTTTCGGGCCGCCCCTTTTATTTCAGCGTTTGTGCATTTGACTTTCATCAAATTCGGCGTCTCTCATGATGGTGTCGGCCCGGGAGGCTGGCAGCTATGGAGGGACTAATCATATGGACATGAACACGCTTCTTCCGATCATCATTCAGATCATTACGGGCATCATCGGTGGTCAGGCGGTAGGCGCGGCTATCAAGACGGCGGCGATGGGGCAGCTTCCCAAAATCCTGGGCGGTGCCATTGGTGGTGTCGGCGGCGCGGCGATCCTCGGCAGCCTGCTCGGCCACGGGGCGATCAGTCCTGATGCAGCTGCGGCGGCGACGAGCGGTCTCGGCAGCGCGCTCAACCTGCAGAACATCGTCGGTGGCGCCGGCGGCGGCGCGATCCTGACCGGCATTCTCGGCGCGGTCATGGGCGCCATGAAGAAATGAGCCTGCAATCTCGGGCTGGCAAAATGGGCGGCTTCGGCCGCCCATTTCTTTTGCGGCGACCGGCCGTTCGCCTTTGCGGGGCTGGACGCTCCAGGCCCACGCCTCTACATCACCGCTGACACAGCGAAAGGACGATCATGGGTCAGCTCAATGCCGGCATCGTGCCGGTCACACCGTTCCAGCAGAACTGCACCATCCTGTTCGACATGGACGACAAGCACGGCGTGGTGGTCGATCCCGGCGGCGACATCGATAAGGTGCTGGCGGTATTGAAGGACAATGCGATCACGGCCGAAGCGATCTGGATCACGCATGGCCATATCGACCATGCCGGAGGCGCCATGGAGCTGAAGGAAGCACTCGGCATCGAGATCATCGGCCCGCATGACGCCGACAAGGTGCTGCTCGACAATCTGGAAAACCAGGGCAGGCGCTACGGCATCGAGGGAGTGCGCAATTGCGTGCCCGACCGGTTTCTCACCGAAGGCGAGACGGTGTCGTTTGGCGGCCATGTGTTCGAGGTGCTGCATTGCCCCGGCCACGCGCCCGGCCATGTCGTCTATTACAATCGGGCCGCCAAATTCGCCCATGTCGGCGACGTCCTGTTTCGCGGTTCGGTTGGCCGCACCGACCTGCCGGGCGGCGACCATGCGGCACTCATCGCCTCGATCAAGGACAAGCTGTTGCCGCTTGGCGACGACATCGGCTTCATTTGCGGCCACGGTCCGGGCGGGCGCTTCGGCGAAGAACGGCGGACCAATCCGTTTTTGACCTGAGGCAGATCTGGACCGCCCCTGGGGCCGAAAACCCAGCAAGCTGATACCAAAAAAGCGCCGGCCTTGCGGTCAGCGCTTTTTTGTTTGGGGCAGGGATGCCTCAGTTGGCGGTGCAGAAATGCTGTTCGCCGTCACTGCCGGTGAAGGTGCCGGTGCGGGAATTGAAGGAGCGGTATCGGTCCGAGCAGTACTCGTACCAGCCGCGCGTCCACGGTTCGGCATAGCGGTCGGCATAGACCACCTGCGGTTCCACGTAGTAGCGGCGGACCGGGGCCGGGCGTATCCGCACGTCACGATCGTAATAGCCGTCATTGTAATAACGGTCGGACTCGGGCGGCGGCCGGTCATTGGCCAACGCGCCACCGATCAGCGCGCCGGCGGCAAGGCCGAGAACGCCGGCTGCCACAGCGTCGCCATTGCCATGGCCGTGATGGTGCCAGCGGCGCCAGTCATCGGCATTGGCCGCCGAAAAGGTCCCCAGCGTCGTGGCGACCACGGCGGCGGACAGCACGGCTGTCTTGAAAATACGGTTCATCTTGGTCTCCTTCGTACCGGACCGTGCAGTTCTGCAGGGGATGCGGTCCGGCTTTACAAACGACTAATATGGGACCGTGGCTGAACGGGGGCTGAACGAAAATTTAACCGCACGCGTTCTTCACGGCGTCAAAAGCCGCAACCTCGGAGCGTGGGCCCGACCTGCGGGCGCCGGCGCCGGTTTGAAGCCGGCTCAGCCGACCGACAGGTTGACGGCCTTCGGTCCCTTGCCGCGCTTGTCCGGCTCGGTGTCGAATGTCACTTTCTGCCCATCTTCGAGACCCGGAAGACCCGACGCCTGCACGGCCGAAATATGCACGAAGACATCCTTCGCGCCATCATCGGGTGTGATGAAGCCGAAGCCCTTGGCATGATTGAAGAATTTGACGGTGCCGGTCTGCGGCATGGGAAGCTCCTTTGATCCCATAAACTCCAGTCTCGGGCCGGCAAATGCCCGAGTGGAAATTTGTCCTTTATTTTAGCGCTATCGGCAAGTGAAAGTTTTGCGGGCACTTAAAGCACGTCGCGCTTTAAGTGCTTGTTATGACGCGTGTCATTGGCCCGGACCGGATGAACTTCCCGATGACATGCGTTTATGCTGCACCGCGTCATGAAAAAGGCGCGACGAAAACCGCCGCGCCTTTCAAAATCTGTCTGCCTGCCCAGTTGCTGGTCAAGCTCCTCGTTCGCCCATCCGCCTGGGATGTGCGGCGCGCCGATCGCTCAGGCTGCGCGCAGGTTGACCGCCTTCGGGCCCTTGCCCATGCGGTCCGGCTCGACATCGAAGGTGACCTTCTGGCCGTCGACGAGCGTGCGCAGGCCCGAGGCCTCGATCGCTGAAATATGGACGAACACGTCCTTGGCGCCGCCGTCGGGCGTGATGAAACCGAAGCCTTTGGTCGCATTGAAGAATTTAACGGTGCCGGTCTGGGCCATTGGGGAAACTCCTTCACCCGTTCAGTCTTGGTGGTCCTGCCCGCCACCTGGCGTCGAGGGCAGTTCCTGGTGGTTGCTTTCGGCAGTCATGCATTGGCGCATGGTCAAACCCCCCGCCGAAAAACGGGGCCGTCAGAGATTCACAGTATCGGGGAAAGGTCGTCCAAAACGTTCCGCTCTCCGGGTCGCAAATGCCCGAACACAGAATTTATCGCACGGAAACGTGAAGGTTGCAAGATAGCGCCGCGGGCCGCCGCCATGAGCGCATCCCGACGCAAAAATCGACCGATCAGAGCGTCGACCGGCCGCAGATAGGCCTCGTTGCCCGAGGGGTCATCGGCCCACAGCCCCGGTCATGCATGGGCCAGAAGCGATGATTGCCGGCGACGCGGCGGGGTCGTGGCTGATCCCGCCGTCATTTCCCGATAGAGGCCGCGAACGGGGTTGCAATTGGCAGTGGAATGGCGAGGATCATGCCATAGGCGACTGATTTAAATCCTGTTTTGATCGATATCATTATCAGCGAACCGCCAGGCAGTCTTGGGCGGTATGCACCGGGACGGGGATCAAGGGAGAGACGATCATGAGGTTTCTTGCGGCCATCTTTTCACGGCAGGGTTTTGCCATCCTGTTCCTGTCGGCAATTCTTGCCGCCTGTACGGTCGTCGTCGATGACGGACCGCGACCGCGGCCGCGTCCACCGCGCTCCGAGCCGCAATTCTGCACCAAGCAGTACGAGCCGGTCTGCGCCCGGCGCGGCGGAGATCGCCAGACCTTCGCCAATGCCTGCCTTGCCGACCGGGCGGGTTACCGCATCGTGCGCGACGGTCGCTGCCGCGACGGCGGTGGCGGCGGCGGCGAGCAGACCTTCTGCACCCGCGAATACGCGCCGGTATGCGGCCGTAGCCATGGCGAAATGCGCACGTTCCCCAATGCCTGCGAGGCCCGTGCCTCGGACTACCGCATCGTCGGCGACGGGCCGTGCTGAGAAGGGAAGGAACGCCTCACCCATCCACGCCGACATAGGCCTTGCTCTTCAGCAGGGCTGCCAGGTGAGCCGCATTCGACGCCGCCATCTCGACCATGCCGGCGACCGCCTTTGGGGTTTTCGGCAGGTCGACATAGTTGACGTCGCCCATGGCGTCGCCGACCCAGTAGGCGCCGCCATTGGCGGGGATGTGAAGCCAACGTCGTTCAGCGCCTGGAAGCATTCCGCATAGCAATGACGCGCGCCATCCTCGTTGCCGACGGTCGCCACCAGCGCCACCTTGCCGGCGGCCGGAATGCGGCGCTTGTCGTCGGTCTCGTCCAGAAAGGCTTCCATGCGTTCCATGACGCGGACAGTCCTGACCGTTCGCGCGACGGGCCACACACTTGAATCTCTCCCCGGCATGGCTTAGGTCCCGCAGGCGTATAAACACGGCAGGTGTCCCATCAACAGAGATCAGAGAAGAGCGGCGGGTGCGGGAGCCAGGTCTGGCGCGGCCAAGTCTGGCGCGGGAGGCCAGCCGCCGCTGGGCCTCGACCAGTATGTGCAGCAGGCGCTGCAACTGCATCAGGCCGGGCGCCGGCAAGAGGCCGAGGCGATCTACCGGCAGGTGCTGGCGCGTCAGCCCAAACATGCGGCCGCGGCGCATTTCCTGGGGTTGCTGCTGCACCAGACCGGGCGTAGCGAAGAAGGCATGGATTTCCTGGAACAGTCGGTTCAGCTGCAGCCGACGAACCCCGACTTCCTCAACAATCTCGGCACGGTGATGCGGGATCTCGGCCGTGTCACGGCGGCGATCGATTTCTTCCGCGGCGCGGTTGATCTGCGGCCGGAGCAGCTCGCGGCGCGCGACAATCTCGGCTCGTCGCTGAAGCAGATCGGCCGGTTCGATGAGGCCGAGGATATCTATCGCGGCACGGTGCAGCGCAATCCATTCCACGCGCGCGCGCGTATCGGGCTTGCCGAAACCCTGCAGGAGGCCGGACGCCTCGACGAGGCGCTGGCTGTCTTCCAGGAGGCACTGGCCATCCGGCCCAAGGATGCGGACCTGCTGCACGGCCTGGGCGTCGGGCTGATGGAGAAGGGCAAGCTCGACGAGGCGGCCGACCTGTTCCGGCAGGCGGTGGCGATCCATCCCCCGATGGCCCGCGCGTGGCTGATGCTGTCTCAGGTCAAGCGCCAGAAGGAACGCGATGCCGAATTGGCCGGCATGGAGGCACAGCACGCCAAGGCGCCTCAGGACAGCCTGGCACGCATGCAGCTGTCGTTTGGCCTCGGCAAGGCCAATGACGATCTCAAGGATTATGGCAAGGCTTTCGACTACTTCGCCGAGGGCAATGCCATCCGCCGCAAGGGCATCGACTATGATCCGGTGAAGACGCGCGCCGAATTCGAGGCGATGAAGACGGTGTTCGATGCCGGCTTCTTCGAAAAGCACAGACCAAGCCCGATCACCGACGACGCGCCGATCTTCGTCGTCGGCATGCCGCGTTCAGGTACGACGCTGGTCGAACAGATCATCGCCAGCCACCCACAAGTCTATGGCGCGGGCGAGCTCGGTATCTTGAAGACGGCGGTCGGCAGGCAGTTCCCGTCGAACATGCAGGGCGGCTTTCCCTGGGGCGTGGCCGATACGGACGATACGGATTTCGCCGAGGCGGGGCAGGCCTATCTCGACATGCTCCATGCCCGCTATCCGCATATGCGCCACGTCACCGACAAGATGCCGGGCAACTTCCTGCTCATCGGCTTCATCCACATGATGCTGCCGAAGGCAAAAATCATCCATTGCGCCCGCGATGCGGCGGCGACATGCCTGTCGATCTACAAGGTGCATTTCCGCGGCGACAGCCACCGCTATGGCTATGACCTCGGCGAGCTCGCCGATTTCCACAATCTCTATACCGACATCATGGCGCATTGGCACAAGGTGCTGCCCGGCGTCGTGCACGATGTGCGCTACGAGGATTTCGTCGCCGACCAGGACGGGCAGAGCCGGGCGCTGATCGACTATCTCGGCCTGCCGTGGGACGATGCCGTGCTGTCGTTCCACCAGACCGACCGGCCGGTACGCACGGCATCGGCCGCGCAGGTGCGCCAGCCGATGTACCAGGGCTCGGTCGATCTGTGGAAGCGTTATGGCGACCGGCTGAAGCCGCTGCTCGACAAGCTGGATTAGCGCGCGGGTAGCGGATTGGGGGAAGCTCTTCAGCTTCGCCATAGGATGACGAAGCGATGGGTGCCTACGAGCAGCCAGTCAGACAAGCGTTGCGCCAGTTCCTCAAAGCTCTATGAACGGCTGGAAGCCGCCGAAGATCATGCGCTTGGCGTCGAAGGGCATGGTTCCCCAATCGGGTTTCAAGCGCGGATCGGCCATCACCTTGGCCATCACCGCATCGCGATCCTGCCTGGATTTGTAGACGGCCCAGGAGAAAACGACGACCTCGTCGTCCTTGGCCTGAACGGCGCGCGGAAACGAGGTCAGCTCGCCATAGGGCACATCGTCGCCGATACATTCGACATAGGCGAGCGCGCCGTGTTCCATCCATATCGGGCCTGTGAGGTTGGCCAGCTTTTTATAGTCATCGAGATTTGCTTTCGGCACGGCCAGCACGAAGCCGTCGACATAGGACATGGTGGTCTCCTCTTTGCTGCAAACGGGCGCCGGGTTGGTGGGGATACGACCCGGCGCGGTTGGGCGCATCCCCCTCGGCGAGGGCGCGCGCGCTAAAACTTATTCCACCGGTGCGTTCATTGCCCAGGCGACACCGAAGGGGTCCTTCACCTGGCCCCAGCGGTCGCCCCAGAACATCACCTGCAGCGGCGTGACGATCTCGCAGCCGGCGTCGATGGCGCGCTTCCACCAGGCGTCGATGTCATCCTTGCCGAGATGGAGCTGCAGCGTATAGCCCTGCGCGGCCTGGTGCGGATGGCCGTGTTCCGGATAGGCGTCGCCGAGCATCAGCGTCGAGCCGTTGATGTAGAGATGGATATGCATGGTGCGGCCTTTTTCATCCGCCGGATAGGCAAAGACTTCCTCGGCCCCGAAAGCCTTCTTGTAGAACTCGGCGGCCTTGATGGCGCCGTCGACCTGCAGATAGGGGGTCAATCCGCCAAGAACTTTGGCGCGGGGCGGGGTCTGGTCGGTCATTCTCGTGTTCCTCTTCACGTTTGGTTTGGCCTTGCGGACCATAGGACGGACGAGGTGACGCCAATCCTACAGGGTCGCGAAAATTTTTCGCCTGATATCATCCGGCAACCGACCGCCTCGGGAGGCCGGCGCACAGGCCGTGGTCATATGACCTTGGCCGAGGACGTGGCCGCGCGACGGCTGTCGCGGGCATCGAAGATTTCCGGAAAGCCGATATCCTTGCGCAGTTCGGCCGGCAGCGACAGCAGAATTCGTTCGCTGCGGTGACGGGCGCGCGCCGCGGCATACCGGGTTGCGATGCGGCCGATGGATGACAGGACGGACATGACGAACTCTCCCTGGGTTGGTGCCGGCATCATCGTGTCGGCATCCCAAGGACGAGGCAGCAACGGGCGATCCGACAGATCGCCCGGAGAATTTTTCAGCGGCCTCTGTTACCGGCGCGGCGCGCTTACGTCAGGCGGCAGTCTCCAATCGTTCGATCGTTTCAAGGTCGGCTCTCTTGGCCTTTCCCTCGACGGCGAGGTCATAGCTTGCCTGCATGTTCATCCAGAACTGCGGCGTGGTCCCAAAAAACTTCGCAAGGCGCAACGCGGTATCAGGGGTTACCGGGGTCGTCTCGCTGGCCAGGCGCTCGATGCGCGTGCGCGGCACATGCAGCTTTTTGGCCAGCGTGTAAGGCTTCAGACCAAGCGGTATGAGATACTCTTCGCGGAGAATTTCTCCGGGATGGATAGGCGGGTTGATATCAAGCATTTAGGACCTGCCTTTCAATGGTAGTCGGTTATTTCAACATCTTCTGCTTGCCCATCCACCCAGCGAAAGCAGATGCGAAACTGATCGTTGATGCGGATCGAATGCTGACCGGCACGGTTGCCTTTCAACGGCTCAAGCCTGTTGCCGGGAGGCGTCTTGAGATCTGACAGTTCGGCGGCGTTGTCGATCATGTACAGCTTCCGTTGGGCCGGTCGGACAAGATCCGAAGGGAAGCCCTTTGGAGCCTTGCCGTTCGAAACGGCTTCGCTGGTCTTGTCCTTGAATGAACGTATCATCCGTGGAGCCCGACAGACGTACCATGACATGATACGTTCCAGGAATCAAGAGTACGTCTCATGAAATGATACCAAAGGTCCGGCGTGTCAATGACAGGCAGGAACTTCATTGGCAATGCATCTGTCCCCGCCGCTCAGTTGGTTCCCTCAGCCACGTCGCGGAAGAAATCTTCGGGATCGTCGACCTCGGTCAGCTTCCGTTTCTCGATCAGCCAGAAGCGGTTGCCGATGGCGCGGATGAAGGATCGGTCGTGCGAAGCGAGCAGGCAGCTTGCCTGGTGCTTCAACAACTCCTCCTCCAGCGCTTCCTGGCCGTCTATGTCGAGATGGTTGGTCGGCTCGTCGAGCAGATAGAAGTTGGGATTGGCGAGCCTGAGCGCCAGCATCATCAGCCGCGCCTTCTGGCCGCCCGACAGCACGCCGATCCTGCGCTCCTGCATCTCGATGACCACGCCGGCGCCGGCAAGCAGCGAGCGGGCGCGCTGTTCGCCGATATCGTAACGGCGCGAGACCATCGCCAGCGGCGTGTCGTCGCCGCTGATGCCCGACAGCGCCTGGTCGCTGTAACCGAGCACGGTCGACGGCGTCACCTTAACATTCCGCACCGTATCCGGTTCGACGATGGCGTTGCGGATCAAGGTGACGAAGCGCGATTTGCCGACGCCGTTGCGACCGAGCAGCACGATGCGATCGCCCTGGCAGATGTGGCGTTTGCCGGTCCTGAACAGCAGCGTGCCGTCAGGCGTTTCGACCGCCGCGTCGTCGAGCGTGATCAGCACCTTGGCGTGCGTGCCGCGATTGGCGAGTTTGATCGCACCTGCCGATTTTTCGCGATGCGCCGGATTGGCGGCCTCTTCGAGCTTCTCCGCGCGCTGGTTGAGCTGCTTGGTCTTGACCGTCAGCAGATCACTGCCGGAATTGATGCCGATATTGTTGAGCTTGGCCGCCTGGCGGCGCAATTGCTGTGCCACCTTCATGTCGCGCTGGAATTTTCGTTCGGCCGAAGCATCTATCTCGTCCAGCGCGTCCCTGGCCCGCGAATAGGGGAGGGAAAACACCGGCGATTGTTCCGGGCGCAGGAACAGCGTCCGGTTGGTAGTGGCGTCGAGGAAGGCGCGGTCATGGCTGGCGATGATGACAGGCACCTCGCGCGGCAGCGCATTCAGCCATGTCTCGAGTTGGCTGATGCGGGCGAGATCGAGATGGTTGGTCGGCTCGTCGAGCAGCAGCACGTCGGGATCGGTGACCCAGACGCGGGCGATCAGCGCCAGCCGCTGCCAACCGCCGCTGAGCACCTGCATTGGCCGCTCGCGCATCGGCTCGGGCACGTCGAGTGAATCGAGAACCACGTCGACGCGCCACATCTCGCTGTCGGCCTGCTCCGGCGGCAAGGCGTCAGCCACCACCTGATAAAAGGTGCGGCCGAGCAGGGCAGGGACAACGGACTGCTCGACATTGCCGACACGCAGGCCGCGCGTGCGGGTGATGTCGCCTGTCGTCGGCTCCAGTTCGCCGGTCAGGCATTTGAGCAAGGTCGACTTGCCGCGCCCGTTGGCGGCGACGATGCCGAGCCGGTCACCGGTGCCGATGCCGAGGTCGAGGTTGGAGAAGAGCGGCGCACTCATGGTGACGCCGAGGGATTTGAGGCTGATCAGGGCCATTTTCGATTTCTCTGGTCTGTCCGGAAAATCCGGCTCGATGCACTTTGTCGGTGCGCGTGCCGGCGATCAGGCCAGGCGTTGCACACCACGAAGGGCAGACCAAAAAATCGAAGCGGGAAAAAACCCGGACCGTCCCTGGTCAGCCCTGCAAGCTAGCTCGCAGGGCAGAAATCGGGCCACGCTGACGATGGTGACGAAAAAACGTAAACACGTGAGCCCTCCTTTCGAGACGTTCGAGTGTGGAGAGTGACTACATCAAGGGTGGGGCGGACGGCAAGTGGCTTCTGCAGGCAGAAATTAGCTCGGCTGGCGGAATACCCAGTCACCTTTGGTTCGCTTGATTTCCTCCAGCGGCAGGAAGTGAAGCTCCATCAGAATAGGTTCTTCCGGCCCGTTGAAGAAATGAAGCTCGGCGTGGGGAAGTACAATCCGGCGGACAGTTTCAAACGAGCTGTCCATCGTATATTCCTCGCCCTGCAATCCGAGACTTGCAAGCCGTATTCTGGCGGCCGAAAGCGTCATTGACGGGCTGAAACCGTCGAGATCGATTTGGCTATTGCCACTCCATTTCAAAGGCAGAGGCTTGGGAATATCGGGCATTTGCCAGAGTTTGATACTGATGCGATTGACGCGCGCTCGATTGCGGCTGGTCAGAACGTCGATTTCCAGATCACCATAGCCCAGCAGAAAGCCGCACGGCTGATCCTGATAGACATATAGCCATTTAGGAAAGCCAAGGTGTTTCTGGACCGGACCAAGGTCGGCACCTATCCGCAGGGGCGTGTCGTTTCCACCTAAAATCAGAGGTAGAATATGTAGTTTACCTCGCTGCCGCATAATCAACCCTTAGTTGGCGGGAGATGGCAAGGGCGCCGCTTTCAAGCGGCGCGGGAAGGGATCCAGCACCAGTATGCAGCCGCCGATGATTGCCGCCGCGCCGAAGCCCTGGATCATGGTCAGCGACTCGCCGAGCACAATCGTTCCGGCCAGCACCGCGATCGTGGTCACGGCGAATTCGACGCTGATCGTCCTGGTCGCGCCGATGCTGGCCACCAGCCGGAAATACACGACATAGGTCAATGCACTCATCACGCAGGCCAGTATCGCCAAATAGAGGAAGTCGACAAAGCTCGGCATGGCCGGCACCGGCACGGCGAGCAGCAGCGGCAGCGTCATCACGCCGCCAGACAGGAAGGCGGCGCTGGTGAGCTCCAGCGAGCCGGCCGACCGCAAATGGCGATTGGCGTAGTTGCTGCCGAACGCCGCCGAGAAGGAACTGAACAGCGAGGCGGTACAGCCGATCGCAAAGGAAGCGGTGACCGGAACCGGAGGGAAACCGACAAGGACGATGATGCCGGCAGCGCCGAGCAGCAGCCCGGCAAGGCCGCGAACAGTGATGCGCTCAAGCCCCCAGAACTGGCCGATGATCATCGAGAACAGCGGGATCGCGGCAACCAGGATGGCCGCCATCGCCGTGCCGATGCGCGGCGTGGCGTAGGACAGGCCGATCAGCTGCGCCGCGACCGTGGTTGCGCCGACCATGGCGAAGTGCCGCCAGCCAGCGCTGAAATCCAGCCGTCGCCTCGTCGCGGCTGCAAGCAGAAAGAGCGTGATGCCGGCGATCAGCGAGCGCAAGGTGACCGCGCCGACCCAGCCAAAGGCATGCACCACCTTGAGCAGCACCAAGAACGACAGTCCCCAGGTGACGGCCAGGAAGACGTAGGCGGCGATGTCCTTGCGGGTCATTTTCGTCGGCCGTTGGGAGGTACTTGGGGGTGGGCAGTCGCCATTGGCCCGTATCGTTTCGATCAGCGCATGGCAAGCGCCGGCGCATGGTCCAGGCCGGCCGAAAGTCGAGGCATCTTGAAGCGGCCGACGCGGTCTGCCATCAGTCGCTGTTGAAATCGAGGCCATGCTATATATGGTCCTGCGACTGGCAAGGCAGCTAAGATGCAAGACAAAGAGCCTCTCTACAGGCGTATAAACTCCCGAACCCGTGGAGTCAGACACGGGGGCGGTGAATACAAGTTTTCTCGGAATGCCAAAAGAGAAGACCCGACGACCCGCGGCTCGATGCATGGCAAAAAGCACCAGGGCCTCGATTACACTCCGCTGTTCAGATTTCTGCTTTCCAAGGTTGGAAAGGATTGGACCGACATCCATAGTCAGGCAGTGGCACGGCTCGATCGACCAGATCCTATTTTCTGGATCGTCGCATTGAACGATGCGGACAAGAAGTCCTTCGTTCGGGTAGGCGAGAACTCATACTACAGCGGCTTGCATGTAGATCAGAACAATTGCTTGGCGCGTGTCGACCCGGATCTCAAGATGGAAGACATGAAGCCAAACTGTTCCTGCTGCACCCACACATTCAACGGGCAAGCATTCACCAAAAAATTTGAAGCGACCTAGACGAAACACATCCCCGCCCCAAGGAGGAAGGGAAAGCCTACTGTCCCGGCCTGCCAGTCTTGCCCGGCCGGCGCTTTTCGCGGCGGGCGTCGCCTGGGTCCTCGTAGGAGCCGATGCCGGTGCGTTCGCGCTTGACCGGTTTGTCGCCTTCGATCGGCGTTTCGGTGCGCCGCACCGTCATCTCGTCGAGCGAGTTCTTCTTGAACAGCGGCTTGGTCGCGTCGCCGGGAATGCCGAAGTCGGAGCCGTGCGCCTCTTCGGCCGACTGCTTCTTGAACAGCGAACGCGACACCGCGCCGGACGGTGTCGGCATGTCGGTACCAGGTCCCATATCGTCGAGCGAGGGCTTGGCGAACAGCGCCTTCTTCACCGGTACGGCGCCGTCGGCGCCCATCTCGTCGAGATCGGGCTTGCGGAAGAGGTTGGGCCTGGCGGCCTTGGCCGCCTCTTCGGCGGCGCGTGCCTGGTCGAGCTTGCGGAAACGTTCCTGCTCCTCAGCCGTTCGATGCTTGGCCACGCCCTTGTTGTGTTTGCCCTTTTCGCGGCCTGACGCCGGGCTTTGGCCTTCCACCTCGCGCGCCAGCGGATCGTCGGAGATGGATAGTTCCATCTCGCGCAGCCGCTTGATCTCGTCGCGGATACGGGCCGCCTTCTCGAAGTCGAGATTGGCGGCGGCGTCGCGCATCTGCTTGTCGAGCGCGTCGAGATGAGCCTTGAAATTGTTACCCATCATGGCGCCGGCGCCGTCGGTGAACTGCGAGATGTCGGCGCGGACGTGATCCTTCTCGTAGACCGAATCCAGGATGTCGGAGATGCGCGATTTCACCGATTCCGGCGTGATGCCATTGGCGGCGTTCCATTCCATCTGCTTCTCGCGGCGGCGGTTGGTCTCCGCCATCGCCCGTTCCATCGAGCCGGTGACCTGGTCGGCGTAGAGGATGACCTTGCCGTCGACATTGCGGGCGGCGCGGCCGATGGTCTGGATCAGCGAGGTTTCCGAACGCAGGAAGCCTTCCTTGTCGGCATCGAGGATGGCGACGAAGCCGCATTCGGGAATGTCGAGGCCTTCGCGCAGAAGGTTGATGCCGACCAGCACATCGAAGGCACCAAGCCGCAGGTCGCGCAGGATCTCGATGCGCTCCAGCGTGTCGATGTCGGAGTGCATGTAGCGTACGCGCACGCCCTGCTCGTGCAGATATTCGGTCAGATCCTCGGCCATGCGCTTGGTCAGCACGGTGACCAGCGTGCGATAGCCGGCAGCCGTCGTCTCGCGGATTTCGCCGACGACGTCGTCGACCTGGCTCTTGGCCGGTCGCACCTCGACCGGCGGATCGATCAGCCCGGTCGGGCGGATGACCTGCTCGGCGAAGACGCCGCCGGCCTGTTCCATCTCCCAGCCGCCCGGCGTCGCCGAAACCGCGACTGAGAGCGGCCGCATGGCGTCCCATTCCTCGAAGCGCAGCGGCCGGTTGTCCATGCAGGAGGGCAGGCGGAAGCCATATTCGGCCAGCGTCGCCTTGCGCCTGAAGTCGCCGCGATACATGCCGCCGATCTGCGGCACGGTGACGTGGCTTTCGTCGATGAAGACCAGCGCATTGTCGGGAATGTACTCGAACAGCGTCGGCGGCGGATCGCCCGGCTGGCGGCCGGTGAGATAGCGCGAATAGTTCTCGATGCCGGCGCAGGAGCCGGTGGCCTCCAGCATCTCCAGGTCGAAGCGGCAGCGCTGTTCCAGCCGCTGCGCTTCCAGAAGACGGCCGGCGCGCTCCAGTTCCACCAGCCGGTGTTTCAACTCTTCCTTGATCGACTTGATCGCCTGATTGAGCGTCGGGCGCGGCGTCACGTAGTGCGAATTGGCGTAGATCTTGACGCTCTTCAGCTCGCCGGTCTTCTGGCCGGTCAGCGGGTCGAACTCGGTGATAGCCTCGATCTCGTCGCCGAACATGGAGATGCGCCAGGCGCGGTCTTCCAGGTGGGCCGGGAAGATTTCGATCGTGTCGCCGCGCACGCGGAACGAGCCGCGCACGAAATTGATGTCCTGGCGCTTGTACTGCTGGGCGACGAGGTCGGCGAGCAGGGCGCGCTGGTCGAGCCGGTCGCCGATCTGCATCTGGAAGGTCATCGCGGTATAGGTCTCGACCGAGCCGATACCGTAGATGCACGACACCGAGGCAACGATGATGACGTCGTCACGCTCGAGCAGCGAGCGCGTCGCCGAGTGGCGCATGCGATCGATCTGCTCGTTGATAGAGGACTCCTTCTCGATGAAGGTGTCGGTGCGCGGAACGTAGGCTTCCGGCTGGTAATAGTCGTAATAGGAGACGAAATATTCCACCGCGTTGTCGGGGAAGAATTTCTTGAACTCCGAATAGAGCTGTGCTGCCAGCGTCTTGTTGGGCGCCAGGATCAAAGCGGGCCGCTGCGTCTCCTCGATCACCTTGGCCATGGTGAAGGTTTTGCCGGAGCCGGTGACGCCAAGCAGCACTTGCGTGCGGTCGTTGTTGTCGACGCCCTCGACCAAGTCCTTGATCGCGGTCGGCTGGTCGCCGGCCGGTTCGAAATCCGACACCATCTTGATGGCGATGCCGCCTTCGGATTTTTCCGGCCGGGCAGGGCGGTGCGGCGTCCACAGCACGCCGTCCTTGTGCAGCGGATTGCCGGATTCGATCAGCGCCGAGAGCGCGGCCACCGTAGCGGTGACGCCACTCGATGTCATCGTCTCGGCCTCTTCCAGCGAGACGTCGAGGCCGGCGACCGGATTGAGACCGGCCGCGGCGCGTTCGCGGGCGGTCGCGGCGCCGCCCATCGAGGTGCCGCGCGCGGTGCGGCCCGGCGCGGCGGAGCGCTCGGGTATCTTCTTCGGCGATTTCGCGCCGCCACCTTTGCCCGTGGTGCGCCCTTCGCGTTCCGCCTCCTGTTCGATCTGCTCGGCCCAATCCGCGATCGAACCGGTCAGCGGTGTGCCCGACAGTTCGGCCTGCGGCATCTCGGCGAAGCCGCCCTTATGCAATGGTTCAGACGCGTCGAGGAAATCGGTCAGCGGACTGCGCCGCTTCGGCGCGGCGCGGTCGTCACTCGCCGTCGGCGGCGTTCTTTTATCGGGGGATTTGGCCATGTCCCGAATATGGGAGGTCTTGGCGAAAATGGAAAGGGCGGGATGAAGGCGGGCGTGCCGCCGGCCGCGGCTCCTGACAGCAGGCTGTCAGGAGCTGGTACCGCGCGCTTCCCGCTCGCAGGGCTCAGGCGCCGCGCGCGTTGTCCGCCACGCGGGTCGGCGATCCGTTCAGGCGCGGCACCACGACGAGGCGAGTGACCTTGCCCTTCTTGAAGGCGGCGAGGAAGCGGGCATAGTCCCTGAAGACGACACAGCCATTGGATTCGGCGCGGCCGCCGCGCAGCATGTAAGTATGCGCGAGCAGGCCGGTGCGGTTGTATTTGTTGCCGCCGCTCGTCGGTGTCAGGCGGATGGCCTCGACGCCGTGGAAGCGCGATTCACGTAGCGACAGATTGTAGGTGTTGGGTGGTGTCGGGCCGCGATCCTTCACGTCGACATAGCGCGGCTGGTCGACCATGGCGCCGAGGCCGGAATGCGCCTCGAGCCGCTGGCCGTCGGGCATGTAGACGGTCTTGGCGCTGATGTCGTAGACGGCGACGCCATGGCCGGCGCCGCTTCCCGCGCTCGGCCCGTTGAACAGATTCCTGAACGCCTGGCCGAGGCCGCCCGAGGGCGTGTCCGGCTTGGCATAGGCCAGCACGTCGCCACCATCGCGGGTCCGGCCTTGCCGGGCCGGCTGCCTGGCTTGCTGGACGGGCTTCGGCTGAGGCGCCGGCTTCTCCTGCAAAGTCTTGGGTTGTGCGGCCGGCTTGTCCTCTTCCACGACGCTGCGCTGCTGCGGCGCGTCATATTGCGGGCGGCGGGTCGGCAGCGGGACATCGTCGGTGAGCGCATCCGGCAGCGAGGCGGCGTCGCCGGGCTTTTCCTGCTGGGTCTCGACCGGCGCAACCGCGACATCGGGCGAGGATTCGGTCATCGGCAGCGGCGAGGCGAAGGCTTCGTCCTCGATAGGCATCGACTCGACCAGGGCAAGCGCCAGCTGCGCGTTATCGGGCGTTTCCGGCTGGGCAAAGCCCATCGGCTCCGGTGCGGTCTGCACGACCGAACCCATATCGGCGCGGGCGAAGCGTTCCGCCGCCGGAGCCGGCATGTCGTTGGACAGGCTGGCCATGACCTGGACGGACGGCACGAGAGACGCCTCGGTGACCTGGGGCGCGGCGCTGGAAATCACGGGACGGGTGCTGGCCGCGGTCGCCGGCTTTCCCATGCCGGCGAAGGCAGCGGCGAGCTTTGTCGGCGACAGCGACGCTTCCATCAATTCGAAGCGCTGCTGCGATTTCGACTTCGCCGGCGTCGGCTTGGCCTGTGCCACCAGGCGCGCGGATTTCTCCGCCTTGGGGGTTATCGCCGCCAGCTTGAAGCAACTGGCGCCGCACTGTACGGCATGGTCGTGCAGCGCTTGCGCGCCGCCATGGGCATTGGCCATGACGAAGGGCGCGGAAGAGCTGAGGAAATGCTGTTTCAGCGGATCGGCGAGAGCGAGCGTGCCCGGCATCGACAGCGTCTGCGGCAGGCCGATCGACGTCGCCGACAGCGAAGCGCCGACGGAGCTGAGGCCGGCCATGGTGCCGATCAGCCATAGGCCGACGGCAGCGCTGACGCCCGGCACCGCGATCCAGCGGACAACCCGTTCAGGGGTGAAGGATGAGGCGCGTGGCGCTTCGACAGCGGTCTCGCCGCTCCAACGCCTGTCCCCGACAATTTTACGACTCAAAAACGCCATGCAACCAATCTTGCTCCAATCGGCTCCCACGTCCGCGGCTGTGATAGCCGCGACGACCATTCTGTGAGTGATCCCAGGTGGTCCCCGACGCGTTTGCCGCGCCTGTCGTTAGTTGCCGATTGCTTCAAAATATGGACAAAGTTGGTTAACCAATCCCTCTCAAAACCAATGGAGAGACGTGGACTTTGTGCCGAAAAAGGCTCGTCCACGACCATGCACGCGGTATTGCAGCCCTTCCAAGGCTGTTTTGCTGCCTGTTTTTGCCTGCCGAGTCAAGCAAAACAGCCTTTGCTAATCTTCGCAAAAAGATGCTTGAGCGTTTCCCGCGGCAGTGAGGCACGCCGACGCGCGTCGTCCGCGCCGCTGCGAACACCACCGGCTGCCTGCAAATACTGTTGCCGTCCTGCCACAATTCTTCGGCCTGAAGGATCGCCTCCCGGCGGCCGATTGACTCGTTTTGGGAGGCGGTGCACTCCGGTCGAGTGCTTGGTTTTAAGGTGGCAAAAGCCACTTTTGGAGGCTTTTCCATGAAGCGTCGGGACTTCTTGGCGCTGTCGGCGGGAGCTGCGGCGTTTTCCATTCTCCCGGCCGCCGTCAAGGCCGCCGTGCCGGTTCCCTATGACCGCAATGCGGAGGTGCCGTTCAAGGACAAGAAATCGTTCATCGACTGGATGGTGGCCAATCGCGGCGAGGATCCGAAGTTGCTGGCGGAGCGGTTCGACCGCTTCCAGATCATGGTCTACAACAAGGACGTGCTGGACGACCGCAACAAGCGCGCCTTCCTGCTGACGCCGCGCGAGGAATTCGTGCTGCCGCAGAATCTGGGCCGCGCCTATGATCATGCCTTCCTCGACATCGGTTATGGCGTGACGATTTCAGGCCCGCATCTGGTTGGGCGCATGACGACCTCCATCGACGTGCAGTTCGGCGAAACCGTGCTCGAGATCGGCACCGGATCGGGCTACCAGTCGGCCTACCTCGCCAACCTCACCGACAAGGTGCACACGATCGAGATCATCAATCCTCTGGCGCAGCGCACCCGCCGCACCTATGACGGGCTGATCGATCGCGGCTACAGCGAATTCGGCTCGGTCACCAGCCGCAATGCCGATGGCTATTATGGCTGGGAGAGCGTCGGCCCGTTCGACAAGATCATCGTCACCTGCGGCATCGACCATATTCCGCCATCGCTGCTGCAGCAGCTCAAGCCCAATGGCGTGATGGTCATTCCGGTCGGTCCGCCGGGGGCTCAGCATGTGCTCAAGGTGATCAAGCAGCAGCTTGCGGATGGCACGTTCAACGTCGTCCGCTCCGACATCTACAACGGCAAGGTGGTGCCTTTCGTGCCCTTCACCAAGCTGGAAGGCGACCAGATCGTCGGTACGCATAACGGCTGAGTTGCCGCGCGGCGGCACCGGCCTTGCTGAATTTCGCATCGAGGGGCCTGAATGGCAGCCGTCGCATCGATCTCTCGACCAGGCATCGCCCCGCTGGAGGCGCCACGGCTTGCGCACTATCTCGCGGTCGGGCTGATCGCCGGCGCCATCATCGCCCTGCAGATCGCCGTCATGCGCGTGTTCGCCGTGGGCAGCTGGTCGCATTTCGGCTCGCTGGTGGTGAGCCTCGCCATGCTTGGTTTCTCCTTGTCCAGCGTCGTCATCTTCGCCGGCAAGGATTGGTTCGACCGCCACTGGCAAGGCGCGGCAACAGTGGCCCTGCTGCTGATCGGGCCGCTCGCCGTCGGCGCCAACCTCGCCGCCCAGACGGTGCCGTTCAACGCCATCTTCCTGGTTTCCGATCCCCAGCAGAAATGGCGGCTGCTCGCCAATTTCCTGCTCTATCTCCTGCCGTTCCTGGCCGGCGCCTTCTTCCTCGGCATCGTCTTCCTGAAGAGCCGCACCGCCTTCGGCCGCGTCTATTTCGCCGACCTGACCGGCTCGGGACTTGCCGGCCTCGTCGTGCTGGTGTCGCTGTATCTGTTCGCGCCTGAAACCATCATCGTCGTGCCGCTGCTTTTGTGGGCCGCCGGCTCGCTCTTGTGGTTCGCTGCGTTCGGCGCCTGGAAGAGCGTTGTCGTGGGCGTGGCCGTCGCGGCGCTGTCGATATCAGGCTACCTCATGCTGCCCGGGCTCACGGGCATACCCGACATCGCCGTCTCGCAATACAAGGGCGTCGCCTATGCCCGCAATTTCCCGGACGGCAAGCGCATCTACCGCAGCGTCTCGCCGTTCGGCGACCTGCAGGTCTATGCCAGCTCCTACATGCACTTCGCGCCGGGCCTGAGCGACAACGCCGCCTTCGGCATGCCCGAGGTTCCGGCCAACACCTATGTCGGCATGTATCGCGACGGCGACGGGCCGGAAGGTATCATGCGCAACCTGGCGCCGGCAGAGCAGGTCTATTTCCGCTATCTGCCGATGCACTACCCCTATGTCATCAAGGAGAAGCCCAAGACGTTCGTCGTGCAGTTCGGCGGCGGCATCTCCACGCAGGCCGCGCTCAATGCCGGTTCGACATCGGTGACCGTCGCCGAAAGCAATCCGATGACGTTGCGGGCCTTCCGCGATCCGATCCTCAGGGATGTGACCGGCGACATACTGGCCGAGCCGCGGCTCAAGGTGATCGATTATGACGGGCGCCTGTTCCTCGCCAACACGGCCGAGCGCTATGACGTCATCGATCTCAGCCTCGCCGACAGCGTCGGCCTGTCCAATCCCGGCGGCTTCGCCATTTCGGAGAAATATGCCTACACGCGCGAGGCAATGCTGAGCTATATGCGCGCGCTTGCCGATGGCGGCGTGCTGTCGATCACCTTGTGGAACAAGGAAGAGCCGCCGAAATCGGTGCTCAAGCTTTATTCGACCGTGGCCGAAGCGGCGAAAACATTCGATCGCGAAGGTGCGGCCAACGACATCTTCGCGGTATCGAGCTATCTCTCCACCACGACCGTGCTGTTCAAGCGCGGCGGCTTCACCCAGGCCGAAATCAAGACACTGCGCGACTACACCAAATCAATGTCCTGGGAGGAGGTCTATTATCCAGGAATAGTTTATGACGGCTCGGGGGCGCAAAAAGTACTCGATGATTACCGCGCCTCGATCTTCGGCAGCGGAGAGGACGCGACGCTGACCCAGCCCGCCGATGCGTCGGCGCCAGCCGACCCCATCGCGCCTGCAAATCCTGACTGCGACCCAACGGCGCCGGCCGATCCGACGCTCGACGCCTGCGCCGGTGTTGGCGGCGATGCCGGCCCGCAGGTGTTGCCGGCGACGGAACTGCAGCGCATGACCTGGCACGCGCTTCTGACCGGCGGCTGGGAAAAGCTCGCCAGCGATTATGTCTTCGACGCGCGTGCGCTGAGCAACGACCAACCCTATTTCGCGGCCTATGTGAAGATCGCCGACCTGCCGCGCACGCTCGACCGGCTCGACCTGTTCCAGGACGACTGGGGCTATCTCCTGATCTGGGCGACGCTCGGCATCGCCTGCATCACGGCGGCGTCGCTGGTGCTGCTGCCGGTGATCTTCGGCTGGCGCATCGTGTTCTCGCGCTCGCGCGGCAAGCTTGGCACCATCCTCTATTTCGCCTGTCTCGGCCTCGGCTACATCATGGTCGAGGTCGGGCTGATCAGCCGCTTTACCGTGGCGCTGGCCAATCCGACCGTTTCGGCCTCGGTGCTGATCTCCTCGATGCTGGTGTTCTCCGGTCTCGGCAGCTTGTTCGCCGAGCGCATCTTCGACCGCGCCAGGACGCTGCTGCCGGTAGTGCTGCTGGCGGTCTGCGCGCTGCTGCTGGTCTACGGGTTCTATCTGTCGCCGGTGCTCGACCAGATCGGCGCCTATCCCTATGCCGTGCGGCTGCTACTGTGCTTCCTGCTGGTGTCGCCGCCGGCCTTCCTGATGGGCATGCCGATGGCCACCGCCATGACCTGGCTGGCGCGGCTCGGCAAGGAGCATCTGTTCGTCTGGGCCTGGGGCATCAATGGCTGTTTCTCGGTGATCGGCTCCGCCGCCGTGCCGATCGTCGCCACCAGCTTCGGGCTCAGCGCCGTGCTGCAATGGTCGGCAATCGCCTATCTCATCGCCATTCCGGCGTTCTTTGCCGTGCTCCTGCCATCGAAGGCGCCGGCTCTCCGGGTGGTGCCCGCCTGATGCCGGACCGGCGCGCCATCGTCGCCGGACTGCTGGCCACGGCGGCGTTTCCGGTGGCAAGTCAGGGCGCGCGCTTGCACAAGGCCATCTCGACCATCGTGCCGTTCAAGGCGTCGCCCTTTCCGTACCGGGGCAAGCTGCCCGACGGTTCCGCGGCGTTTCTCGACGTCGAAGCGAATGGCCGCCACGGCCACACGTCGGCGCGCGGGGGAATTTATTGGGAAGACGAGACCTATTGTGACCGCTCGACGCTGCTCGCGATTCCCAAGGGGTTCGATGCCGCCAAGCCCGCTGTCATCGTGGTGTTCTTCCACGGCAATGGCGCGACCTTGCAGCGCGACGTGGTCGGGCGCCAGCGGGTCGTCGCGCAGGTCGAGGCTTCAGGCCTCAACGCCGTGCTGATGGCGCCGCAATTTGCCCGCGACGCGCAGGATTCCAGCGCCGGCAATTTCTGGACGCCGGGCTATTTTGCCAAGTTCATGGCCGAGGCGGCGCAAGGCCTGGCCAGGCTGACCGGCGCAAAGGCGGCAAAATTCGAGGCCATGCCGGTGGTGCTGGTCGCCTACAGCGGCGGCTATAATCCGGCTGCTTCCGTGCTCAAGAACGGCGACATTGGCGGCCGCCTGCTCGGCGTCGTCCTGCTCGACGCCGTTTTCGATGAAGCCGACATCTTCGCCGACTGGATCGCGCATCACAGGAAGAGTTTCTTCGTCAGCGCCTATGGCAAATCATCGGCCTCCGGCAATGCCGAGATAAGCCAGGCGCTGGCAGACAAGGGCATCAACGCCAGCGCTGACCCGCCGCGGCGGCTGGAAGCCGGCACTGTCGCCCTGCTCGCCTCGGACGCCGCCCACGACAGCTTCGTCACCAAGGCATTCGTGAACAATCCGCTGCAATGGCTGCTGGCCCGGCTGCACGGGTTCGCGCGTTAGGACCTGTCGATGTCAGGCCCGCCCCGCGCTGATTCCGTGAGCCTTGGCCCTTGAAAGGTCTGGTTTTGAAGCTTAGTGCCCGGCCATGCTTCTGACTGTTATCGTCATTGCCCAGATACTGGACCCGCTCAGGATCGTGCTGGTCGCGATCGCCTACTTCCTCAGCCGGTTGGCCGGTCGGCCGGGCGCGGGTTGGCTTGGATTGGTGGCGGCGATTGTCGTGATCGCTATCGGCTATCCCTCGGCTATCCTTGGCCAGTCCGGCGATATCGCCTGGATGAGTGGTGCGGTCGGCGTGATATCGAACGCGCTCATAGCAGCAGTCATGGCCGGGCTCCTGCGGCTCCAACGCCGGTTCTTCTGATCGTCGGCGCTAGGATCTGCGCCTCGTCGCTTCGCTCCTTGCTACGCCCTGGGATGGCGACGGCGCGGTCTCAGTTGAACCACAGCGCGAACGTCAAAAACCCGCCGCCGCCGAACTCGCGCTGGATCTGATCGAAATCCTCGCTGGTCAGGATCTTGCCGGTTTCGAGGTAAGGCGCGATGCCGGGGCCGGTGATCGACAGCACGAGGTCGAAGGGTTTCGGCTCGTCGAAGAAGCGCTTCATGTTGATGCCCTTGCCGGTGATGCGGAAGTGCGGCAGCAGCGCCCTGCCTTCGAGCAGGTCCTCGGCCATGGTCAGGGTGGCGAGCCAGGCCTGGACCTGCTCCTCGCCTACTTCGAGGCCGGTGAGCGGGTTTTCGCCCTTCTGCTGCGGACCGGGCAGCCATTCGCGGTCATTGTCGGTCTCGGCGCGGATCGCCTTCCAGTCCTCGCGCGACAGCCGGATCATTTCGAGCAGCTCCTGGCGCGCCGCCTTGCGGCGCTCCGGCTCGACCACCGGCCAGTTGATGAGGTGCACCATCGAGATGAAATCGGCGATGCGCCATTCCGAGGAGAAGATGCTCGAGCCCATCTCGCTTGGCGGCGGCACGAGGATGTCCTGCAATGGCAGCTTGGCGCGCGGAAAAAGCATGTGGAACGAGCCGTCGAACGTGCCTTTGAAATCATGCGCAAGCCAGAAATCGGCCTGCGCCATCAGGAAGTCGGCATAGCCCTGCAGCCAATAGCCGTCGGCGCGGTCGAAGCGGAAGGTGAGCGCGGGCGCGGTGCCGTCCGGCGCCATGCCGCCGCGCGACAGCGCGGCCATGATCGCCGCCATGCTTTCATCCGGCGCGATCGTGCCGTCCTCGTTGAGGTCGATGCCGACATGGGTGAGGTCGATGACCATGCCGATATCGGCATCGGCAGGCACCGAACCCAGTGTCGCGGCGGATTTTCCCAGCCGGTCGCGGAAGGCGACCAGTATGGCGCGGAACCCGTCGTAGGTCAGCGGCTCGGGTTTGGGATTGGGCGGCACCGGCAGCTGCATCAGCGGCAGCATGAAGGATTGCGGGCTCTCGAAACCATGGCGGTGCAGGCCGCTGGCCAGCAGTTCCAGCGCGGTGAAGAATTCGCCGGCGCCGGCGGCATAGGCGGACGCCGGATCTTTCGGCGCGGCCGCTTCCAGGGTAGACAGGGCGCTGTCGCGCGCGGCCACGGTCCTTGCCTCGAACAGAGCGGTTGCCGCTTCCGGCATGGCGGCCGATGCGGACGACAGTGGCACGAGCAGAATGAAAGCCGATGCCAGCAGGCTTGCCATTCGTGTCATCTTTTGCCTCCCATTTGTCGGCAGCGACCATACACGGATTTACGACGTCGCGCCTGCCAGCGCCGAAGCGCTGTCCACATCGCTGATTGCCGACGGCTTCAACCTGCCCGCTGGACAGTCTAAACAAGGCAAACGATTGGGCGTGCCGTGTCGAACTATCCGCTCTCCTACAAGCTGTCCTGGCTGCCGCGCTTCCTCAAACCGTCGCTCGCCGGTGATGCCACAGGGTTTGCGCCGGCATCGGGGACGCTGATGGATACGCCACCAGGACAGACGGTGCGGCTGGCCTTCATCGGCGACATCTCGGCGGTGGCCAACCGGAGCGCGCCCGACTGCGATCCGGCGATCAAGGCGCTGCTGGGCACGGCCGATCTGGTGATCGGCAATTGTGAAAGCCCTGTTGTCGGCAGGCCGAGCGCCGTCCTGGGAACCAAGCTCGGCACGCATCATGCGATGAGCGAACGCTTTCTGGCGGAGGCGCTGGCGGCGGTCGGGATACGGCGCGAAAAACTGGTGCTGTCGCTGGCCAACAACCATGTGCTCGACCAGGGCGTCGCCGGTTTTGACGCGACGGTGGCGGCGCTGAAGCGGCTCGATATCGGCATCATCGGCCTGGCCGCCAATGGTCCGGTCGAACGCTTCGCGGCCGGGCCGCTCGCCATCGGCTTCGCCGCTTTCACGCTCTGGCGCAACGCCGACGAAAGCCTGTTTGCCGGGCGCGTCTCGATGGACAGCGATCCGACGGACTGGCCGCGCGAGGCGAGTGCTGGGGTCGACCTGCTTTGTGCCGTGCCACATTGGGATTGGGAATTCCGCCATTTTCCGCGCGCCGGAACACGGGCGCTGGCTCAGCGGCTGGCCGGGCAGGGCGTTGGGCTGATCGCCGGCCACCATGCCCATGTCGTGCAGCCGGTAGAGCGGATTGGGGGGACAGTCGTCGCCTATGGTCTCGGCGATTTCCTCGGCACCGCTTTCGCCCGCCAGCCGTGGCCGGGGCGGATCGGCGGGATATTCGTGGTCGATGTGAGTGCAGATGCCGATACGCGCGGCAGGGTCGCCGCCTATCGGCTGCATCCATTCATGCGGCTACGCGTGGGCGACCATGAGCGGCTGGTGTCGGTGGAGGAATTGGAAGGTGGAATGCTGCATAAGGTCGAGGGTCGGCTGAGGACGATCGTCCCTTCTCCCATAAGGTGAGAAGGGATCACCGCTCTATCCGGCTGGCGTCGTTCCTGCAAAAGCAGCTATCATAATGGCGCAAAGCGGGCTTCGGCAGCGGGGGATGGCGATGGAAAATTTCATGCCGGGCGCGGATGCCGTCGCAGCCATCAAGAAGGACATCGAGACCTACGAAGCGACAAGGGCCTCGGTGGCACGCGGGGTCAAGTGGCGCGTGCCGTTGTTCGTTGGCCTGGTGGTCGTGTTCGTCGCTCTCATTGCTTGGCTGTTCAACAAGGTCGCCGATCCCAACGAGCAATGGTTCTCGACGCCGCACGTATTTCTCTATGTCATCGGTTTTGTGGTGGCGATCGTGCTCTATTTCAGGGCAATCAGGCCGGCGGCGAGGCTGCGGCAATCGTTTCGCCAGACGCTGATGCCGATCATCTTCGGCTTCATTGGAGATATGCGCTACCAGCACGACGTGACGCCGCATTCCTTCGACCGATTGCCGCGCGAGACGGTCGGCGGTTTCACCATGAGCCGCTTCGACGACATCATCTCCGGACGCTATGACGGATTTGCCTTCGAACTCTACGAAGCCGATCTTTGGGACGGAGGCGCCACCAAGAACAAGGCCACCACGTTCAAGGGTGTCGTCGTCGCTTTCGAGGCCATCGAGCCGTTTCCTGGAATATTGGTGGCGGCGCGACGTGCCAGTGGCGTCATCGGCTTTTTCCGCGGCATGTTCGCGGCCAAGATGCAGGAACTGCCGTCCGGCGTGCCTGAGCTTGACGCCGCCTATGAGTTCCGCACCGACAATGTCGAGGCGGCACGGCCGCTGGTGACCGGCCGGCTGGCGCAGGCGCTGAAATGGCTCGGCGAAACCTGGCCGGACGAGCCGGCGCGTGTCGCGCTCAACGGCGGCGACGGTTTTCTGCTCCTGCCGCAACCGAAGAACTTCTTCGAACTGCCTGATATTTCGGTGCCGCTGGACTACCAGACCCATGTCGCGCCGATGATCTCGGACATGGGCGCCATGCTGGCGACGGCGGCCTTGGTGAGGAAGATCGGCGCGAGGGATGGGGCGATTTGACAGGCCGAAGCAGGCTCAGCAGTCGAAGCCGTATTTGCCACGCATATAGTCCGCCTCTTCCTTGGACGTTCTCTTGAACATCACACAGACGGTGAAGCTGCCGACCTGGTGGCCGTCCCTGGTGTACCCCCAGTCAGAAATATCGTCGCGCGTGAATTCGATATTCTGGCCGAGCACGACGTTGTGCACCTCCTCCGGTTCGTTCGCCAATATGCCGACAAATCCGGCCTCCGTGCGACGGAAGGGAATGACCCAGAAGTGTTCGGTGACGTTGCCGTCCCGCACCTTGACCTTCAGCTTGAACCTGTCCGTGCCGGACGGAGGTGTTTCGGACAAGGCCAGGAATTCATCCAGGCTGGCGAGCGCCCGCGCGGTCGCCGCCGCCATGTCGGGATCATCAGGAGCAAAGATCATCGTCTTGTCGTCACTCGGATCGGCGCCTTGCGCGCCAGCCAGGCCGGGCAAAAACGCCAGCATCAGGGATAGTGTGGTCCGGACGGCGATTCTCATGAAGTCTCCCCTTACTACAAGGCGACACCATCCGGCATTCGCTTCGATTTTGCAACCTGAGCGCGAAATTCATCTCTGCGGCTGGCAGGCTCGAGCCGGCGCACGACATAAAACGTGTATCGATGAAAAAATCGAAGTCCTGTTTCGTGATACGGCCGGGAAGGGATTGCGGCGGCCGCGTGATCGCCGACGGAGCGAGCCGCAATCCGTCAAACGACTCATTTCGCGCGCAGAAAGCCTTACATGAGGGTAGGGCAAGCGGTCGCTATCGGGGGCTTGGAGGCTATTATGTCGGAATTAAGCCGATGATTTCCTTTGCGAAAATACACCCAACGTGATTTGCGGCCAGTGCGCTTTCCGCCCCAGTCTCGGGCCGTTCGGTGCTGCTCTCTCCCAAGCGGTACCGGAAAACCGAAACAGCACGGAGTGCTATCCATGAAGAAGACCCTCGCAACCACCGCCGCTCTGCTCGCCTTTCTCGGCACGGCCTATGCCGCGACCGTTCAGGGCACCATCCAGGCGGTTGATCCGACAACCAAGTCGGTCACACTCGACGACGGCAAGATCTACCAGCTGTCGCCCGATGCGTCGGTCGGGAAACTGAAGGTCGGCGCCAAGGTGGCGGTGACGGTCGACGACAAGACCGGCATGGTGACGTCGATCAAGAAGGCCTCGTAGAGACCGCCGACCGGACTTTTGAGACCCTGCTCCAATCTGGCCGGTTCCTTCGGGGATCGGCCATTTTCATTAGCTTGGACACTCCCCGTCAGGCGACGACGGTGGCGAAACGCCGTTCCGGCAGCGTCGCCATGGTTTTTGCCAAAAGGCCGCGCTATTCCTTGGCTGACGGGGGATCCGCATGGCCGAGCAGCAAAAGGGATTTCGCCTGTCGCGGCGGCTGCTGCTGGGCGCGGCTGTCTTCGGCGGCGCCGTGCTGTGGGGCGGCACTACCGTGGCGCGGCTGGCGCGAGGCCCGTCAGGGCCGAAGAACACCGGACGCATCGCCGATATAGACGGCATCGCGCTGCCGCTGAAGCCGATCGCCAGCTCGCCAGCCTTCGATCCGTCGCTGCCCTGGCTGGCAAAAAGCGGCGACATCAACGATGCCAGCGGCCTGTCGAGGACGCCTGTCTATGGCGTGGTCGAGATCAGCGAGGAAGAGCACATCGCCAAGGCGTTGGCTTTTGCGCGCGCCACCGGGCTGAAAGTGTCGCTGGCGGCGATCCGCCATTCGATGGGCGGGCATGCCTTCGACGACAATGCGCTGGTTCTCGACCTCAGAAAGTTCAACAAGATCACGGTGGACGCCGCGGCCAAGACAATGACCTTGCAGCCGGGCGCGTGCTGGCACGACATCCAGAACATGCTGCATCCGCGCTTCGCGGTGAAGGCGATGCAGTCGACCGACATTTTTTCGGTCGGCGGTTCGCTGTCGGTGAACGCGCATGGCATGGACCATCAGGCGGGCTCGGTGGCCGGCTCGATCCGCTCCATGCGCGTGATGCTGGCCGACGGGTCGGTGACCACCTGCTCGCCAGCCGACAACGGCGAGCTGTTCCGCCATGTCGTCGGGGGCTACGGCCTGTTCGGCGTGGTGCTGGAGGCGACGCTCGATATCGTTGACAATGCCGTCTACCGCACCTCGCGCGAGATCATCAAATCCGACGATTTCCCGAAATTTTTTGCCGAGGTGCTGGAGCCGAACAAGGACATCGGCCTGTTCTACGGCCATCTGTCGACGGCGCCGGGCAATTTCCTCGAGGACATGATCGTCTACCGCTACGACAAGGTCGCCGAGCAGCCGCCGGCCGACCAGCCGGCGCTCGGTGAGCCCGATGGCGTCGGCTTGAAGCGGGTGATCATGAACATGGCCAAATGGGGCAGCGCGTTCCAGGAACTGAAATGGTTCACCGAAAAGGCGCTGGAGCCGAAATTCGAGAGTTGTACGGTGCCGCGTACCTCGGCGCTGGCCAAAGGCGAGGCCTGTCTCGTCACCCGCAACAACCCGATGCACGATTCGGTGCCGTATTTGTTCAACGACCTCATGAACGAGACCGACATACTGCACGAATATTTTATTCCTCGCGCCGCCTATGTCGAGTTCATCGCCGAAGCGCGCGAGATCCTGCGCAACCAGGATCTGCCGGTGCTCAACGCTTCGGTGCGCATCGTCCACAAGGAGGACGTGGCGCTGACCTACGCGCCGGAGCCGGCCTATTCGCTGGTGCTCTATATCAACCAGCCGGCCGATGCCGATGGCAACGCCAGGATGCGGGCGCTGACCCGGGCGCTGATCGACGCGACGATCAAGCATGGCGGCCGCTTCTTCCTGCCCTACCAGCTGCACCACACGGCCAAGGAGTTGCTGGCATCCTATCCTGAACTGCCTGCCTTCCTGGCGGCAAAGCGGCGCTATGACCCGACGGAACTGTTTTCCTCGACCTTCTACCGTGCCATCAAGGCGCTGAGCGGGACGGCTTAGCAGTTGGAGGAGAATTCCATGCGGATGGGATCAGCGGCGGCGGTGCTCCCCTTCGTCGCACTTTGCCCCGGACCGGCCGGCGCCGAAGACCTGAAAGCCTTCAGGCTGACGATCGACGGCAAGGCGGTCGACATCGACGCCGGCGAGAGCGCCCATGTGACGTTGCCGGACGGCAAACAGGTCGAAGTGAAGCTCGACAAGAACGATTTCGCGACCTTTTCCGGCGGCAGTTTCTCCTTCAACCATCCGAGCGGCATTTCGGTGACCAAGACCGATCTCGGCGAGAACATCACGCAATATCTGATGGCCTCGGCGCTGGGCACGATCGTCGTGGTGCAGGAATACGGCAAGATGAACCCGGTGTCGCTGAACCAGCTGATGCTGCAGGAGATGACCAAGGAATCGGTCAAGGCCGGTGCCGAGCTGACGCAGCAGCCGACAACGCGCAAGCTCGCGGACGGCAAGGCGTTGACCGGCATCACCGCCGAGGTGAAGACTCGCACCGACACTGCTTATTTCGAGATCGTCGGCCACGGTCGCGCCGACCAGGGGCTGCTGTTCATCACGCGCGTCGCGGGCGAGGACGCGGCGACCGAGAAGCCGCTGATCGACAAGTTCTGGCAGAGCCTGAAGCTGAAGATGTAGGCGAGGCCTACAGCTTGCCCGGCACCAGGCCGGCCAGCCAGTTCACGGAGCGCTTTGCCGCGTCGGCGGTTGCCGAGACGGCGCGGCCGAGATCGGTCTTGACCACTGCGTAGCCGCTCTTGGTGCGATAGAGCACGCCGGTTCCGCCATCGACCACCTGTTCATAGGCGACGGGGCGGGCAGCGGCCGCGTCCAGGGCCGTCGCCGGCGATCCGACCGGGACGCTCGGGCGATGGCTGAGTTCAGGCGGCAGCGGGCTTTCCGTTCTGACGGTTCGGCTGGCGGGCTTCAGTTCCAGGCCCGACGCGATCGCGGCCAGGTGCGAGGAGGACGCCGAGCCCTTCGCGCGGCAGATGCCGGACACGAGCGGATAATTGAAATTGCGCTCGTGCAGGATCTGGCTTTTCATCGCGGCTTCGCAATCGGCGATGGTCGACCACTTGGCCGGTGTCTCGCCGATATATTCGCAGAGCTTGGCGTCGCAGTCGCAGCCGACGATGGTCATGGCGACAAGGGCGGTCTTGATCACGGTCTCGTCCCTTCGAGATGCCCCCCGGCAGCCCAGTCAGGCGCATGTCGCGCCTGGGCAACACGCAATCTCCATTGCGTGTGATCAAGGCGGGAATTTGGCTTCGACCATGGAATGTGCGTGGCGGCGCGTGTTTCCTCCGGGCGTGAGCGAAATGCCTCAATAGTCGTAGACGTGTTCGAGCCTGGCGCCGGCCTTCATCAGCGACGGCAGCACCAGATGCAACTTGCGCACGGCCACGACCATTCCGGTGCGGCGCGTCGAGGGTTCCGCGGGGAGCGGATAGCTGAACAGGATGCGCATGCCCTCGGGGACGGCGATTGAATCGGTCGACAGCACCGTGACCATGATCTCGTCATTGCCGCCGATCTCGACAAAGGAGACACCCTTGTCGATCAGCCGCGGAATCATGTCGGTGAAGACCTGATAGCGCTTGGTGACGAAAACGGTGCCGTCAGTGCCGTAGTCGCGTTCCAGCAAGGTGTCGGGCTCGTTGCGGGTGGCCTCGCCGACCGGCCCCTTGGCCCAGACATGGACATCGAGGAAGGCGGGGTCGGAGGTCGCGGCAAGCGCCTGCTTGATCAGGTCCGCATAGCCTTGCTTGACGGTGTCGGCGAGGCCGAAGGCGAGCTTGCGTTCGCTGGTGCGGACGGAGCTGTCACCAGGCGCCGGCTGCACGGCAAACAGCCCGGCGCGCTTTTGCGCATAGGGGAACTGATACCACGGCACCTGGTCGAGGAAGCCGGCATAATCCGCCGCCACCTTGGCCTGGTAGATGTCGGCGGCGGTGCGCTTGCCCGATGCCGCCTCGGTGATGCGGCCGACCGTGTTTTCATAGGCCCATTGCAATATATGCTCGATCGAATGGCTGGTGCCGATGATGACCAGCATCTGGTGGTTGGCATAGTTGAACTTGTAGGCGGAACTGGCGCGGATCACCGTGGCGTAATCCTGCCAGAAGCGGCCGACATAGGACCAATAGGGGAAGCCGCTCGGCTGGTCCTTGGCGACGAAACCGGCATATTCGCGCGCGGCGTAGACGATCGCCCATTCCGGATAGGTGAGGAAGGTCGATTCCTCCGGCCGCTGGTAGCCGGGGATCTCGGCGCGCACCTTGTCGGCCAGCGCCTTGGGCGGCGCGCCGTCGGCAATGCCGGGCAAAGGCGACTTGTCGAGCGACGGCGTGGTCAGGAAGCCATAGGCGAGCCCGGCGATCGGGATCAGGATGACGATGACGATCAGCCAGAGGATCGCCTTGATGATGCGCTTTATCAAGCGGAACAGGAACATGGCCGCTCAGGCCGTGGCGAAGTGGTCGTATATGCGCTTCGACAGCCAGAACCCGATATAGACGGCGATGCCGCCGATGACGATGTGCGGCAGGTTGGCGAAGAATCGGGTGGGGAATTCGATGTCGCTGAGAGAGCGGAAGCCGTTGATGAAGATGCCGGCATCGAGACAGCCGGAGCCGGTGATCAGCCCGAGCACGCCGTCGAACAGATAGACCGAGCCGAACAGCTTGAAATAGAACACCGCCTGGCGATGCGAGATGAAGGCTGCGGCCAGCGCCCAGACGCCGGAAAAGGCATGCAGCAGGTCGTCATACCATTGCAGCGAGAACAGGCCGAACAGATTGCCGTCGGCATCGTTGAAGGCCGGAATGTAGCCGATGGCGACGACCGCGAAGAACAGGAACGCATAAGCGACGGCAAGCTTCTGGATCAGCGTCATGAAGTATCCCCCTTCAATTGACGCCGAACGTTAGCTGATTTTGCCGCCGGTTGCAGCCCTAACCAGAAACACCGTAACAATTGTGTTGGAGAGCCCAAAGACAGTCGGCGCCGGGATTTCTCCCAGCGCCTCCCTGTCAGATCAGGACACGGTCGCGGCAGCAACTTCCGCAAAGTCGTCGCGCCATGCCGGCCTTGATTTTGACGGTCCTGCCAGAGGCCGCCCGAAGGCAGCATCCGTTCCAGACCACGCCGGTCTTGGCCCTTGCGGGCTTTGCCCTGCGCGCCATCGAAGGTTTTTGCCGTCCTTCATGGCAGCATCGGTCCGCCGTCGGCGTTGGCACGCTTTCCGCGGCCCCGTAGGTCTCGGCTTCCGTCCCTCGAACAGGCAAGCCTGCTTTCGCTCCGGGCCGTACGGGCCTCAGGAAATCCGCCTTTCACTTCGCCTTTCGGCTTGATGATCGGTAGCCGCCTGAGATGGGTTGAACTTACGCCGGGTAAGGGGTTTGGGGAATGGCCGAGCCCCTGTGGATAGCGGGGTTATCGGGGACCGATGCCAGAAGCCAAGGAAATTCAGGCGCGAACGCCTTAGACAGCCTGCCCCGCTTTTTCGGCGACCGAACCGACGGTGCCCCTTGCCCTGCCGACAGGCGCGGGTTTCAATACCGGCAAAAGATTTGGGCGCGGCATGTCCGGCGCCTTCCGGGGGAGGATGCATAGTGAAGGTCGGGGTGGTGCTCAATCCGATTGCCGGTGGCGGCCGGCTGAAACGGCATTGGCCCGATGTCGCCGCCGCGCTGAAAAAGCACTTCGGCGATTTCGAACTGCGCGAGACACAGGCCGAGGGCGACGCCGAGCGGCTGGCGCTCGATCTCGCGGCAAACGGTTTCGACCTGGTGATCGCGGCCGGCGGCGACGGCACGGCGAGCGAAGTGGCCGACGGCTTGCTGCAGGCTCGCGAGGAGGGCGGCAGGACAACCGAACTCGGCCTGCTGCCTTGTGGCGCCGGCATCGATTTCGCGCGCGGCCTCGGCCTGCCGACGGCGATCGACGCGACGCTGAAACGGATGGCCGAAGCCAAGGCAAGGGCGGTCGATGCCGGCCGTATCTGCTACATCGACGAGCATGGCGCGCTGGCCAGCCGCCACTTCATCAATATCGCCAGCCTTGGCCTGTCGGGCGCCACCGACCGCGCCGTCAATGCCGACAAGCGCAAGGGCAGGATGTCGGCCAAGGCGCTGTTCCTGTGGCGCACAGTGGTCGAGTTCATCCGCTACCGCTTTCAGGACGTACGGATCACCGTCGACGACGGCGACCCGGTCGAGGCGCGCATGGCGCTGGTGGCGGTGGCCAACGGCAAATTCTTCGGCGGCGGCATGATGATCGCGCCCGATGCGGAACTGACCGACGGACAGTTCGACATCGTCATCCTGCGCGCGGCCGGCAAGCTGAAGCTGATCTGGGATATCAGGCTGCTCTATGGCGGCAGGCACCGCGACCATCCCGCCATCACCATCCTGCGCGGCAGGAAAGTGGTGGTCGAACCGCTCGGCGATGTGGAAAAGAACGGCGCGCTGGTCGACATAGACGGCGAGTCGCCCGGACGCATACCGGCGACCTTCGAGATCCTGCCCGGGGCGTTGACGCTGAGATATTGAAGCGAGATGTTGCCGGGGACAGCGTCCCACAACGTCGTCATCCCTGGGCGAAGCAGGAGCGAAGCTACGTCGCGGAGACCCTGGGATCCATGCCGCGACCTTGGCCGGAACAGCACCGTTGCAACGCCTTGATGTTACGGCATGGATCCTCGGGTCAAGCCCGAGGATGACGAAGGGAAGGGTGTTTCCGTCAATCGCCGAGGTATACGATCCGATCGAAACTCTCGTTTAGGAAACCAGTCGTGATGTTGCAGCTCTGATTCAAGTTGTTGCGGCTATGAGTCTAGATTCTTGCCCAACGCGTTGATTTCATTTGCTGGCTCATGTTGCTCAGATTTCCAACTTGGCCGGAAAGCCCGGCGCGCGCAGATCGGTGCCGACTGTATCCTCCAGCAGCTTGACGATCTGGGTCGACCAGGCGCCGCCGCCATACGCGGCCTTGCCTTGCTGAAAAATCGCGTTGACGCGCGATGCCAGATCGAGCGGGACGCCGGATTGTTCGGCCATGGCGAGCGCGAAGCCGAGGTCCTTCAGTGCCAGGTCCATGGTGAAGCCGATGTCGTAGGAGCCGTTCAGCACCAATTGGCTTTCGGTCTCGTGGACGAAGCTGTTGCCGGAGGAGGCGACGATGGCGTGGTAGCTCTGCGCGAGGTCGAGGCCACCTTGCTTGGCCAGCATCAGCGCCTCGCCGGTGGCGACCAGATGGATGAAGGCCAGCATGTTGGTGATCACCTTGATCACGGCCGCCGAGCCGATCGGGCCCATCAGGAACGACTTCGCGCACATCGCTTCGATGGCCGGGCGGTGACGCTCGTAGAGGGTGGCATCGCCGCCGACCAGCGCGGTGATTTTGCCGACTGCCGCCAGATGCACGCCGCCGGTGACCGGGCATTCCAACGTCTCGACGCCTTGGGCCGAGGCGAGGGCGGCAAGCCGCAAAATCTCGTCGCGGCCGTTGGTCGACATCTCGATCCAGGTGCCGCCCTTGGGCAGACCTTCCAGCAATCCGCCCGGTCCGGCCAGCACCGCTTCGCTGACTTTTGGCGAGGGCAGGCAGCTTATGGCATTGCCGGCGCGGGCGGCTGCCTCGGCCGGGCTGTTGGCAGTCGTGGCGCCGAACGCGACGAGGCGCTCGACGGCGGCGGGGTCGCGGTCGACAACGGTGACGGCAAAGCCGTTGCGGATCAGGCTGGCAGCAAGGTTGCCGCCGAGATGGCCAAGGCCGATGAAGGCGTAGCTCTCGCTCACGGCATCAACGGCGTCTGCATCATCTGCAGATGCAGGTCCTTGCCGGTGTAGGGATGGGCGTCGCAGACAGCCTCGTTGAGTTCGACGCCGAGGCCCGGCTCTTTCGACGGGATGACATTGCCGTCCTGCCATTCGATCTTCTTCTTCAGGAGCGTGGCGTGGAAACCGTCCCACTGCTTCAGCGATTCCAGGATGAGGAAGTTCGGCAGCGTCACCGCGAGCTGGATGTTGGCGGCACCGACGATCGGCCCGCAATAGCAATGCGGCGCGACCTGGATGTGATAGGCCTCGGCCATGGCGGCGATCTTCTTGGTCTCCAGAATGCCGCCGGAGCGGCCGAGGTCAGGCTGCAGGATGGTCGCGGCGCGGTTCTCGATGACGCGGGCGAATTCGGATTTCGTCGTCAGCCGCTCGCCGGTGGCGATCGGGATCGAAGTCGCACGCGCCACCTGCGCCATCACTTCGGGCATGTCAGGCGGCACCGGCTCCTCGAACCACAAGGGATCATAGGGCTCGATGGCGCGCGCCAGGCGCAGCGCGCCCGATGCGGTGAACTGGCCATGCGTGCCGAAGAGGATGTCGGCGCGGGTGCCGACCGCCTCGCGGATTGCCTTGATCATGCGGGTCGAGACATCGATGTCGACGAGGCGGGGCTGGTGGCCGTCGAAGGCGGTGTAGGGGCCGGCCGGGTCGAGCTTGACGGCGTTGAACCCCTGCTCGACATATTCGAGCGCGCAGGCCGCGGCCATCTCCGGATCGTTGTAGACGTTCCTTCCGTCCGGCGCGTCCTCCGAATGGACACTGCCGGTGTGCGGATAAAGATAGGTGTAGGAGCGCAGCGTCTCGTGCACCTGGCCGCCGAGCAGTTTGTAGACCGGCTTGTTGGCCTCCTTGCCGACGATGTCCCAGCAGGCCATTTCGAGTGCGGAAAAACAACCCATGCCGGAAACGTCGGGGCGCTGGGTGAAGCCGGAAGAATAGGCGCGGCGGAAGAAATTTTCGATGTCATGCGGATCGCGGCCGACGAGGTATCGCTCGGCCATGTCCTCGATCATCTTCGCCGTGATGTGGGCGGAGAAGGTAGCGTTGTAGGCCTCGCCATAGCCGACCACGCCGCCATCGGTGGTGAGCTTGACGAAGATGAAATACTTGCCGCCGATGCCAGGCGGCGGATTGCCGACAACCCAGGTCTTGACGTCGGTGATTTTCATTTATGGTCCTCCAGAACCAGTTCGGCGCCCTTCCACCCGGTCATGACCGAGGCGGCGTTGGTGTTGCCGGTGATGTTGTCGGGAAAGATCGAGGCGTCGATGATGCGCAAGCCTTCGAGCCCGTGCACCTTGAGGCGCGGATCGACGACGGAACGCGAGGGATCGGGGCCCATGCGGCAGGTCGAAACCGGGTGATAGACGGTACCGGAGCGCTTCCTGAAATCGGTGATCAGGTCGGCGTCGGACTGGATCGACGGTCCGGGCAACACCTCTTCGGCGATGATCTCGGCCATGGCCGGCATCGAGGCGATCTTGCGCACGAATTTCACCGCCGCCAGCATCTCGTCGACATCGGCGTTGGTCGAGTAGGCGTTGGCGACGATCTTGGGATAATCCAGCGGATTGCTGGAGCGGATCATGATCTCGCCGCGGCTCGACGGACGGCAGTTGGACAGGCCGATGGAGAAACCTGGCCAAGGATCCGGCGTCAGGATCGGGCGCTCGCCATTCTTCGGGATGAGGGTCGAGAAGGCCTGGAAATAAAGCTGCATGTTGGGCCGCGAGAAGGCCGGGTCGGTGCGGAAGAAGCCGCCGCCATGGTTCATCGACAGCGACAGCGGGCCGGAGCGGGTCAGGATATACTGCATGCCGACCAAAAGCTTGCCCCACCACGGGCGCAGGATCTGGTTGAGCGTCGGCAGCTTGCCCTTGAAGGTGTAGTTGATGCCGACATGGTCCTGCAGATTGGCGCCGACATTCTCGTTGGCATGAGCCACCGGGATGCCCAATCCTTTGAGCAATGCAGCAGGGCCGACGCCGGAGAGCTGCATGAGCTGCGGCGAGTTGATCGAGCCCGAGGACAGGATCACCTCGCGGCCGGCGCGGGCCGTTTTCGTCTGACCGTTCTGCCGATACTCGACGCCGACCGCGCGCTTGCCTTCGAACAGGATGCGACTTGCCAGCGCGTTGGTCTCGACGCGGACATTGGCGCGCTTCATCGCCGGGCGCAGGAAGGCGCGTGCCGTCGACATGCGACGTCCGTTTTTGGTCGAGATCTGGTAGATGCCGACGCCCTGCTGGGCAGCACCGTTGAAATCGGGATTGAGCGGCAGCCCGGCCTGCTGGCCGGCGGCGAGATAGCGTTTGGTCAGCGGGTGGACTGCATCAGTTGTGTCGCTGATGTGCAGCGGGCCGCCGGTGCCGCGCCATTGGTCGGCGCCGGCCTCATTGTCCTCGAGCGCCTTGAAGGCCGGCAGCAGGTCGTCATAGCCCCAGCCGGGATTGCCGGCGGCGCGCCAGTCGTCGAAATCCTCGCGCGCGCCTCTGATCCAGACCATGGCGTTGATCGAACTCGACCCGCCGAGCAGCTTGCCGCGCGGCCAGTGGTCGACATTGCCGCCGAGGCCGGGGTCCGGCTCGGTCTTGTAGTTCCAATTGACGGTGGGATCGAAGAAGGTCTTGCCGTAGCCGAGCGGCATCTGCACGTAAAAGCGGCGGTCGCTGCCCCCTGCCTCCAGCACCAGGACCGAGAAGCGGCCCGAGGCCGACAATTTGTCGGCCAGAACCGAGCCGGCCGAGCCGGAGCCGACAATGATGAAATCGTAGGTCTGCATGGTGGACGTCGGTGGCTCCTGAATGTGGCACCAACCTAGGCGCGGCGGGCCCGCCGCGTCGCCGCGCCTTCCGGCATCGGTTGTGAAAAAAGCGACTGGTATATCCAGCTACGTCGCGGGGAATACCGACAATCGCGCTTGATATGCATGGGGTCGACGGACTATGCGAGGGCATCGCCACTCTGCGCAAAGGCAGGAGAGCCCATGCGTGTCCTGTCGGATGCTTTCATTCCCGAACTGCCGGGCTATTACAAAGGCAAGGTCCGCGAGAATTACGACCTGGCCGACGGCAGGCGCATCATCATCGCGACCGACCGTCTCAGCGCCTTCGACATCATCTTGACCTCGATCCCGTTCAAGGGAGAAATCCTGACGCAGACGGCGCGGTACTGGTTCGAGGAAACGGCCGATATCTGTCCGAACCATGTGCGGGAATATCCCGATCCCAACGTCGTCGTCGGCACGAGGCTCGACATCCTGCCGGTCGAGATCGTCGTGCGCGGCTATCTGGCCGGGACCACCAGCACCTCGATCCTGACCCGTTACCGGCGCGGCGAGCGGGAGATGTACGGGATGCGCCTGCCTGGCGGCTTGCGCGACAACGAGAAGCTGGCCGAGCCGGTCATCACGCCGACCAGCAAGGCCGCGGACGGCGGCCATGACGAGCCGCTGTCCAGGGCCGAGATCCTGGAGCAGGGCCTGCTTACGCCGGCGCAATGGGAGACCGTCTCCGATTACGCCCTGCGGCTGTTCGCCCGCGGCCAGGCACGCGCCGCCGAGCGCGGCCTGATCCTTGCCGACACCAAATACGAATTCGGCACCGACAAGGACGGAACGATCATTCTCGCCGACGAAATCCACACGCCCGACAGCAGCCGCTACTGGATCGCGTCGAGCTACGAACAGGCGCTGGCTGATGGAACGCGGCCGGAGAGCTTCGACAAGGATTTCATCCGCTCCTGGGTGACGGCGCGCTGCGATCCCTACAAGGACCCGATCCCGAGGATTCCGGACGAGATCGTCGAACAGGCCTCCAGCGTCTATGCCCAGGCTTACGAGGCGATCACCGGCAAGGCATTCGTGCCAGACCTTTCCGGCGACACCGTTCTGGACCGCATCCGAGCGAATCTGAAGCGCTACTTTTGATGGTGGCGCGAGCCTTTGGTTGAGTGGGATTGAGCAGCGACACCGGGCTCGCCGTTCAATCAACAGGCCGGCCGCTTTCGTCGATGACGGACAATGTGGCGCACTGGGCAAGAAAATGAGCATCCAGCAGCTGTTCGATGACAGTGGCGGTGCGGCGCACTTTTCTCTTCGAGCGAACCGGAATGACGAGCCGAGATGCAACGCGGTCGACGTCATCAAGCGAGAGCGATGCCACCTCGTTCGATCGCAAGGCGCGATAGAGGTCCTCGGCGAATATCCAGATCTTGAAATTGAGATCAATGTCGTCTGATGTCGTCTCGAAATCGATGAGGATGCGGCGCGCCACCTGAACTCTCCATCGCGGCTGCTACGCGTTGACCATTCGTCTTGCGACCGATAGGCAATCTCACCAGGTTGGCCCAGATTGGCAAGGGAGCTGTCTTCATGGTGCAATACGCGGACGGACGGCCGATCGGAGACCTGACGCTGCGCACGCTGGCCATGCCTTCGGACGCCAATGCCGCCGGCGACATTTTTGGTGGATGGGTGATGGCGCAGATGGACCTTGCCTGCGGCATCCGCGCCGCCGAGCGCGCCAGGGGGCGCGTGGTGACGGCGGCGGTCAAGGAGATGTCCTTCGCCAAGCCAATGAAGATCGGCGACACGCTGTGCATCTATACCCATGTCGAACGCGTCGGCCGCACCTCGATGACGCTCAAGGTCGAGGCCTGGGCACAACGTTATCTCTCCGACCTGATGGAAAAGGTCACCCACGCCGATTTCGTCATGGTGGCGCTCGATGGCGAGGGCAAGCCGAAGGCCGTCCCGGCCGAGAGCTGATTCGATACCGCCAATCAGGGACGTTTGTAACATCGCCCGAGCGGGCGATGCGTTCAGCGACATCCTGCCGTTGCCTCCCCGGCTAATTCTGCGGGCGTCGGAGGAAGACAATGCGTCAACACCTATTGAACGGCTGGCTTGCGGCGGCTCTCGCCGCGCTCGCCTGCCTGCTCGGCATGACCGCTTATGCTGAAGTCAAACAGGACCTTGGGCGCACCGCCTGTGTGCATGACACGGCTGGTGTGAAGGAGTGGACAGCGACGTGCACGATCTGCGGCTCGACGCCTTGCGGGACCATGGCACCGAGAGCCTGACCGGCTGCCTTTGGAATGCGGTCACAGTCGCGAGGAGCCGGGCACGTGTGGGCCGGCTCGAGCGCCACAGACAAATTCCCAGATGTCCTTCAGGAAATCATGACCTCGCCTGCAAACACGCAGCGCCGCTCAGTGCGAAACTCCGGACTCCTTGCCGCGCAAGGGCTTCAGGCTTGCATCTCGTCAAATCTGGCGCGCGCCGACTGGACGCGCTGAGTGTTCTTGCGTGCCCAATCCCCAAGCGCGCCGACCGGTACCAGCAGCTCGTGACCGAGCTCCGTCAGCTCGTAATCGACGCGCGGCGGGATGGTCGGAAACACCTTGCGGGTGACGAAGCCGTCGCGCTCCAGGCCGCGCAAGGTGGTGGTCAGCATCTTCTGCGAGATGCCGCCGACAGCCGCGCGCAGCTCGTTGAAACGCAGCGGTCCACCGCCAAGCTTGCCGACCACGAGCACGGTCCATTTGTCGCCGACGCGTTGCAGGATCTCCGACACGGCCCGGCAGTCCTCGGTGTTATGCGGGTGCCTCAGTAACAAAAACGTGCCTCCTTGCGCGCCAGTTTGACAGTATCACATATAGCGCCGGTATCCAAACGATACCAAAAATTCCTGCAAGGAGAGCCCCTTATGTCCAAGCCCAAAATCGCCATTGTCGTCGGTTCGACGCGCGCCGCCCGCTTCGCCGACGTGCCGACGCAGTGGATCGCCAAGATCGCCAAGGCACATGCCGATATCGATGTCGAAATCGTCGATCTGCGCGACTTTCCGCTGCCCTTCTTCGATGAGGTCGCGTCTTCCGCCTGGGCGCCGTCGCAGAACGAAGTCGCACAGCGCTGGCAGAAGAAGGTCGCCGGATTCGACGGCTTCATCTTCACCGCCGCCGAATACAATCACGGCCCGACGGCGGTGCTGAAGAATGCCATCGACTACGCCGCCAATGAGTGGAACAAGAAGCCGGCCGGCTTCGTCGGCTATGGCAGTGTCGGTGGCTCGCGCGCCGTCGAACAGCTTCGTCTCCACGCCGTCGAATTGCAGATGGCGCCGGTCAAGTCCGCCGTCCATATCGCCTGGGGCGATTTCCTTGCCGTCCGCCAGGGTGAGAAGAAGCTCGAGGAGCTCGAGCACCTGAACCAGGCCGCCACCGCGCTGGTCAACGACGTCGCCTGGTGGGCCAAGGTGCTGAAGGCCGCTCGTGCCGCCGATGCCGTCGCCGGCGAAGCCCAGGCGGCCTGATCCGCCGGATCGGATTGTCCTCCCAAGGATACGGGGCGGCGCTTGCGCCGCCCTTTTTTCGTCGGGGTTCTTGCGAAGAAGTTGCGGCGCGCCTGAAAGTTAGCTTGAAACGCCACGCCTACCAAACCGCTTGGCGCGGCGGCGAACGGCCAGCTAAAGGTCGCGATCGGCGGCTGCCGTGGCGCGGGCGAGCAGCAGGGCGCGTTCCCTGTCATTGCCGGTCAATTGGGCGGCCTGGCGGAACGCGGCGCTGGCTTCCGCCCGATGGCCGAGCTTCTCCAGGAGATCGCCGCGCACCGTGGGCAGGAGATGCGAGTCCTTCAGGCGCGGCTCGTCCTTCAGCGCCTCGACGATGGCGAGGCCTTGCGCCGGGCCGAACGCCATGCCGACCGCCACGGCGCGGTTGATCTCGACGATCGGCGAGGGAGCCGAGAGCGCAAGCGCCTGGTAGTAGGCCGATATCGCGATCCAGTCAGTGTCGGCGGCGGTGACCGCGCGGGCATGGCAGGCCGCGATCATCGCCTGCAGCAGATAGGGGCCGGGCGCTGATGTCAGGGCCATGGCGCGATTCAGGCCGTCGAGGCCGCTCCGGATGAGCGACCAGTTCCACCGGCCGCGGTCCTGGTCGAGCAGCAGGATCGGGTCGCCCGTTGCGCCGGTGCGGGCCGCGAAGCGCGAGGCGTTGAACTCCATCAGCGACACCAGCCCCCGCACCTCGGGCTCGTCAGGCATCAGCGCCGCCAATGAGCGGCCGAGGCGCAGCGCCTCGGCGCATAGATCGGTGCACAACCAGTCCGGTCCAGTGGTGGCCACATAGCCCTCGTTGAAGATGAGGTAAACCACCTCCAGCACGGCGGCGAGGCGGTCGCGCCGCTCTTCCGCGCGTGGCGTCTCGAACGGGATGGCGGCATCGCGAAGGGTTCGCTTGGCGCGCACGATGCGCTGGGCCGCTGTGGCTTCGGGCACCAGGAAGGCGCGGGCGATCTGCGGCGTCGACAGCCCGCCCAAGAGCCGCAAGGCCAGTGCGGCGCGCTGCTCGGCGGGCAAGACGGGATGGCAAGCGGTGAAGATCAGCCGCAGGAGGTCGTCGTCGATATCCTCGTCGCGCGCCGCCCCGATGTCGGGCATCTCGCGCTCCAGTTCGGCGAGGTCGATGGCGAGTTCGCGATGCTTGCCGTCGATCATGGTGGTGCGGCGCAGCCGGTCGAGCGCGCGGTTCCTGGCGACCTGCGTCAACCAGGCGGCCGGGTTGGGCGGGATGCCGTCGCGAGGCCAGCGCTCCAGCGCCAGCAGGAAGGCGTCCTGCGCGATTTCCTCGGCCAGCCCGACATCCCTGAGGGTGCGCGCCAATCTGGCGGTGAGCTTCGGCTGCTCGATCCGCCAGACGGCCTCGATGGTTGCGTTGGCGGTCAACCCTTCAGCTCGCCAAAACCTTCCGCCACCTTCTGAACGTCCTCGGGAAATTCGCTCATTTCAAAGACTTGGCGGATTTCGATCACGTCGTTCTCGCCGGCGGGGCAGCGACAGGCCCATTCGATGGCCTCATCGCGCGAGCGCACGTCGATCACCCAATAGCCGCCCAGCACTTCCTTGACCTCGGCGAAGGGGCCGTCGACGACCACAGGCTTGCCGCCCTTGTAGCTGACCCGCGCCCCGGCGGACGGCGGATGCAGGCCGTCGAGCGCCAGAAGCACGCCGGCTTTCTTCAGTTCGTGATTGTACTTCATCATCCCTTCCACCGCCTCGGCGCTGGGCATGACATCGGGTGCGGCGTCCGCGTAGCCGCCGGGGATCATCAGCATCATGAACCGCATGGTCTTCTCCTTGGTTGGGTTGGTTCAATCATATGACGAACGGGCAATGGCGGAATCGACAGGCGTGGCAAAAAAGTTCAGGTCCCAGATCACAGCAGCAATGTGGACCGCCATATCGGCTGGGCTGCCATCTGGCCCCGCCGATTGGTCCTGATATATCCGGCTGCGATCCACCACATGAGGGGGCCTCGTGAAGTCATCCAGCCTGGCAGGCGTCGTTTCTCCCATGGTCCCGGTGCTTGTCTGCGCGCTCGGCATCTTCCTGCTGTCGGGGATGGACGCGGCCATGAAGGTGCTGGTCATCGCGGTCGGCGTCTACAACACGGTGCTGTGGCGCAGCATGCTGGCGACCGTGGTCGCGGCTACTGGCTGGTCGATTGGGCCACGCAGGCTGCCCACGCCTTCCGTGCTCAGGCTGCATGCGCTGCGCGCCGCGGTCGTCGGCGTCGTCTTGCTGTCCTTCTTCTGGGGGCTCGCCAGGCTGCCGCTGGCCGAGGCGATCGGGCTCAGCTTCGTCGCGCCGCTGTTTGCCCTGCTGCTGGCCGCGCTGCTGCTCGGCGAAAGAATACAGCGGCGGGCGATCTGGGCTTCATTGGCCGGCATAGCGGGCGTCGCAATCATCGTGGGCGGCCAGTTCGGGCAGGCGAACCATGCCAAGGATGCCTTGCTCGGCACAGCGGCGGTGCTGGTATCGACGGTGTTCTACGCCTACAATCTGATCCTTGCGCGGCAGCAGGCACTGGTGGCCAAGCCGATCGAGATCATGCTGTTCCAGAATCTTTGCGTGGCGGTCATCCTCGGTCTCGCGGCACCTTGGCTCGCCGTTGCCCTGCCTCGAGAACTCTGGCTTCCGCTCGCCGGGGTGACGGCGCTGTCGCTCGCCGGCCAGTTCCTGATGAGCTGGGCTTACGCGCGGGCCGAAGCGCAATATCTGATCCCGACGGAGTACTCGGCCTTCATCTGGGCGATCGCGCTTGGCTTCCTCTTTTTCGACGAGGCGGTGACCTGGACCACGCTGGCGGGAGCCGGCCTTATCGTGGCCAGTTGCCTGATCGCGGCGCGTTCAAATCCCAGGCTTGCCGAGCCGATCGAGGCCGCTGTCTGAGGGCAGGTCGCACACTACGACAGTCAGCGCACCGCTTCGCGATGGCCGCTGGGCTGGCGGGTGGCGATCAGTTTGTCGATGCGGCGGCCGTCGAGGTCGACCATCTCAATCGTCAGCCGGTGCGGCAACGCGTTATTTCCCGGAGCGGCAATTGCACGGCCTCGCCAGACAGCAGAGAGCGCTCCGGGTGACCTGAAACAGGCATGACCGCAAGTAGATCGGCCCGTATCGTGAAATTTTTATTAAATATTTCGCCCGCCTGATTACGATCTATGGACCAATTGTTGGTCTGTTGTGCTGTCCGCTCAGAGAATGTCACCGAATGATCGATGCAATGGCAGACTATATGGCAAGTTCCTGGAACGATATCTCGCATGGCAACGTTGGTCCGGGTGCGGTCGCCTGGAATCGAACGACACAAGGTGGCCAGGCGTCACGAGGAGGATTTGTCCGATGAGCTTCTTCGTCAACGCCGTGGGTGTTCCTCTTCCCTATAGCGGCGCCTCCAACCATTGGTTCTCGGCGCCAGGGGCCGGCCCGGACTTGTACGGCAGTGCGGGAAACGACTCGCTCTACGGAGCAGGCAATGTCAACGTCACGATGCATGGTGGCACCGGCGATGACATCTATTACCTCTATGGGGCGGGCAACAAGGTGGCCGAGGCCGCCGGGGCGGGCATCGACACGATCAGCACATGGATGAGCTACAAGCTTCCCGACAATGTCGAGAACCTCATCGTCACAAACCCCAATAACTACGCCTTCGGAAATGGGTTGGACAACATCATCACCGCCACCGCCGGACACCAGACGCTGGACGGCGGCGCGGGAAACGATGTGCTGATCGACGGCGGCGGCGGTTACGACACGTTCATCGTCTCGAAAGGCGACGGAAGCGATCTGATCGCGAATTTTGCCGCCACCGATACCGTACGCCTCAATGGCTATGGGTTCACTTCGTTCGACGCCATCCACTCGAACATGGTCCAGGCGGGATCGAACGTGTTGTTGAACCTCGGATCCGGCGAGATCCTCGAGTTCAAGGACACGACCGTCGACAAGCTGCAGCCCGGCCAGTTCGAATTGCCGATCGACATGTCCGCAATGAAGCTGTCCTTCAGCGACGATTTCAACACGCTCAATCTTCACAATGCCCAGGGCGGCACGTGGGACACCAATTTCTCATGGGGAGCGCCGAACGGCAGCACTTTGAGCGACAATGCCGAATTGCAGTGGTACATCAACGCCAATTACGCACCGACGAGTTCGGTCCACCCGTTCAGCGTCGATAACGGCGTGCTCACCATCACCGCGGCTCAGGCGCCGGCAGACATCAAGCCTCTCATCAACAATTACGAATACACGTCCGGCGTCCTGACGACGCATGACTCGTTCTCGCAGACCTATGGCTATTTCGAAATGCGGGCCGACCTGCCCGAGAACGCCGGCGCCTGGCCAGCCTTCTGGCTGCTGCCGGAAGACGGCTCGTGGCCGCCGGAACTGGATGTGGTGGAGACGCGCGGACAGGACCCGAACTCGTTGATCATGACGGCGCACTCAAATGAAACGGGAACGCACACCAAGGTGACGTCGACGGTGAATACCATGGACACCGCCGGCTTCCACACCTATGGCGTGCTGTGGACGCCGGAGAAGCTCGTCTGGACTTATGATGGTGTTCAGGTCGCGGAAGCGGCGACGCCATCCGACATGAACAAGCCCATGTACATGCTGGTCAATCTCGCGGTCGGCGGTTTCGCCGGCTCTCCGCCCGATCATCTGGCGACGCCAGCCGAGATGAAGATCGACTACATCCGCGCCTATACGTTGGACAACGCGCCGGCGAGCGCTCTGCACAGCAGCAGCGCCACGCACAGCATCGCCAGCAGCACGCTGCACAACGGCTCGGAATTCGGAGGCCACGCGTAAGGTCCCGGGGTCATGCAGCGGTGGGGAAAGCGGAAATGACTGGACCGTCGGGCCTGCGTCCGGTCTTCATGCGCGCCATCGCCGATGTCGGCGTCTTCTCGTTGCTGATCAACATCCTGCTGCTGGTGATCCCGCTCTACCTGCTGCAGGTCTATGACCGTGTGCTGCCGTCCTCCAGCGTCGAGACGCTCGTCTATCTTTCGGGCATCGCGGTTCTCGCGCTCGCCTTCCTCGGGCTGCTGGATGCGATCCGCGCCGTCTACACGCAGCGCGTCGCGGCGACGGTCGACCGGAAGCTGGGTGCCAGCACCTTCGCCATTTCGCTCGGCGCAAAATATGCCGGTCTGTCGCCGCTGCGCGACCTCGCCTCGGTCTGTGCCTTCATCAGGTCGCGCGGCGTGGCGGTGCTGTTCGACCTGCCCTTTGCGCCGGTCTTCCTCGCCTTGCTCTATCTGATCCATCCGGTGCTGTTCTGGGTGACGGTCGCCGGCGCGGTGCTTCTGCTTTTCCTGGTCGCGGCCAACCAGCTTGCCATTGGCAGGAACGACGCCTTGTCCACGGAGCGTTCGGCCTTGGCCAGCCAGGCGGAACAGGCCTTTGCCCGCAATGCGGAGACGCTGCGCGCCATGGGCATGGTGGAGAACGCCTCGCGGGTCTGGGCACGGCATGTAGCGGCTGCGCTCGCCTTCCACGACCGTTCTTCGAGCGCCAATGCGATCTTCAGCGGCGCCTCGCGGGCGCTGCGCATGATGCTGCAGCTGGCGATCCTCGGCGCCGGTGCATGGCTGGTGCTTCGAGGGCAGATGACGGCCGGCATGATCTTCGCTTCGTCGCTGGTGTCGTCGCGGGCGCTGCAGCCGCTCGACCAACTGATCGGCGCCTGGCGGCAGATCGCCGACGCCCGGCGCGCGTGGACACGGCTGGAGAAGGCGCTTGCGGCACGTCCGGCCGAGGCGCGAAAACTTGTCCTGCCCGATCCGGCAGGTGCGATTTCCGCGCAGGACGTTTTCTTCATGGCGCCGAATGCCCGACCCGGCACGGAGCCCATTCTCAAGCGGCTTACCTTTGCCATCGGCGCCGGCGAAGCGTTGGCCATCGTCGGCCCGAGCGGCGCCGGCAAATCGACGCTGGCGCGGTTGCTCGTGGGGGCCGCACAGCCGACCGGCGGCTCAATCAGGATCGACGGCGCCGACCTCGGGACCTGGGACGAAAGCCAGCTCGGAAAGCATGTCGGATACCTCGCGCAGGAGGTCGAGCTCTTTCCAGGATCGATCGCGCAAAACGTCGCCCGCTTCGACCCGGAGGCGGATGACGGAGCGATCGTCGATGCGGCAAGGCGTGCCCAGGTGCATGAGTTGATCCTGGCGCAGCGCGATGGCTACCAGACCATGATCGGCCCGTCGGACAGGACGCTGTCGGGCGGCGAGCGCCAGCGTATCGGGCTGGCGCGCGCCTTCTACGGCAATCCGCGGATCCTGGTGCTCGACGAGCCCAGTTCCCATCTCGACGGCAGCGGCGAGGCCGCGCTCGAGGCGGTGCTTTCGGCTGCGCGGACGGCCGGCGTCACGGTCGTCGTGATCACCCATCAGCCTTCGATCGCGGCTGCTTGCGACCGCGTGATGCTCTTGCGCGGCGGCATGATCGAAGCCTTCGGCCCAAGCAGCGAGATGCTGCGGCGGTCGGTCGTCGGCAAGGGCGTCCAGCAGAGCACGGTGGTGACCGGGTCGTTCGCCCCGACGATCCGCGCGCATGGCAGCTTCGGATCCTGAAGATGACGACACAGAGCATCGCCTGGGATAACCAGCCTCGCACCGACATAAGACGCGTGGCCCTCACCGGCTATGCTGCCATAGCGCTGCTGGCGGGCGGCTTCGGCTATTGGGCCGTCAGCGCGCCCTTGTCGGGAGCGGTGATCACGCAAGGCACGATCTCGGCAACCGGCGGCAACATCCAGATCCAGCATCGCGAGGGCGGTATCGTCCAGGCGTTGCTGGTCCATGAAGGCGATCGCGTGCAACTGGGCCAGGATCTGATCGTGCTGGATCCAACGGCCGCGCAGGCCGAGCTCAACCGGCTGACGAGACAGTCGATCGCGCTCAGGGCGAGCGCGGCGCGGCTGGAGGCGGAACGCGACGGGTTGGACAGGCTGGCGCCAATCGCCGAAGCGGCGCCCGCGCCTTTCCAGCACGATTTCGAAATCCTGATTCGAGAGCAGCAGAAGGAATTCGACGCCAGGCTCGCCCGGTTCCGGTCGGAAAAATCGATCCTGGCACAACGGGCCGCCATGCACCGGCAGTCGGTAACGGGATTGCAGGCCCAGAAACAGGCCATTCAGCAACAAGCCGAAGTCGTCAAGAAAGAACTCGGCATCAAGACCAGCTTGTTGGACAGGGGCCTCACCAACCGGACCGAATACTCCCAGCTATTGCGCAGCGAGGCCGATCTCGTCGGGCAGGCCGGGGCGCTGGAGGCCAATCTCGCGACGGCCAACACCCAGATCGTCGAAGCCCAGGAGCAGACCGAGCGCCTGACCACGCAACGCGTCGAGGAGGCGCTGACGAAACTCGACGACGTTCGCTCCAATCTGGCCGACGTCGAGGAACAGACCAGGGCGGCGGAGGCGGTGGTGCGGCGAACGACGATCAAGGCGCCGGCAGCGGGCATCGTGGTGTCGTCGACCTACAATTCCAAGGGCAGTGTGATTGCCCCCGGCGAAAAGATCATGGAGATCCTGCCCACCGCGTCGGGCCTTGTCGTCGACGCGAGACTGCGGCCGAAGGACATCGATCAGGTCCGCGTCGGTCAGCCGGCGAAACTGCGATTGTCCGCCTTGAATTCGCGGCTCACGCCAGAGGTTTCAGCCACCGTGACACGGATTTCGGCGGATCGGCTCATCGACCAGACCTCGCGTGAACCCTATTTCCGCGCCAAGCTGACGATTGCCGCCGACCTGCCGCCCGGCGTGAGGCGCGATCAACTTTATCCCGGGACGCCGGTCGAGGCGTTCATCAGCACCGGCGACCGGACTTTCCTGGAGTATCTCGCGCGGCCGATGCTCGATTCATTCGCGCGCGCTTTCGCGGAGCAGTAGATCTCCTTGGACACTTGAACCGTCAGCGCGCCACCTCGCGGTGGCCGCTGGGCAGGCGGGTGGCGATCAGCTTGTCGATGCGGCGGCCGTCGAGGTCGACCACCTCGAAGCGCCAGCCCTGAGCATCGACGCATTCGCCGGTCGCCGGCAGATGGTGCATGTGCGACAGCACATAGCCGGCGACGGTCTCGTAGTCGCGGTTTTCCGGCAGGTCGATGCCCAGCACCTCGGCCATCTCGTCGGCCTGCATGTAGCCGGCAAGCAGCCATGAGCCGTCGTCGCGCTGAACGGCGTTTTCTTCCTCGCCGGCCTCGAGGTCCGAGCGGAAGACGCCGGTGATGGCTTCCAGAATGTCGGCGGGGGTGACGATGCCCTCGAAGTGGCCGTATTCGTCATGCACCAGCGCCATCGGCACGTCGCTCTCCTTCAGCTTCTGCAGCACATCGAGCGCATCGGCCTGGTCGTGCACGATGGGAGCCGCGCGCACATACTTGCGCGGGTCGAGTGCGCGGCCACCGAGCAGCGCGGCCAGCACGTCGCGCGTCTGGATGACGCCGATCATGGCGTCCACCCCGCCGTCGCCGGCGGGCAGGCGCGAATGCTGGGTGTCCATCAGAAGCTTGCGGATCGTGGTTTCATCGGACTGCAGGTTGATCCAGTCGACATCGGTGCGCGGCGACATGACGGCGCGCACGGCGCGGTCGCCAAGCCGCATGACGCCGGCGATCATGCGCCGCTCGTCGGATTCGATGGTACCGTGATGCTCGGCCTCGGCGACCAGCATCCTGATCTCCTCGTCGGTGACCTTTTCCTCGCTTTCGCCGTGCTGGCCGAGCAGCCAGAGCAGGGCACGGCCCGAAATATCGAGCAGGAAGACCAGAGGGGCCGAGACGGTGGCGAGGATGGTCATTGCCGGCGCGGCGCGCACCGCGACCCGCTCGGGATCGCGCAGCGCGATCTGCTTGGGCACCAGTTCGCCGATGATCAGCGAGGCATAGGTGATGATGGCCACGACGATGCCGACGCCGAGCGGATCGGCGATGTTCTCGCGGACGCCTGTCGAAGCCAGGGATTGCGCCAGCCTCTGGCCGAGCGTGGCGCCGGAAAAGGCGCCCGAGAGCACGCCGACCAGCGTGATGCCGATCTGCACGGAGGACAGGAATTTGCCGGGATTGGAGCCAAGCGCCAAAGCGCGGCCGGCGCCTTTGACGTTGCGGTCGATCATCGCCTTCAGGCGAGCCGGCCGCGATGAGACGATGGCGAGTTCGGACATCGACAGAAGGCCGTTCACGCAGATGAGGACGACCACGGTGGCGATTTCAACGTATAGCATGAGGGCTCAATAGCATTGCCGCACGGCTTTCGAAAATAGTCGGCGACCATTTTAGAAAGATGACGGCAAATGCGGGTCGATCAGGCGGCATCCCAGGGCGGCGACGAGAAATGCGCAACCAGCGCGTCGACAACGACCCGCACCTTGGGCGTCAAGGCGCGTGTCACCGGCCAGATGGCATGGACGGAAATGTTTTCGACCAGCGTGTCCATCAGCACCATTTCCAGCGCGCCGCTCTTGAGACTGTCCGCCACCAGCCAGGTCGGCAGGAAGGTGATGCCGCAACCGGCAAGGACCGCGCCCAGCATCGGCTCGCCATTGTCGAGCACCAGCCTTGCCCGCGGCGTGAACTTCGCGACATGGCCATCGGCCTGCCTGATGCTCCACGCGTGGGCGACGCCGTTGCGGGTGTAGCCGATCAGGTCATGGCCGGCGAGATCCTCGATCGTTCGCGGCCTGCCGTTTCTGTCGAGATAGGCGGGGGCGGCGCATATGGCAGAGCGCTGGGTATAGAGCCGGCGTGCGGCCAGCGACAGGCTGTCGTCGAGGTCGCCCATGCGGATCGCAAGGTCGATGCCTTCCTCGATGAGGTCGACGCGGCGGTCGTTGAAGGAAATCTCCATGGCCAGATCGGGAAATCGCCTGGAAATGTCGAACAGCACGGGAGCCACGCAGCGGTGGCCGAAGGCCGACGGCAGGTCGACCCGAAGCCGGCCCGAGGGCACCTGGCGGCGCGAGGCGAGCAGCGCCTGGGCGGCTTCGATCTCGGATAGCGCCCTGACGCAGGCTTCATAGTAGCACAGGCCTTCGTTCGTCGGGCTGAGGCTGCGCGTCGTGCGGTTGAGCAAGCGGATGCCAAGCCGCTGTTCAAGCTGCGCGACCGATTTGCCGACCGCCGATTTCGTCACCCGCAGCCGCTCTCCGGCGCCGGTGAAGCTTCCTGCCTCAATCGTTTGAACGAAGGCGACGACGCCTTGCAGATCCGCGGATTCCATCGATCTATTCCTATTGTAGAAATCTGCTCACCAATTCGTTTCCGATTATGGATCATGGAAGCGCTTTTTTCCATAGTGAAACGGCGTAAATATCCCGCCAGCCATGCAATCGGGAGCAGACGCAATGAGCAGCGACATCAACAGATCCTGGCGGATGACCGGCTTTGGCCTGCCCAGGCTGGAATTGGCCGAAGGGAGGATTCCCGAGCCCGGGCCGCATGACCTGCTGGTGCGGATCAAGGCCATATCGCTGAACTACAAGGACAGGATGATCGTCGATGGCGTGCTGATCCCCGATCTAGCCTTTCCGTTCGTCCCGACATCGGATGCCGTGGGCGAAGTGGTGGCAGTCGGCGGCGCTGTCAGCCGCTTCAAGACCGGCCAGCGCGTGCTGGGGCAGGTGATTGCCGATTGGCCCGATGGCGATGCGCCGCCGGTGCTGCACCAGCACACGCTGGGATCGTCGCTGCCCGGCACTTTGAGCGACTACCTGCTCCTGCATGAGGACGCCGCCGTGCTGGCGCCGCCGTCGCTCAGCGATGCCGAGGCTTCCACGCTGCCGATCGCGGCGCTGACGGCCTGGTTCGCGATGGCCGAGGCGACAAGACCGGTGCCTGGCCAGACCATTCTGATCCAGGGCACGGGCGGCGTCTCCCTGTTTGCGCTGCAATTCGCCCACGCCTTCGGCCTGCGCGCCATCGTCACGTCAAGCAGCGACGGCAAGCTCGAGCGGGCAAGGACGCTCGGCGCCTGGCAAGTGATCAACTACCGCACCAGGGCGGCATGGGACGAAGCGGCGCGCGAGCTGACAGGTGGCGCCGGCGTCAACCATATCCTCGAAATGGTCGGCGGCGGCAATGCGCGGCGCTCACTCGACGCGCTGGCCGCCGACGGCAGGTTGTCGGTCATCGGCCTGTTGGGCAGCATGGAGCTCAGCTTTCCGATCGTGCCCTTCCTGCGCAACCGGATTGTCGTGCAAGGCATTTCGGTCGGCCACCGCCGCGCCTTCGAGCGTATGAACCAGGCGATCGAGGCGCTGGCGATAAGGCCGGTCATCGACAAGGTCTTTGGTTTCGACGAGGTGCCGCGCGCCTTCGAGCATCTGGAGAAGGGGCCGTTCGGCAAGATCGTCATCGCCACGACCTGATCTCCGGTCATGGCAATTGCTTCAGCACGCCGACGATCGCCTTGCCATCGGTGAAATAAGGGTCGCCGCCACCATTGCGGCCGGTCTTGGTGGGGCCAATGCCCGCCAGGTCGCTGGTCGAGAGCAGCAGGCCGGAGGCACTCAGATCGCCGATCATGAAGTCGCGCTCGGCATCGATGTCGGGACCGATATGATGGGTGATGGCGCCCGTGTCATGGCTCAGGCCGACGCCGCGATCGAAGCTGGCAGCACCCAGCCAGAGCGGCCTTCCGTCGTCGCCGACCGTATCCGTCTGCCAGAAGCGGACGTGATGGCGCCGGTCGGCGCTGTCACCGACCGGCTTTTCGAAAGCGAGTTCCTGGGCGCGGCCCTCGAACAGCAGGCGGCTCATCGGTGCGTCGGGATAGGGGCGGGAAAACAGAACGCTCTCGCCGATATCAATGGCGGTCCTCAATGTGACGGCGTCCGCGGTGTCCCAGCCGGCGACAGCGAAAGCGTGCACCAACTCCTTCTCCGTACCGACCAGGCCGACATTGATGGGGTCGCCGGGAATGCCTTGCCGCGTGTGGGTGACCATCTCGAAGCGCTGGTCGCGAAAGCCGCGGTCACGGAATGTCCAGAATTCCGGCGCGGCGACATAGGCGAGCACCACATAGGCGGCCAATAGCGCGGCAAGCCATATCGTCAGGCGTCGTCGAAGGCTTCGTTGGCTCATTTGCTCCCCATGTCGTCAGGGTCTATGCAGGTTCCGCCGGTGGGGCCAGAGTCCTATGGGTAGAGCCAGGTGTCTTTCTTATGACCGGTGACCATGTCTTCGTCATCACGCAGCGAAGCGATGGGGCGAAGACCTGTGATGACGAAGTTCGGCTGTGCGATCAGCGGCAGGCGCGATAACCGCTCTTGCGGTTCTTGATGTCGAAGTGGAAATGGTTGCGGTGATCGTAATTGTAGCCGGGGCCAAGCACCGTGGTGAAATACTGGCAGCCGTCGGCGCGCACATTGTTGAGGAAGCCTCGCGTGCGGAAGGCGAACAGGCCGGGCTTGCGCACGTCGATGTCGTCGCCATTGTTGAGTTCGATGCTCATGACATCGAGCGCGTTGCCCTTGCCGTGCTCGGATAGCACGCCTTCACCGGCGATGTTGCGGCAGGAGTAACTCGAGCCCTGATGGATGGTCTTGACGCCGGAGAAGTAACGCCAGCGGGCTGAGGGAACGAGTTCGTTCTTCGTCCAGGCGGCGAAGGTGGCGGCCATGTCGCAGGTCAGCGTCGCTGCGGGTTTCATCTGGACGCCGCCGATGGCCGAGACCTTGACCGGATAGTCGATGCCGCACTGGCCTTCGTGGATCGGCGCCAGGTCGGTGTAGGCGACATCGAGGCGCTTCAGCTGTTGGCGGCAATCGGTTTCGCTGGCCGGCATCTGCTCGAGCGGCGACATCGGCTCATCCATGCGCGGATAGGCGGCCTGCGTCATATAGGGATTGGATGGAACTAGTCTCTGCAAGCCCGTATATTGCGGCACGGCCGCGGTCTGCGAGCCGACATCGACGGCAGGCTGCAACGACAGCACGCTGCCGGTGTTGCAGGCCGAAACCGCAGCCAGTGCAAGGCTGGCGGCCAGCAACGCAGCAAGTTTCAATTGGCGCGCTGCGGCGAGGAAAACGGCGCGAAATGTGCCGGCCATTGGCGGAAATCCTGTCCCGAACCTGATCACGATCAGGTTCTATCCTTGCCTGACCATGATCTTTCGCGAAAACCGGTTTCCACTTTTCGGGATCATGGTCCGGATATCCGGCATTTTAACGATCAAGGGTAAAGGAAAACTCAGCGCCCGCGTTCACGCCTGCGGCTAAAATGCGGCGGAGGTTCCGCTCACTGGCAAAACGTACCGCCATGCCGGCGCGGTTCGAGATCGAAATGAAAATGCAGTGCGTGGTCGGCGTCGGCGCCGGGGCCGAGCACGGTCTTGAACGGGCCGCAGGCAGCCTTGCGCACCGCGTCGAGGAATTTGGCGTCCTTTTCCGGCGGCGCCAGCCCGACCTCGATCGTCTTGCCGTCGGATAGCGTAAAGCTGGCAATGTCGAGCGCGTTGCCGAAAGCATGTTCCGACAGCTTGCGCGTGCCGTTGCGCGGCCGGCAGACGAAGGCCGACGCCTGGCCGATCGACTTCAGGTCGGCGCCGAATTCGGCCTTTGCCGCCGGCTGGATGACGTCGGCGGCAAAACGCGCCGCCGCCTCGGCCATCGGGCAGTTGAGCTCGGCGCCGGGGGAAATCGCGATCGACTTGCCAAGCGACTTCAGCACGATGGGATAGGGGATCGAGCAGCCGATTTCGGGGTTGCTTTCGGCTTTGTGCTCCTCGAATTCGACCCCGAGCGTCTTCAGGCGCTCGCGGCAGGCGACTTCCTCCTCCGGCATCTTATCTGCGGGAAGAGCGGCCGAGCGTGGATCGGGCAGCATCTTCTCCTCGTCGCCCGCGTCCGCCGGCTTTGGCGTCGGCTGCGGGGCGACGGCCGGCGGCTGAGGCTCGGGCGTCGTGGTGCCGGGCTTTGGCGTCGGTATTGGCACCACGGCTGGCGGCTCGGGCTCGCTTTCCGTTTCGGCTGGTGGTTCGGGTGGTGTCAGGCTTTTCCGATGGGCCTCTTCGTCCTTGGGCAGATCGGGCGCTCCGCCGCTCTTTGGGCCTTCAGTGTTCTGATCTTGCGGCTTCGGAGCGTCTACCTTTGGAGCGGCCGCCGGACGTGGCTCGGGCACCGGAACATCGGCGGATGGCCGAGGATCCTGCGTTTTCAGCGGTGCCGGATTTGGCGTCAGATGCTGCCTGGCCCGCGCTCTCAACTGCCGCTTGCCTCGCTGTTTCAGCGGCTGATCGGCCCGCTGAGTCAGCGGCTGCTCCACGCGCGGGGTCAGCGACTTGTGGTGTTTGTAACGATGTTTGGCGTCGGCCGGCATGACCAGCAGAGCCGTGAAGGCCATGGCCAATGCAATCCTGCAATTACGGGAAAAGCTCAGCTTTGCCATCACCCACAAACGGCGCCGGTCGGCTGGAAGTTGCCTGGACAGGCGCTTCGACCCGATCACAATCGGTTACCTCTGCGTTACGCGCCGATCGCTTCCAGTCCCTCTTCCAGCAGGTCGGCGAGCAGCGGCATGCCGAGCAGGTATTTAGCCGTGCGCTTGTTGGCCCGCTCGCGCGCCGCGGTCACCGCCTCGGCCCATTCCGAAGCGTCGTAGTCGCCGCGGCCGACCCAGGCCAGCGCGATCAGCTCCGCAGCCTCGTCGACATTGAGGTCGTTGATCAGCTCGCGCAGCTCTTCCTCGGTGAGGTTTTCCGAGCTTTCCTCGGCAAGGCCGTCATGGTGGTGGTTGTCATGCCCGTCGCCGTCGAACTCGACCTCGTGTTCGGCGCCGTCGGCATAGTCCTCGTTGACGGCCGCACTCAGCGCCTTGGCCTTGAGAATGAACAGCCGCACGGTGTCGGGGCCGATGGTAAGATCCCAGTCCTTTTCAAGCCGCCGCTGCACGGGCCCTCTCCGTGGCTCAGTCTCATTCGAGGCGATGATACCGGATTTGCGGCATCCGTCACCTCATGTTCTCCAGACGGGCTTTTTCCGGGATGAAACGCGGACCGCTCGGCGTTAGTGTTGCATTGTCACACCCTCAGGAGGTTTTCCATGCATAAAAGAGTGCTGATCCAGGCGGCGAGCGCGCTTGTCGCCCTGCAGTTCCTTGCCGTGCCGGCGTTTGCCGCCGGCAGCAGCGGTGGCAGCGACCAGACTGTCACCCAGTGCAAAAAGGGCGAGGTCTGGGATAAGAAGAAGCAGAAATGCGTGCCGCCCAAGGAAGGCATGCTGGACGACGACAGCATCTATGATGCGGGCCATGCGCTGGCGATGGCCGGTCGCTATGACGAGGCGATCTCGGTTCTCGTTCTTGCCGCCAACAAGCAGGATCCGCGCATCCTCAACTATCTCGGCTACTCGCACCGCCATTCCGGCCGCGTCACCGTCGGCCTCGGTTATTACGAGGAAGCGCTGCGCATCGACCCGAATTACACGCTGGTACGCGAATATCTCGGCGAGGCGCATCTGCAGATCGGCGACCTGGCAGGCGCCCAGCAGCAGCTGACCGAGATCGAAAAGCGCGCCGGCAAGGGTTCGCGCGAATACGGCATGCTGTCCGAGCAGATCGAACATTTCATGAGAAGCTGATCGGGCCTCCATGGTTTCTCGAAGCGGCCGCGAGCGATCGCGGCCGTTTTTTGTTCGCCAGCCACTTGGCTGACAAAAGAAGGGATGATTTTAACAAAACCGATTTTTGAGCGTGAAAAGCCCGCAAAGATTGCTATATTCAGGGAAATTGCGGTGAAACGGTTCCGTTAGCCCGAGGCTGCCGGACCGTTTTCTTTTTGTACCCAACGACAAGGCTTCCCCCGAAACGCGGGGGCGGCGGCAGGAAAGGTCAGGCACTATGAACAAGGTCCCGATGACAGGCGAGGGGTTCGCGTCATTGAAGGAAGAACTGCGCTGGCGCCAGCAGGAAGAGCGGCCGCGCATCATCGAGGCGATCTCCGAGGCGCGCTCGCATGGCGACCTGTCCGAGAATGCCGAATATCATGCAGCGAAAGAGGCGCAGAGCCTCAATGAGGGCCGCGTCAACGAACTCGAAGATTATATCGCGCGCGCCGAGGTGATCGACGTCACCAAGCTCAGCGGCGACAAGGTCAAGTTCGGCGCCACCGTGGTGCTGGTCGACGAGGACACCGAGGAAAAGAAGACCTACCAGATCGTCGGCGACCAGGAAGCCGACGTGAAATCCGGCCGCATCTCGATTTCTTCGCCGATCGCGCGTGCGCTGATCGGCAAGGAAGTCGGCGACGCCATCGAGGTCAACGCGCCTGGCGGCGCACGCGGGTACGAGATCGTTCGGGTGCAGTTTATCTGAGGGCTTCGGCTGGGCGCGGCTCCGCGCTGACAGGCGCTATTCGCGCGAGGTTGGCGCCGCCCCTCATTGCCCTGCCGGGCATTTCTCCCCGTATAGTGACGGGGAGAAAGAGGCTGCCGCCGATGATTTCGCCAATTGTCAGTGGCTGGCGCTGACCGTGTGTTTCAGCCCCTTCTCCCCGTCACTATACGGGGAGAAGATGCCGGCAGGCAGATGAGGGGCGGCGCCAACCCTGCCAATCGTTCGATCGAAAAGTCAGTCTTTCCCGGTATTTATCCGGCTGAGCTCTAAAAGTCGCTCCGCCTCCGCGACCACCTGTTCAGGCATCACACGCGCCCCCGGCGCGGCCAGCAGCGTCGACGCATATTGCCCACGTGGCCCGGTCAAACCCGGCTCCGTCGCTAAAAATACCGCCACCGTCGGCAGGCCGAAGGCGCTGGCGAGGTGGGTCAATCCCGTATCGGCGCCGATGACCAGCGTCGAGTGGCCGAGGATGGCGGCGACGTCGGCCAGCGGCGATTTCGGCAGCACGACCGTGGACGGCACGGCCCCGGCGATCGCTTCGGCCACCGCCTTCTCCCGTTCGTTCGACCAGGTGGTGACCGGCGTCAGGCCGCGCTCGACCAGCAGGCGGGCGGTTTCGATCCAGTCCTCGACCGGCCATTTCTTGTCCTCACGGCTGGTGCCGTGCAGCAGGAAGGCGGTTTTGCCGTCGATGGCCGCGATCGTGCCCGCCGGCGCAACGATGCCGGAGTCGAGCGTCGAAAGATCGGGCCGATAGCCGAGCGCCAGCCCGAACAGCCGCCTTGTCCGCTCGATGGCGTGCAGCTTGCGCGGCACGGCGTAGGCGATGTCGTAGAACAGCGTGGCCGAGGGTTCGCGCGCGCTCGGCCGGTCGAATCCGGCGATCGGCGCACGCGCCTGCCGTGCCACCAGGGCCGACTTCAGCAGGCCTTGCGCATCGATGACGAGATCGTAGCGGCATTCGCGCAAGGTTCGGCGCAAGGCCGCCGCCTCGCGCCAGGTGTATGTGTCGAAAAGGTTCTTGCGCCAGCGCCTTATCGCCACCGTGTGGATGGTGCCGATCGCCGGATGCAGGGCGACAATGCCGGCAAACGCCTCCTCCACGCACCAGTCGAAAGCGATATCGGGCCGTGCGCGGCAGGCATCCTCGAGTGCCGGAAAGGTGTGGATGACATCGCCCATCGACGAGGTCTTGACGATCAGCACCTTCATGCAGCGGCCGGAAGTTCCAGCAGCCGATTGGCCGCTGCGGCGACCTGCCGGACTTCCAATGTCTTCAGGCAGTTGAGGTGGCCGAGCGGACAGATTTTCCGGTGGCAGGGCGAACAGGACAGGCCGAGCCAGACCAGTTCGCGCCGCTCCGCCAGCGGCGGCGTGTTTTCAGGCGAGGTCGAGCCATAGACGGCAACGATCGGCGTGCCGACGGAGGCCGCGACATGCATCAGGCCGCTGTCGTTGGAGACCGCGAGCCTGGCCGCCGCGATCAGGTCGATGGCATCCTCCAGCCGCGTCTGGCCGGCGAGGTCGACGACGCCCGGGGCAAGGGCTGCGATCTCCGCCGTCACATCGCGGTCGTTCTTCGAACCGAACAGGGCGACCTTCAAGCCTTTGCCCATGAATTCGCGGGCAAGTCCGGCATAGCTTTCACTTGGCCAGCGCTTGGCAGGGCCGAACTCGGCGCCGGGCATGAGGGCCACGAATTCCCGCGGCGCCAGACCGAAACGGTCGAGCAGGGCGGCCTGGTTTTTCTGCTCCACGGTCAGCCGGGGCGCGCGGAAACTGCCGCCCTGGGCGAGCCCGAAATAGGCCTGAGCGGTGCGCCGTTTCACGGCATCGGGCAGCGGCACGATGTCGGTCAAAAGGCCATAGCGCAATTCGCGCAGATTGCCGAAACGGCGCGGAATGCGGGCAAAGAACGGGATCAGCGCCGACTTCCAGCTGCCCGGCAGGATGTAAGCCATGTCGTAGCGGCCGCGCAGCAGGCGGCCGAAGCGGCGGCGATGGCTGAATTCGAGCGCGCCGGGCTGCAGCGGAAAATCGATCTGCTGGCGGATTTCGGGCATGCGCTTGACCAGCGGTGCCGCCCAGGCCGGCGCCAGCACATCGATCGCGGCGTTTGGATGGAGTTCCTTCAGCGCCGAGAACAGGCACTGCGCCATCACCATATCGCCCACCCAGCGTGGGCCGATCACGAGGATCGTTGGGCTTTCAGCCATTCGACATAGTCTCTGACGCCGGTTTCTACTGTGCGGAATTGCCCGTTATAGCCGGCCGCGCGCAAGCGGGACATATCAGCCTGGGTAAAACTCTGGTAGCTGCCCTTGAGATGGTCGGGGAAGGGTATGAACTCGATCTCGCCCTTGCCTAGCGTGTCGATAACCGTTTCGGCGATGGCCCGGAACGGCTGGGCGCGGCCGGTGCCGCAGTTGAAGATGCCGCTCGCGCCACGCTTCCATAGCCATAGATTGACGTCGGCGACGTCGCCGACATGGATGAAGTCGCGGCTCTGTTCGCCCGGCCCGAAACCATCATAAGCGCCGAACAGTTTCGGATTTTCGCCGCGCTCGACCTGGTTGAACAGATGGAAGGCGACCGAGGCCATGGCCCCCTTATGCGCCTCGCGCGGGCCATAGACATTGAAGTAGCGCAGCCCCGCGACCTGCGAATGATCGCTGTCGAAGATCGTGCGCCTGACATAATCGTCGAAGAGTTTCTTGGAATAGGCGTAGACGTTGAGCGGCCGTTCCAGCGCCGGCTCCTCGCGAAATTCGGCGCCGCCGCCATAGACCGAAGCGGAGGAGGCGTAGAGGAAGGGCACGCGCAACGCCTGGCAGGCATGCAGCAGCCGTTTCGAATAGGCGTAGTTCACCTCCATCATGAACCTGCCGTTCCACTCGGTGGTGGTCGAGCAGGCGCCCTGGTGGAAGACCGCCTCGATGCGGCCGAGCGAGCCGGCCTCCATGCGGGCCAGGAAATCGTCCTTGTCGAGATAGTCGGCTATCGTCAAATCGGCCAAGTTGGCGATCTTGTGACCGTCGGTGAGGTCGTCGACGACCAGGATGTCGTCATGGCCTTCGGCGTTGAGCGCGGCGACGATGTTGGAGCCGATCATGCCGGCGCCGCCCGTGACGATGATCATGAAGGCCTCTGGTTGCGTGCGATTCCGGTCCTTATAAGGGAGGCTGATCGGGCTGTCGACAAAGCAGGTTGCATAGCCGTGATGTAGAGCACCGAACTTGGCGCCGCCCCTCACCTGCCTGCCGGCATCCTCTGCCCGTCACTATACGGGAGAAGTGCCCAGCAGGGCGATGAGGGGCAGCGCCTGTAGGAAGGTGATGGAGCGAAATCTCAGCGATTGCCTGGCGGCGAGACAGGCGTCACAGTGGCGCCGCAAAGCTGCCGCTTTTGTCGGTTCGCCGCCGACGGGATCACAGGGGACAAAAAATGCCGTCGACCGAACTGCTGATCGCGTTCTTCGCCACCACGGCGATCTTCGCCTACATTCCGGGTCCCGCCATGCTTTACGCCGCCGCGCAGACCATGGCGCGGGGGCGCTGGTCGGGGCTGACGGCGGCACTTGGCATCCATCTCGGCGGCTATGTGCATGTCTTTGCCGCTGCCGCCGGCCTGTCCGTGCTGTTCCACGCCGTGCCGCCGCTCTACATGACGGTCAAGCTGGTCGGCGCGCTTTACCTGATCTGGCTCGGTGTCTCGCTGTTTCGCAAGCGCGTCGAGGGCGACGTGGCTCTGCCCACGATCGAGCGCAAATCGGCCCGCCGGGCGTTTTTCGAGAGCATCACCGTCGAGGTGCTCAACCCCAAGACCGCGATCTTCTTCATGGCGTTCCTGCCTCAGTTCATCGATGCCTCGGCGGCCTTGCCGGTCTGGCTGCAGTTCGTGGTGTTGGGCACCATCGTCAACCTGATGTTCTCCTCGGCCGACATCGTCTGCGTGTTCCTGGCCGGCCTGGTGATCGGCCGGCTGCGGCGTTCGAGCCGGGCGCAGCGCCTGGTGCAGCGGGCCGGCGGCGCGGTGCTGGTCGGACTTGGCGTCCACGTCGCCCTGCAGAAAACCTGACCTGTCAGGGTTTGCCTCCGCCCCCGGCGTTGCGCTGTGCCGAATTGCGGTATATCGGCAGGCATGACCGGCCGGCCTCGCAAATCTGGTGTTTCGACCTATCTGAGATCGGCGTTTCCCGCGCGTGGCAGATGACATGATCAATCACAATCCGCCTTCTCCCGAGCCACTGCACCGCGCCATCGCGCGCTTCGGCGACGTCGCCGTGCTGGTGGTCGGCGACATCATCCTCGACCGCTTCGTCAATGGCGTCATCGAGCGGATCTCGCCGGAAGCGCCGATCCCGGTGCTGCACGGGCGCGGCGAGACTTCGGCGATGGGCGGCGCCGGCAATGTCGTGGCCAACATCGTCTCGCTTGGCGCGCGCGCCATTCCGGTCTCGGTGATCGGCGCCGATACCGCCGGCGACAGCCTGGCGCGGATGCTGGGCGAGCTCGGCGCCGACACGGCTGGGCTTGTGCAGCAGCGCGGCCGCATGACCTCGTCGAAGAGCCGCTTCAGCGCGCTCAACCAGCAGGTGCTGCGTTTCGACGAAGAAGAGATCAAGCCGCTCGGCGAGGCGGAACGGGCGGAGCTGAGCCGCCGTTTCCGGGACGCGTTGAAACAGGCGGACATCGTCATCTTGTCCGATTACGGCAAGGGCATATTGCTGGACGGCGTCGCCGCCGAACTGATCGCCATCTGCCGCGAGGCGGGAAAGCCGGTGCTGGTCGACCCAAAGGGCCGCGACTACGCGCGCTATGCGGGTGCGACCGCCGTCACGCCCAACCGCAAGGAGCTTGGCGAGGCCGTCGGCCATGCGGTGTTCGCCGATGACGAGATCGTTGCGGCGGCGCGGGAACTGATTTCGGCGCACGGCTTCGACTTCGTCGTCGCCACACGCAGCGAAAAGGGCATGAGCGTGGTCGGCCCCGATGAGGCACGCCACATCGCCACCCAGGCGCGCGAGGTGTTCGACGTTTCGGGCGCCGGCGACACGGTGATCGCGACCTTCGCGCTGGCGCTTGCCGCCGGCGCCGATCCTGTCGCCGCGGCCTCCATCGCCAACGCCGCCGGCGGCGTCGTGGTGGGCAAGCGCGGCACCGCGCGGCTGAGCGTCGAGGAACTCGCCGGTGCGCTGTTCCGCTCGCATGGTCCGACCGCGCACAAGGACGCCATCCTCGACGCGGCCTCGGCCGCGCGCATGGTGGCGGCATGGAAGGCGGAGGGGCTGAGCGTCGGCTTCACCAATGGTTGTTTCGACATCCTGCATGCCGGCCATGTCAGCCTGCTGCACGCGGCGCGCAGCCAGTGCGACCGGCTGGTGCTCGGCCTCAACAGCGATGCTTCCGTGCGCCGACTGAAAGGGCCGGGCCGCCCGGTCAACGACCAGCATGATCGCGCCTGCGTGCTCGCCGCGCTCGCCTCGGTCGACGCCGTGGTGGTGTTCGAGGAGGACACGCCGCTGGCGCTGATCGAAGCGCTTCTGCCCGACATACTGGTCAAGGGCGCCGACTACACGATCGACACTGTGGTCGGTGCCGATGTGGTGCAGAAGGCGGGCGGGCGCGTCGTGCTGGTCGATCTCGTCGCCGGCAAGAGCACCACCAGCACCATCGGCAAAATGCGCGCGGGCGGCAGCACCAATTGAGGGTTTCATGTCTGAACTGAACGACTATCTGGTCCGCTCGGCGGCCGCCATATCAGCTATGGTCGAGCGCGACCTGACCGGCGAGATGGAGCGGGCGGCGCGCGCCGTCGTGACGGCGCTTTCGTCGGGCAAGGCCTTCCTGATCGCCGGCAATGGCGGCTCGGCCAGCGACGCCATTCACATCGCCGGCGAACTGGTCGGGCGCTTCCTCAAGGAGCGCAAGGCCTACAATGTCATCGCACTGCCGGCCAATGCCGCGGTGCTGACCGCCTGGGGCAATGATTATGGTTTCGACACGGTGTTTTCGCGCCAGGTCGAAGCGCATGGCTCGACCGGCGGCGTGCTTTTGGCGATCTCGACCAGCGGCAATTCGCCGAGCATTCTGGCCGCCGCGGAGCAGGCGCGCATGATGGACATGACCGTGATCGGCCTGACCGGCGACACCGGCGGCAAGCTCAAGCCGCTCTGCGACATCCTGCTCAACGTGCCTTCGACCTCGACGCCGATCATCCAGCAGGGGCATCTGTGCCTCTATCACCATCTGTGCGAAGTGGTCGAAGCGCGCCTGTCGAATGGCTGACAGGATCGGGAAGCCGCACCCACTGACCGAACCGGGCCTGTGGGTGGAGCGGATCGGCGACCGGGTTTTCCCGGCGCGCTCACCGGCGCTGTTGCTGGACCGTGACGGCACCATCAATGTCGATACCGACTATCCCAGCGATCCGGCCGAGATCGAGCTCAGGCCGCAGATGCTGCCGGCGATCGCCGCCGCCAACCGGGCCGGAATCCCGGTCGTTGTTGTGACCAACCAGTCGGGCATCGCGCGCGGCTATTTCGGCTGGGACGTTTTCGCGGCGGTCAACGGCCGCGTGCTCGATCTTCTGAACGAGCAAGGTGTGTCCGTCGACATGGTTCTGGCCTGTGCCTATCACGAGGCGGGCGTCGGGCCGCTTGCCATAGCGGACCATCCGATGCGCAAGCCCAATCCTGGCATGCTGATCGAGGCGGGCAGGCGCCTTGATCTAGATCTCCGGCGCTCCCTGGTGGTCGGCGACAAGCTGGCCGACATGCAGGCGGGCCAACGCGCGGGTCTGGCACAGGGCTGGCTGGTCGACGGTGAGGCGGCACTTCAGCCTGGCTTCGCTATCAGGCGCTTGCATGACGACCACGATCTCGGCGGCCTGCTCGCTGCCATCGACGCGCTCGGATCATAGGCCTACGCCTGGTCGTTGCGCTGCGAGGCTTCGTAGAGCTTGGCCTCGGTGGCGAAGGAATAGATCATCACCGACATCGAGTAGACGAAGCCATGGCGGCCGCACAGGAAGTAGCGCTTGGCCAGGTAGAATTTGAGGAAGTTGCCGAACGGCGACAGCACCAACCGCACCAGGCCGGGCTTCTTGCCCTTCTCGACCAGCGTCACCGCCTTGAGGCTGGAATAGGCGTTGGCCCGGGCAAGATCCTCCTCGACCGATATCTCACGGCGATGCAGCAAGACACCCTCTTCGATCGTGTCGGTCTCGCCCGGCACACGAACGGATTCATGGACCCGCGCGGTGAGATCCATGGTGGCGCCTTCGCGGCGGAAAAGCCTGAGCAGCCTGTTGTGCAGCACCCAGCGATGGGCATAACCGTAGCCCTTCAGCCAGTCGCGGCGGCGCATGTACCATCCGCTGGCCTTGCCGCCGGCCGCCTGGGTGATGGCCACGATCGACTGCCGCAACCGGTCGTCGACACGCTCGTCCGGGTCGATCGAGAGGCACCAGGGCTGGTTGGCATGGTCGAGCGCGAATTGCCGCTGGCGGGGGAATCCCGGCCAGTCATTGTGCAGCAGCGTTATCGGATAGCCCTTGGCGATATAGCTCTTCACGCATTCGACGGTGCCGTCCGTCGAGCCGGAATCGACGATGATGATCTCCGCGCAGAAATCGATGCTCTCCAGGCACGGGCCGATCATGTCGGCCTCGTTCACGCAGATGATGAGCGCCGAGACCGGGCTTGCAAAACGGGTCATGGTCCCCTTCCCATGGCGGATTCTTCCGGAATTCATGTTGCTCGTGCCATCTGTTCTCAAGCAATTCCGGGCGGAAAACCGTTACACATTTTTCCTGGAATTGCTTGAGAAACCAGTCAAGCGCCCAGTCAAGCAGTGAAATCCGGCAGAGCTGTTCAGCCTTGTATATCAGCGTCTTTCGAACACCAACGCGGCACCGGTGTGGCGAACGTCGGGAATTCGTCGGCGCACGGGCGCTCACCCAGACTCAGGAGCGCTCGAACGAGACCAGGCCTTCGTCCTTGACCCGGCGAATGGTGAGCGCGGTGCGCACGGTATCGACGTTCGGCGTCGAGGTCAGTTCCTCGATGACGAAGGTCTGGAAGGCGCCGAGGTCGCTTGCCACGCAATGCAGCAGGAAGTCGGACTCGCCCGACACCATCCAGGCGTCGCGTACGATCGGCCAGCCGCGCGTGCGCTCGGCGAAGATGCGCAGTTCGGCATCTGCCTGGTGATGCAGCCCGACCAGGCAAAAGGCGACGACATCGAGGCCGAGCGCCGGCGCGTTGAGCAGCGCGCGATAGCCACGGATGATGCCTGCCTCCTCCAGCCGCTTGACCCGGCGCAGGCAGGGCGGGGCCGAAATACCGACGCGGTTCGAGAGCTCGACATTGGTCATGCGCCCGTCCGACTGAAGCTCACGCAGGATCTTCCAGTCGATGGCGTCGAGGTCGGCCTTGAGCGGCATTGGGTTCTCGATGATCAGTGTGGCGCAAGAATCTTTCGCGATTTTGTAATTAAACGACTTTTGTGTCGAAGCCAGCCCTCGTCGACGCGATTTTAGGGGAGGTAACGAAAGCGCTCGACGCGCGAATATCCGCATGGGTTGAAGCTTTCCGGGGACGACGGCGCGTTCGTCTTGCTGGCGTGGCTGGCAGCCCTTACATTAAGCGCGATATTTCCACGTCTTTGGCACACTCGTGTCCGCCCCGCAGAGGCTCCAAATGATCACCAAGCATGCGCCCGTTCTCATCATCGGTTCCGGTCCGGCCGGCTATACGGCGGCGGTCTATGCCGCGCGTGCGATGCTGAAGCCGATGCTCGTCGCCGGTCTGCAGCAGGGCGGCCAGCTGATGATCACCACGGATGTCGAAAACTATCCCGGCTTCGCCGATCCGATCCAGGGGCCGTGGCTGATGGAGCAGATGCTCAAGCAGGCCGAGCATGTCGGCACCGACATCATCAACGACATCATCACCGAGGTAGACCTCAATGTGCGGCCGTTCCGCGCCAAGGGCGATTCCGGCACGACCTACACGGCCGATGCGCTGATCATCGCCACCGGCGCGCAGGCCAAGTGGCTGGGCATTCCGACCGAGCAGGACTTCATGGGCTTCGGCGTTTCCGCCTGCGCCACCTGCGACGGCTTCTTCTATCGCGGCAAGGATGTCGCGGTGGTCGGTGGCGGCAATTCGGCGGTGGAGGAGGCGCTCTATCTGTCCAACCTCGCCAAGAGTGTCACCGTCATCCACAGGCGCTCGGACTTCCGTGCCGAGCGCATCCTGCGCGAGCGGCTGTTGAAGAAGGACAATGTCCGCGTTATCTGGGACACGATCGTCGACGAGATCACCGGGCGTCCGGGCAAGGCACCGCTGCCGCCTTCGGTCGAAGGGCTGAAGCTCAGGCATGCCGTGACCGGCGCCGAGAGCCATCTCAAGATCGACGGCGTCTTCGTGGCCATCGGCCATGCGCCCGCGGTCGAGCTGTTCGCCGGCAAGCTGAAGCAGAAGCCGAACGGCTATCTGTGGACAGCGCCGGATTCGACGCGCACCGACGTGCCTGGCGTGTTCGCCGCCGGCGACGTTACCGACGATATCTACCGCCAGGCGGTGACGGCGGCGGGGCTGGGCTGCATGGCCGCGCTCGAGGCGGAAAAGTATCTGGCCGGCATCGAGGTGCATCGCGAGGCAGCGGAATAGGCGGCTCGCAAGACTGTTGAAAAAACGGCTTGGAAACGCCGTGTAAAAGCCCGATTTTTCATTCAGACGCCAACCGTAACGAGGGGAAATCATGGCGTTGGACTGGGACAAGCTACGCGTGTTTCACGCTGCGGCGGAAGCGGGATCGTTTACGCATGCGGCCGAGACCCTGCATCTGTCGCAATCGGCGATATCGAGGCAGGTCAGCGCGCTTGAACATGATGTCGGCGTGCCGCTGTTCAACCGCCATGCACGCGGCCTGGTGCTGACCGAACAGGGCGAGATGCTGTTCCGCACGGCGCATGACGTGCTGATGAAGCTGGAAACCATCAAGTCGCGGCTGACCGAGACCAAGGACCGGCCGTCAGGCGTGCTCAGGGTAACGACGACCGTCGGCCTCGGCGCCGGCTGGCTGACCGAGCGGGTGCAGGAGTTCATCGAACTCTATCCCGAAATCAGCCTGCAGCTGATCCTCGCCAATGAGGAGCTCGACCTCACCATGCGCCAGGCCGATTGCGCCATCCGGCTGCGCCAGCCGCAGCAGCCGGACCTGATCCAGCGCCGCCTGTTCACCGTGCATTTCCACCTCTACGCCGCCCCGTCCTATGTCGCCAAGTACGGCAAGCCGGGCTCGATCGCAGAGTTGAGAAGCCATCGCATCGTCACCTTCGGCCTGCCGGTGCCGTCGCATCTGTCGGAGTTGAACTGGCTGGAGACGGTCGGTGATTTCGAGAGCGGCCGGCGCGTGCCGACACTGCAGATCAATGACATCCTGTCGATCAAGCGCGCCGTGCAGGGCGGCGCCGGCATCGCCATGCTACCGGACTATGTGATCAGCAAGGATTCCGGCCTGGTGCAGCTGCTGCCGGAAACCGAGGTGCCGTCCTTCGACACCTATTTCGCCTATCCCGACGCGATGAAGAACCAGGCCAAGCTGCACGTGTTCCGCGACTTCATCATCGCCAAGGCCAGAAGCTGGTCCTTCTGATCCAAGGTCAGCTCCGCGAGCCTATCCTTTCCAGGGCCTAATCCGCGGCAGCCAGCCCGGCACGTTGCGGCGGTAGGCTTCGTATTCGGCGCCATAGCGGCCGGCGAGCGTCGGCTCCTCATAGAGCTTGACGAAGGTGATCATGGCAGCCGCCGCGATTGCCGCATAGGCGGCGATCGACCAGCTCGAGAACAACAGCGCCTGGCCGAGAATGATCGACAGCACGGCGACATACATGGGATTGCGGACATGGCGGTAAATGCCGCCGATCACCAGCCTTTCGGTCGGTGCGACGGGGGCGGGCGTGCCCAGCCCTTCCAGCGCGAAGCGGGCGAAGGCGTGCAGCAGCACGGAGGCAGCGGCGACGATGAGCACGCCGCCGGCGAGGACAAGGCCGGGCGCCGTCGACCATGGCAGGGCCCAGCGATCGCTGAGCAGCCAGGGAACCAGCCCGGCGACCACGCCGGGGGCCGCAACCAGGAAAATGCCGCTGCCGGCAATCGCCGAAAACCTACGCATTGGTTGATCCCCGCGTGACTGCCTTTGAATTAAACCGCTGCTGCCTCATTACACATCATCAATGTTTTCGGAATTTTGGGAGCAGAATCGGCCAGGATTGGCGTTTTCGGGACGACAATGACGCGAAAGCGCGCTTCATTTTCACGATTCTGCTGGTCCTATTGGCCCCTGGAGCGGGTTGGACCACAGCCTGTGCCTTTTTGCATGCGTGTGTTGCAAAATAGATGCTTGTTTCTTGGGCATGATGAGCACATATATAGATCATCTCCTGGACGCGTTCTCCTCCCATTAGCGTCCTCGAGTGTTCCCCTCTGGAGGTTAGCCTTAACAGGCACTTCCAATCAAACTCAGCCGGATCTTCGTTGATCCGGCTTTTTTGTTGCCTGCGTGCCACGGGGGATGGCTGGAAAATTCACCAGAACTGCCGCGTAACCGTGTCATGTAACCTCTGGTAACATGACAAGGACACCCTCCATCTGCTAAATGGATCATAGGACGCGGTGTGGTTCGGACGGGAGATGGGGGCATCACTCGGACGACCCGGGCTCAGGCGGCTACCGCGTCCGAACCTTTTCCCGTCGAAGCGCGGCGACCTTACATGTGGCGGACCTGCCGTTTTTCCTCCCAAGAAAACGGTCCGCAAAACAAACGGCGTCCGGCCCCCCGGGCGTCGTTTTTTGGTTTTTGCCCCCTCGATCGTTCGAGGGGCGCTTCACACGCATTCCAAATCGGCCACCGGGCGAAATCAGGCGGCCTTGCCGTTGGCGTTCATCGCCTCGTCGGCGAGACGGCCAGTCAGCTCGGCCATATGGTCGAAAGCGGCGCGATAGCTGGCAACGCCTGACGTGGCCGACCGCAGCTCGATGATCAGATCACCGATCTCGGCCTGCGGCATGGTCGCCTCGACGACATCCCATCCAGGCCAGCCGGGCCGCGCGTCATAGCCCAGGATCTGGCCGCGCCGCTGCGGGATCAGCGCGATGATCTTCGACGTCGTGTCCGACGGAGTGACGATCTCGACCTTCATCACCGGCTCCAGAAGCACCGGCGAGCAGGCGGCCATGCCTTCCTTCATGGCGAGCTTGGCCGCCATCTGGAAGGCCATGTCGGAGGAATCGACCGCATGGTAGGAGCCGTCCGACAGGTTGACCGCGACGTCGACAACGGGGAAGCCGAGCGGGCCTGACTTGAGGTAATCGCGTATGCCTGTCTCGACCGACTGGATGTAGGTCTTGGGCACGACGCCACCGGTGATGGTGTCGGTGAACTGGAAGCCGGAGCCGCGCGGCAGCGGCTTGATCTCGATCACCACATCGCCGAACTGGCCGTGGCCGCCCGACTGTTTCTTGTGACGGCCACGCTGCTGCACCGGTTTGCGGATCGTCTCGCGATAGGGCACCGCCGGTGCATGACCTTCGACCGGGATCTGATTCTTGCCCTCAAGCCGCTCGCGCACGACGCGCAGATGCATCTCGCCATGACCTGACAGCACGGTCTCGGCCGAGTCCTGGTTGTGGCGCAGGCTAAGCGAAGGGTCTTCCTCGGCCAGGCGCTGGATGGCGGCCGACATCTTGACCTCGTCCTTGCGCTCCTTGGGGCGCAGCGCGAAGGCGAAGACCGGCTGCGGCGGCTCGACATCGAAGAGCTGTTCGGTCCCGCCCTTGGCTGAAGTCAGCGTCTGGCCGGTCTTGACCGCGTCCAGCTTGCCGAGCGCCACGGTGTCGCCGACCCTGGCGCCCGTCAGCTTGACCTGGTCCTTGCCCAGCATCCTGTAGATGCCGGAAACCTTGGCGGTGTCGCCGCCGGGCAGCCACAGCTCCGAGCCGTCGGCAACCTGGCCCGACAGGATGCGCGACACCGACAGCTTGCCGCCATGCGGCGTGTGGATGGTCTTCATCACCTGGACCACCGTCGCGTTGCCGTCCGGGGCGCCGAGCCGCTTGCGGGTGGCCTCGATGTCGGGCGCGTCGTGGCGGATCGTCTTCAAGAGGCGCAGCACGCCATTGCCTTTCTCGGCGGTGCCGATCAGCACCGGCGTCACAGCGCCGTCGCGCAGATCGGCGGCGAGATCGTCGAAGATCGCGTCCTTGGGCGGTTCGATCTCCTCGAGCAACTGCTCCATCAGTTGGTCGTCATGGTCGGCCAGGGTCTCCAGCATGGAGAAGCGCGCCTCCAGTTCGCGCGCCTTGTCGTCGCCCGGTATCTCGGCCACCTCGCTCTCGGCATATTCGCGGTAGATGTAGGCGCGCTCCAGCGCCAGATCGATCGAGCCGATGACGACGCCGTCCTTGCGCAGCGGGATCTGACGCAGAAGCAGCGGCGCCGCGCTTGTCGGCTGCAGCATCTTCAGCGTGTCGCGCACGCCAGTGATCGCCTTGTCGACCTTGTTGAGAAACAGGATGCGCGGCACGCCGAGATCGTCGAGCTTGCGCATGATGAGCTGGAGGGCAGGGATCTTCTTTTCGTCCGCCTCGGCCACGACCACAGCGACATCGCAGGCGGCCAGCACCGGTTCGGCCTCGAAGGAGAATTCGATCGACCCGGGGCAGTCGATGAAGGTGAACTGCTCGCCCATGAATTCGGTGGTGGCGATCGACGCCTCGACACTCATGGCGTGGGCGCGGGCCTCGGGCGAATGATCTGAAACGGTATTGCCGGAGGAAACCGGGTTCTGGCGGGGGATGGCGCCCGTACGGGCCAAAATGGCTTCGAGAAGTGTCGTCTTACCGCTTGCGAAGGGACCGACTATGGCAATGCATTTCGGTCCCGTGCGTCGTCCTCCGGCGCGATTACCCATGACTGACCTCCACTCAGGCGTTTTTCCTGGGGACCGACTGGCATTCATGGTTCAGGCCAAGGTCAATCGGTCCTGAGCGGCGGCCGGCCTGTTCGACCGTCGCGGGCGGGTCTGTTTCGACCTGCCCCGATTATCGTCCCACTTGTTTGCCTGGAGGGCAAGAAAAATAGGAAGCCGCGCGGCTGGCCGGCTCAGGCGCTGAGCACGAGCGGTTCGACCGAGCGGCCGGCAAGCAGTGCGAGCTTGTCGCGCGGCGCCGGCCTGCCGAAGAAATAGCCCTGGAAACGGTTGCAGCCGGCCGCCTTGGCGAGAGCGAATTCCTCCGCCGTCTCCACGCCCTCCGCCACGATGGTGACGTGCTGGATGCGCGCGATCTGCGCCAGCGCCGAGACGAAGATCTGCGCCACCTGGTCATGGGCGAGGGCGCGGATGTAGGAGCGATCGATCTTGATGATGTCGATGGGCAAGGTCTTGAGATAGTTGAAGCCGCAATGGCCGGTGCCGAAATCATCGAGGGCGATGTGAAAGCCGAGGCCGCGCAACGCTTCGAGACGCCGCAGGATCTCGGGCGTGGCGGCGGTCGCCACGGTCTCGGTGATCTCGATGATGAACTGTGACGCCGACCGGCCGGCTTCCCTAAGCACGCGGTCGCACATGGTGACGATCTCGTCGCGCTTGAGCTGCTCGCCGGAGACGTTGATCGAGATACGGTGGCCCGGGAAATGACCGATATCGGCACAGGCCCGCTTGAACGCCCATTCGCCGAGCATGTCGATCAGCGTCGAGCGTTCGGCGATCGCAATGAACTCGGACGGTGCGATCAGTCCGCGAACCGGATGGCGCCAGCGGATCAGCCCCTCGAGCGCGTGGCGGGAACCATCCGGGCTGACGATCGGCTGATAATGCAATTCGAGTTCGCCCAGATAGACCGCGGCGCGCAATTCCCGTTCGACCAGACGACGGTAGCGCTTGTCGGACAGCATCTCCTCGTCGAAGACGGTGACGCGGCCTCGGCCCGCCGCCTTGCTTTCATAAAGCGCCAGATCGGCAACCAGCATCAGTTCCGTCGTGTTCGAGGCATGGGCCGGCGCCAGTGCCACGCCGACCGAGATGGAGAGCGGAATGGTCTTGCCTTCATGCGATTTGCCGGCGCGCATGGCATCCAGCAATTGCCTGACATCCTTGTTGATGGCGGCCAGGTCGCCATGCGGAATGATGATACCGAATTCGTCGCCGCCGAGGCGTCCGACCATGGCGCCGGCGAAGATGCGTTCCGAGGTCTTGACCAGATGCGTCAGCGTGAGGTCGCCGAATTGGTGTCCGAACGTGTCGTTCAACTGCTTGAAATGGTCGAGGTCGATCAAGAGCAAGGCCGCCTCGCGCCTGTCGCGCATAGTGCCCAGGCTTTCGTGCAGCGCCTCGAGGAAATAGCGTCTCGTCATCGCGCCGGTCATCGCATCCCTGGTGAGGAAATGATGTTTCTCGGCCTCGGCGGCGGCGGCCGACTGGAGGCGATGGACGACGCTGCTGCGCATGTACATCAATGCCAGCAAGGCGAGGCTCGTGGCCAGGATCAAGATGGCGAAGGCACTGCCGGCGGACAGGTTTCGCGAGACGTCGAAAGCCCCAAGCACTGCTGCGCCGATGCTGATCACAAGCAGTGACTGGATACCGCGATAGATCCGGCCGCTGTGGTCCTTGATCGTCGCCAGTATGCTCATCCGCCAGCCCCCGCAATGCAGGCTCACGGCTAGTGGGCAGCCGTTAAGAAGACATTGAATTCGCCGGCATTTCGCTCTGCGTCCCGAGCGCGCGAGGTTCATGGTTAAGAGAAAGATCAGGCCTTCGTCAAAGCGAGATGACAAGGGCCGGTTGCGTCCAGGTCAATCCGAGCCGAGAATGCAGTTCATTCAAACGGGCCGGCGTCTCGCCGGCTGCTGGCGGTTCCAGGGACAGACGATGAAGATCATTGCTTGCGGCAGCGTGCCGACCATCATAGCACCGGACAAATACTTCACCGGCCGGGTTCTGCAGACGCCAATCATCGACACGGAGGCACCGGCGCGGCTCAGGGCCACGCTGGTCAGTTTCGAGCCCGGTGCGCGCACCCATTGGCACACGCATCCGCTCGGCCAGACACTCTATGTCACTTCCGGCGCCGGGCTGGTCCAGACATGGGGCGGCCCGGTCCAGGAGATAAGGGCCGGTGACGTCGTCTCATTCGCGCCCGGCGAGAAGCATTGGCACGGCGCGGCGCCGAAATCGGCGATGACGCACATCGCCATGCAGGAGGCGCTCGACGGCATCCATGCCGACTGGCTCGAAGCGGTGACGCCGACGCAATATGGCGGCTGAGTGCCGAGCCTGGATTGACAAAACCCGGCGGTAACGCCTGACAGCGGTGACGCCGGGTTTGATTTCGGACTTAGCTGATCAGGTCAGCGATGCCGTGAAGCGCTGGATGCGGGTGCAGGCTTCCTCCAAAAGTGTCTCCGAGGTGGCGTAGGAGATGCGGAAGTTGGGTCCGAGGCCGAAGGCCGAGCCGAACACCACCGCGACGCCCTCGGCCTCGAGCAGTTCCGAGCAGAAGGTCTCGTCGGTGTCGATCACCTTGCCGGCCTTGGTCTTCCTGCCGATCAGCTGGGCGCAGGACGGATAGACATAGAAAGCGCCTTCCGGCGACGGACAGGTGATGCCGCGCGCCTGGTTGAGCATCGAGACGACGAGGTCGCGCCTACCTTGAAAGATCGCCTTGTTCCTGGCGATGAAATCCTGCGGGCCGTTGAGCGCCTCGACGGAAGCCCACTGCGCGATGGTGCAGGCACCGGAGGTCTGCTGGCCCTGGATCATGTCCATCGCCTTGATCAGCTGGACGGGACCCGCGGCATAGCCGATGCGCCAGCCGGTCATGGCATAGGCCTTCGACACGCCGTTCATGGTCAGCGTGCGCTCGTAGAGCTTCGGCTCGACCTCGGCGATGGTCTTGAAGACGAAGTCGCCATAGGTCAGGTGCTCGTACATGTCGTCGGTCAGCGTCCAGACCTGCGGATGCTTCAACAGCACGTCGGCCAGCGCGCGCAATTCGCCTTGTGTGTAGGCCGCGCCCGACGGGTTCGACGGCGAGTTCATCAAGAGCCATTTGGTCTTCGGCGTGATCGCGTTTTTCAGCACCTCAGGGGTCAGTTTGAAGCCGTTGTCGATCGAGGTGTCGGCAAACACCGACGTGCCGCCGCAGATCGCCACCATTTCGGGATAGCTGACCCAGTAGGGGCGGGGGATGATGACCTCGTCGCCGGGATTCAGTGTCGCCATAAAGGCGTTGAACAGGATCTGTTTGCCGCCGGTGCCGACGATGGTCTGCTCGGGCTTGTAGTCGAGATTGTTCTCGCGCTTGAACTTCTTCGCGATCGCCTCGCGCAGCGGCGCGATGCCCGAAACCGGCGGGTATTTGGTCTCGCCACGGCGAATGGCCTCGATCGCCGCATTCTTGATGTTGTCGGGCGTATCGAAATCCGGTTCGCCGGCGCCAAGGCCGATAATGTCACGGCCGGCATTTTTCAACTCGCGGGCTTTCTGCGTCACCGCGATGGTGGCGGAAGGCTTAACGCGGGAAAGGGTGTCGGCAAGAAAGGCCATGACCTTTTGTCTCTCCAAAGGATCGGCGCGGCCAGGAGCGGCCGCGGCGCTTCTCATGTCGCAACATTCCCGTCAGTGCAAGCCTTGTCGGCTGGGCCAGGTGGGACGGCGTGGTCAATGAGGCGTGATCGGCAAAAGAAAGTTCATTAACTGGCGGTAGAGGCTTGCGTGGCAGGATCGAAATCCAATTCCGCCCAGTCGCGGAGCGAGGAACCCTTGTCGCGCAGCATCGGACTTGCCCATATCATCCGTCATGATGACGGCACCTCGAGCGGTGTCTGGGGCATTTATACGCTGCAAAGCGCCTTCCAGCCGATCTTTGCCTTCAACGAGGGCAAGCTGTCGGTCGCCGCCTTCGAAGGGCTGATCCGCCCGTTTCGCGACGGCGAGCCGCAATCGCCGATGACCTTCTTCTCGACATGTCCGGCGGCCGACCGCCTGCACGTCGAAGCGCTGACCAGGACACTGCATCTGCTCAATGCCGGCGCCTGCCTGCCGCGGGAGGCATCGGTCTTCGTCAATTTCGATCCCTCGGTCTTCACCGAGCGATCGATCGTCGACAACGCCTTGCGTGACATGCGGCTGGTATTGCACGAGGCCGGTATCGATCCGGGCCGCGTCGTGTGCGAGGTGACGGAGCAGAGATCGGCATCGCAGGAAACCCTGCACGGCTTCGTCGCCGCGCTCAGAGCCAACGGCTTCCGGATCGCCGTCGACGACTATGGTGCCGACGATTCCGACATCACCCGCGTCAAGGAGCTGAGCCCAGACATCGTCAAGTTCGATGCGCACTGGATCACCCAATTGATGGAATCGGGTGCTGGTTTCGCGCTGCTGACATCCATGGTGAGGAGCTTCGAGGACCAGGGCGTCCGCACCGTGTTCGAGGGTATCGAGGAAGGCTGGCAATTGGAGCTGGCCGAGAGATCGGGCGCCTCGATGGTCCAGGGGTACGTGCTGGCCCGTCCCGAACTGGCGCCGACAAGTTTCCGTGTTTTCGCAAAGGGCAGTCCGGAACCTGCCCCCGCCGCAAGCCATGCTGCCGCCGCCGCTGTTGCGCCGCGCACGGGGCGACCTGCAAAGGCGTTTGGGCGCAGGATCGCGCCATGAGTGTCGAGCGGCGACGCACCATTGACGATGCGATCTTCGTCGACGAGATCGGCATCGAATACGGCGTCCATGGCGACTTCCGCCTGCGCAGCGCCTACCAGCCGATCTACGCCCCGCTCGGCGGCAGCTTGCACCCGGTGGCCGTCGAAGGCCTGATCGAGCAGCACCGCGCCGGCCGGCCGGGATCGCCGCGAATGTTCTTCGACAGCGTCGCGGCCTCGGACCGGCTGTTCGTCGAAACCATGTGCCGCGTGCTGCATCTCAGGAATTTCCACAACATCGGGGTCGACGGGCTCGACCTGTTCTTCAACTACAATCCGCTGGTCAACAACCATGCTGGGCGGGCGCTGGCCGAGATACGGCTGATGAGCCGGCATCTCGACGAGCTCGGCCTGGCGCCCGCCATGCTGGTCTGTGAAATCACCGAACAGGCGGCGGACGATGCGCTGCTGGCAAGGTTGGTGCGTGAAATGCGGCGCGACGGCATCCGCATCGCCATCGACGATTTCGGGACCGGCCATTCGACCGTGGAGCGGGTGGGTCTGCTCCAGCCCGACATCGTCAAGATCGATGGCGGCTGGTTCGCGGAATTCTGCCGCCACGCCGCCGCGGAACGCTTCTTCCGCCCACTGGTGTCCAGCCTGCACGATCGCGGCGCCAAGGTGCTGGTCGAGGGGATCGAGCAGCCCACTCATCTGCGTGTCGCGCTCGAAGGCGGGGTCGATTTGCTGCAGGGTTTTCTTCTCGGGCGTCCGGCGCTTGCCGGCACCATCTTCAACGAGGAGCCGCTTGCGGTCGATGCGCTACTGGGCTTCGACAACAAGGTCGTGCCGTTGCATAAGCGGCGTTGATGGTCGCGCCAAAAGAAATCACTGGTTGAGGATGGCGCCGCTGCGATAATCCGCCCGCAGAAGCAGCGCTCCGGGGAACCACAATGATACTTTACAGCATGATCGACAGCGGCAATTGCTACAAGCCGCGGCTGCTGATGGCCAAGCTCGGCCTCGCCTTCACCACTGTCGAGGTGAGTTCGCACACCGGCGATACGCGCAAGGCCGATTTCGTCGCCAAGAACCCGAACGCCATGGTGCCGCTGCTGGAACTGGACGACGGCCGGCGGCTGGCCGAATCCAACGCCATCCTGCTCTATCTCGCCGAAGGCACGCGCCTGCTGCCGGCGGACAGATACGAGCGCGGGCTCGCCTATCAATGGCTGTTCTTCGAGCAGTACAGCCACGAGCCCTATATCGCCGTGCGCAAGGCGCTGCTGACCTTTCCCGAACGCGCCGCGGATGCCACGCCCGAGCGGCTGGCGGCGACGCTGGAGCGCGGCAACAAGGCGCTTGGCGTCATGAACAAATATCTGGAAAACAACGACTTCTTCGCCGGTGCGTTCGGCATCGCCGACATCGCGCTATATGCCTACACGCATACGGCGGAGCAGGGCGGGTTCCAGCTCGACGCCTATCCCGCGGTGGTCGCCTGGCTCGGCCGCGTGGAGGCGGACCCGGGGCATGTGCCGATCGGATGGGTGGGGTAGGCGGGCGACACAGCGTCCTTCTCCCCGTTTCACGGGGAGAAGATGGCGGCAGCCAGATGAGGGGCGGCGCCAGCCTCGGTTGTTATCGTGTTAGCTTTGCGATGGATAATCTCGGGGGGCGCCTCGCGCTGCCGCTCATCGCCCTGCCGGGCACTTCTCCACGTATAGTGACGGGGAGAAGGACGCTGTGTGGCCGATTTCGCCAATCGTCAGCGTCAAAATCCAGACAAATAAAAAGGCGGGATAAATCCCGCCTTCCCATTTCGGTAGCCTGATCGGGAGCGTCCGGTCCGGGCTGGCAGCTATCTGCTGTTCCAGCTTGTCGGCTCTTTCCACTCCGGCGCGCTTCTCGCGCGACCGTCAGTACATCCGTGACTTGCCGCGCGCCCCGAACTCTCGTCCGGCGCGCGCCATTTTCAAAATCAGGCTGCCTTGCTCAGAGAACCAGCGGACGACTTGCCAGTGCGGCGGTCCTGCTCGATCTCGAAGTTGATCTTCTGGCCTTCGACCAGGGTCGACAGTCCAGCGCGCTCGACAGCCGAGATGTGGACGAAAACGTCCGCGCCGCCGCTGTCAGGCTGGATGAAGCCGAAGCCCTTGGTGGCGTTGAACCACTTGACCGTTCCAGTTGCCATAAAAATAGTCCTTCACATTTGCTTTGGTATGACCGGACCGAGGTCCAGCCGGTGTGCATCGAGATTTTGGAGATAGACGTCAGCAAACGCGAAGATCGCGAGGCCCGGATCGATCGGCCGAAATATCAATGGGGCTGATATAGGCTGCTTTCGCACAAAAAACAAGACTGCGTGAAAAAGCCGTGATCGAAGCCGCCCAACGGCCGCCCCAATCTGGTGAAACCGTGACGCGAGATCCGCCGTCCTCGGGGGCGGATCGAGGGGAGAGGACCATGAAAACCATCCTGCTTGCCGCCTGCCTCACGCTGGTGGCCGCCCAGGCGCAGGCGATCTCGCGCTACGACCCGACGCGCATGAGTTGCGGCAAGGTCCAGTCGACGATCGCGGGTCAAGGTGCGGTCATCCTGCGCTATCAGTCGACGCGGGTGCCGGGGCTGCCGCTCTACGACCGCTATGTGCAGAGCCAGCAGTTCTGCACCACGGGCGAGGTGAGGACGCGCGCCTACGTGCCGAGCGCCGACACCAGGTCCTGCCCGGTCTATATCTGCAAGCGGCCGGACAATGAGCGTTTCAGGCATAGGTTCATCCGGCGCCATTAGGGCGTGCCGATATTCAGGTGATGCCGGCCCGACCTGAAACTCGACACATCCGGGAACGGTTCCTGGAACTGCTCTCAAAAGCCGAAGGACACCTGCGCTGGCGGCGGCGGGCCGACGCGCACGCCTTCCATGGCCAGCATCTTTTCCTTGGTGACCGAGCCTCCGGGCGCCGAGAAGCCGCCGATCTTGCCGCCGGCGGCAAGGATGCGGTGGCACGGGATGACCAGCGGCACCGGATTGGCGCCAAGGGCCGCACCGGTTTCGCGCGGCAGGCCGGCATGGCCGGCGCGCTTGGCGAGTTCGCCATAGGTGGTGGTTTCGCCATAGCTCAGTTTTCGTGCCGCTTCGTAGATGGCGAGGCGGAAATCGTCGATGCCGTCGAGATCGACGGGAAAGCCGGTGAAGTCGACGTCCTCGCCCGCGGCATAAGCCTTGATCGAGGCGATCAGCTCGACCACCCATGACGGCTGGGCCGTGGAGGTTGAAACGCCGGCATGGCGCATCAGCCGCCGCTCCACCGCTTCGCGGCTGCGTTCGGGCAGACAGAGGCGGATCAGGCCCTTTTCGCTCCAGGCAATGCCCATGAAACCGATCACTGTTTCTAACACTGCGTGGCCGGCTGTGATCGAAGATGTCGTTTCCATGATGCGCTCCTTTCCGCAAAGCGGCGGAATCCGGGATACCTGCCAGTACATATCAGGAACAATATGGCATCGCTGCCTGCGTCCCGCCACCCGAAAACCGCCAGATGGCCCCGATTGCTACCCAAGAATCGCTGGTGTAAGGGAAATCTTAACGACCCCGACAAACCGGACTCCGAACGCGGCTTGCCAGCAAAACAAACCCTTATCGCCGTCGGCGTGATCGTGGCGGCTGCCGGCATGAGCGGCTGCACCTCGACCTCGCAGATGAAAGCCGCGCCGTCGCTCACCGAAACCGCGACCACGGCAGGCAGCGATGCCGGCTTCACCGTGCCGCTGCCGGAGACGGTTTCGGTGCTGCCGCAATCCTCCGGAATCGCGCCCGTCCAGACGGCTGAGTTGACCCCCGGCGCGGCCACCCCGACGCTCGATCCCGCGGTCCAGCCGGCCGCGGCAACCGCCGCCTTTGCCGGGACAACGCCCGCGGCGCCGGCCGTGCCCGCCGTGATGACCGCCAATGCCTGGCAGGCGCCGGCCCCGGCGAAAGCCGGCCAGCCGATCCAGTCGGCGGCGACCTATACGACCGCCGGGCTCATCGTGCCGGCGGTTGCCAAGGGTGGCCAGAAAATGCCCGGCGTGCAGCAGGTGGCTTACGTCGTGCCGCAGAACCCGGCTGCCCTGGTGCAGTTCCCGTCGGCGCCGGTGGAGCCGGCAGAAGAACAGCATGCGACCGGCATGCGCGGCGACGTCGACCGACTGATCGTCAAATACGCCGCCTTCTACCAGGTGCCGGTGGATCTGGTGCGCCATGTCGTCAACCGTGAAAGCACCTACAATCCCAAGGCCTACAACAACGGCCATTGGGGGCTGATGCAGATCAAGCACGCGACGGCGCGCGGCATGGGCTATGACGGGCCGGCCAAGGGCCTGTTCGACGCCGAGACCAACCTCAAATACGCGGTCAAATATCTGCGTGGCGCCTGGCTGGTGTCGAACGGCAACGCCAAGAAGGCCGACTGGCTCTACCAGACCGGCTATTATTTCGACGCCAAGCGCAAGGGCCTGCTCGAGGCGACCGGCCTCGGTGTCGACCGCAAGCGCGGGCGTCTCCAGCCCGACGCCTGAGCGCGATGCCCGAACCGCGCCCGCCGGCTCCAAACGACATCCGGCTGCGCAAGATCCTCGACGAGACGCTCGTTCCACCGCACTGGCCGGACGGCTTCGTCATGCGCTTGTTTGAGCGCGGCGACGCGCTGCCCTTGCATGCGTTGCTGAGCGAAGTGTTCGACGATGGCACCGACGGCCCTTTCGACGAATGGTGGCCGCGCATTTCCGAAGACCCCGAATTCGACCCGGCGCTGTGTTTCCTCGTCATCGACGCCAAGGGCCGCTTGGCGGCGGCGGCACTGTGCTGGACCTCGGCTTTCGTCAAGGACCTGGCCGTTCATCCAGAGGCGCGCGGCAAGGGCGTTGGCGAGGCGCTGATGTGGCACGCCTTCGCCATTTTCCGCGACCGGGGTGCCACCCATGTCGACCTCAAGACCAATACGCTCGAGAACGCCGCCGCCGTGCGGCTCTACGAGCGGCTGGGCATGAGGCCCGTCGCCTGGGAAGGCTGACTGGCGACGTCGATCGGTGCCGTCATCGCCACCGGAGATGGCTGTTCGGGAACCCAAAGCGCGGCTCCGCATTCAATGAACGGTGGGGTCTGACCGGCTGTCGGGGCTGTGCGCCGCCGGCCAAGGGAGATCCACCGCGATGAAGGTTTTCCACGCATTGCTGGCGTTGAGCGTAGCTGTCGTGCTCGCGGCGGGTCAGGCGAGCGCGGTCGAGCTGTCGATCGTGTCGGGTGACACCGGCAACGGCCTCAAGGTGCTGCGCGAGATCCTCGACCGCTATGAGAAAGAGAGCGGCGACAAGGTCACCATCGTCGCCATGCCGTCATCCGGGACCGATCAGTTCGGTCAGTACAGGTTGTGGCTCGCCGCGGGCAACAGCGACGTCGACATCTACCAGACCGACGTCATCTGGGCGCCGCAACTCGCCAGCCAGTTCGTCGACCTGACCGCGGCGACCAGGGATGTCGTGGGCAAGCATTTCCCGTCGATCATCCAGTCGCAGACGGTCGACGGCAGGCTGGTGGCGCTGCCGATCTTCACCGATGCGCCGGCGCTCTACTACCGCAAGGATCTGCTCGACAAATACGGCGCCAAGGTGCCGGCGACCTGGAAGGAGCTGGGCGACACAGCCCGGCTGGTGATGGACAAGGAGCGGGCCGCGGGCAACAGGGATATCTGGGGCTTCGTCTTCCAGGGCAACGCCTATGAAGGGCTGACCTGCGACGCGTTCGAATGGGTGGTCTCGAACGGCGGCGGCCATATCGTCGAGCCGGATGGCACCATTTCCATCAACAACGCCCGGGCGGCGGCCGCGCTCGACATGGCCAAGGCCTGGATCGGCACCATCGCGCCACCCGGCGTGCTCGCCTACCAGGAAGAGGAATCGCGCGGCGTGTGGCAGACCGGCAATGCCGTCTTCATGCGCAACTGGCCCTATGCCTATGCGCTGGGCAACAGCCAGGGGTCGCCGATCAAGGGCAAGTTCGACGTCGCGCCGCTGCCGGCCGGCACGGGCGAGGGTGCCCGGCCGGCGGCAACGCTGGGCGGCTGGAACCTTGCGGTCTCGAAATATTCCAAGCACCCGGATGCGGCGATCGAACTGGTCAAGTTCATCGCCTCGCCCGCAATGCAGAAATACCGCACGCTCAAGACCGCCAACCTACCGACCATCCAGGCGCTCTATGACGATGCCGACATCGCCCGGCAACAGCCGATCATTCCGCACTGGAAGGAGGTCTTCCTCAATGCCGAGCCACGGCCCTCGGCGGTGACCCGGAACAAGTACAACGAGGCGTCGAGCCAGTTCTGGAACGCCGTGCACAAGACCTTGTCCGGCGAGGGCAGCGCCGCCAACAATCTGGCCGACCTCGAAGCAACGCTCACCAGGCTGAAGGGCAAGGGCTGGTGAGCGCGCAACCGGCTGACGCCGCCGACCGGCGCCCGGGCTCGCGGCTGATGCGCCAGCGTGTGCGCTCGGCATGGCTGTTCCTGGCGCCGATGCTTCTGGTGCTCGCCGCCGCTGCCGGCTGGCCGCTTGCGCGCACGGTCTATTTCAGCTTCACCGACGCCTCGCTGTCCGACCTCGACGCCCGCCAATGGGTCGGCTTCGCCAATTATGTCTCGGTGCTGCGCATGCCGAGTGGGCGGATGATTTACGACGGGCTGCTTCTCGACCCGCTCTGGTGGGGCGCCGTGTGGAACACCGTGCGCTTCGCGGTGGTTTCGGTGACATGCGAGACGATCCTCGGCATGGTCGTCGCCCTGGTGCTCAACGCCGAATTCCCGGGCCGCGGCATCGTCAGGGCGGCGATCCTCATCCCCTGGGCGATCCCGACCATCGTCTCGGCCAAGATGTGGCAGTGGATGCTGAACGACCAGTTCGGCATCATCAATGTCGTGCTGATCAACCTGGGGCTGATCGACCACAAGATCGCCTGGACCGCCAGCGCCGACACGGCGATGGCGGCCGTGCTGATCGTCGACATCTGGAAGACGACGCCGTTCATGGCGCTGCTGATCCTGGCCGCGCTGCAGATGCTGCCGCGCGAGATCATCGAGGTCGCCAAGCTCGACGGCGCCAATCCCTGGCAGATCTTCTGGCGCGTGACCTTGCCGCTGATCCGCCCGGCGGTGATGGTGGCGGTGATCTTCCGGGCGCTCGACGCGCTGCGCATCTTCGACCTGATCTATGTGCTGACGCCCAACAACGCGCACACCAAGTCGATGTCGGTGTTCGCCCGCGAGAACCTGTTCGAGTTCGACAAATTCGCCTATGGCTCGGCCGCCTCGACCCTGCTCTTCCTCATCCTCGCTCTGCTCACCATGCTCACCATCCGCATCGGCCGGATAAGCCTGGAAGGAGGCCGTTGAGATGTGGCTCCTGAAGCGCACGGCCTTCTATCTGCTGGTCGGGGCAATCGTGCTCATCGCGGTGTTCCCGTTCTACTACGCCATCGTCACCAGCCTGAAATCGGGGACCGAGCTGTTTCAGGCCGATCCGTGGCCGAAGGCGCCCAGCCTCGGCAATTATCGCAACGTGCTGGCCGAAGGCGCCTTCGCGCGCAACCTCCTGAATTCCTTGATCGTCTCGGGCGCGGTGGTGGCGCTCTCGCTGTTCCTTGGCGTCACCGCCGCCTACGCGCTGGCGCGTATCCGTTTTCGCGGCCGCTCGGCATTGCTGTTCGCCATCCTGTCGGTCTCGATGTTCCCGCAGGTGGCGGTGCTGGCCGGACTGTTCGAGCTGGTGCGGATGTTCGGCCTCTACAATTCGCTCTTCGCGCTGATCTTCTCCTACATGATCTTCACGCTGCCGTTCACCGTCTGGGTGCTCACCGCCTTCGTCCGCGACCTGCCGGTCGAGGTCGAGGAGGCGGCGATCCTCGATGGCGCGACGCCGTGGATCATCATCACGCGGATCTTCCTGCCGCTGATGTGGCCGGCGCTGGCGACCACCGGACTGCTGGCCTTCATCGGCGCGTGGAACGAGTTCCTGTTTGCCCTGACCTTCACCTCCAACGACGCGCGGCGGACCGTGCCGGTGGCGATCGCGCTGCTCTCCGGCAATTCGCAGTTCGAGATTCCGTGGGGCAACATCATGGCCGCCTCGGTGATCGTCACGGTGCCGCTGGTGGTGCTGGTGCTGATCTTCCAGCGCAAGATCGTCTCCGGCCTCACCGCCGGCGGGGTCAAGGGGTGAGGGGCTTCGCTTCAGATAAACAAACTGTCCACCAAGGCGGCAGGCGACATCTTGCCAGCACACTGTCGGCCGCTAAGCTTCGTCTCCGCGGGGCTTGTCGAAACCGGAGGAAACATCATGCGGCTTCTGCTCTCCAGCCTTGCCATGCTGATCCTTGCCGCCCCGCACTTCGTAGGCACCGCGCGCGCCGCCGACTGCGCCAATGCGCAGGACCAGGCGACAATGAACCAGTGCGCCGGCAAGGATTTCGGCGCGGCCGACAAGAAGCTCAACGATGCCTACAAGCAGATCGTGGACCGGCTGAAGGACAATGCGGCGTCCAGGAAATTGCTGGTCGATGCGCAGCGCGCCTGGGTCGCTTTCCGCGACGCTGAATGCAAGTTCCAGGGCGGCCCGATCGACACCGCGGGCACCATCTATCCGGTGGTCGTCGCCAATTGCCAGACCTCGCTCACCAATGGCCGGCTGAAGGTTTTCCAGACCTATCTCAATTGCCCCGAAGGCGAATTGAACTGCCCCGTGCCAACGGCGCAATAGCCTTCATCCGCTCCTTTCGAAGACCCGGCTCGTGATCGGCGCGCCGGGTGCAAAAAATGTCGGAACCGACCGCGGTGAAACGTCCTTGGGTCGCAGAGCATCCGCGCCGGAACGCCGGCGCGACGACTTGAAGGAGCCGACCATGATCACCTTTCCCAACGAATCCGCCAGATACCGCACCGCACGCGAAAAGCTGCTGAAGAAGGAAATCGAGCTGCGCCGCGCCATGGAAGCCGTGGCCGAGGCGCGGCGCACGCTGCCGCCGGGCGGGCCGGTGCCGCAGGATTATGTGTTCGAGGCGCTGGATATCTCCGGCAAGACCGCAGAGATAAAACTGTCGGAGCTGTTCGCGCCCGGCAAGGATACGCTGATCCTCTATCAGATGATGTTTCCGCGCCACCCGCAGGAGACGCGCGACGTGGCAACCAGCGGCGGCACGGCGAAGCTCGCGCGGCCGGACCAGCCATGCCCGTCCTGCACGGCGCTGCTCGACCAGTTCGACGGCGCGGTCGGCCATCTCGAGGCGGCCGGCTTCAACTTCGCCGTCGTCGCCAAGACGGCGCTCGAAAACCTCGTCACGCTCGGCCGCGATCGGGCGTGGCGCAACATGCGGCTGGTGTCTTCGGCTAACAACAGCTTCAAGCGCGACTACAACGCCGAGGATGCCGACGGCGCGCAGATCCCGCTGCTTCAGGTGTTCCACCGCGATGCCGACGGCATCAGGCATTTCTGGTCGTCCGAACTCGGCTTCGCGCCGACCGAGCCCGGCCAGGACCCGCGCGCCATCGGCACCTGCGAGATCCTGTGGAACCTGATGGATTTCACCCCGGAGGGCCGGCCGGATTGGCATGAGCAGCTGCAATATGGCGAGGCCTGTTGTCACTGACATCTGGGCGTTTCAGCTTCAGTAGCTGAGTTTCGGTTCGGAATGGCTTTTCTGCTGGTGAAACTCTCGCTCAACTCGGCCGGAACATCGGTAGATCGGCTGCATTGATAGGAGACGGTTTGCGACCCCCTTCACGGATTCGAAGTGCGACCCACACTTAAAAACCTATGGGACCTGGTGGAAGAAAGCGTGGTTGGCTTTGTCGACGACAATGCCCTTAGTCATGGCGCGGCGATGGCCTTTTATGCCGCCACGTCGCTGGCCCCGGTTCTGATAATTGTCGTCGCGATAGTTGGTATCGCATTTGGTCATGACGCGGCACAGGTGGCTTTGTCTGCTCAGATATCGGGGCTGATGGGTTCAGAAAGTGCAGCGCTCCTTCAGGCAGCGCTCGAAGGGGCATCCAGCAAATCATCGGGGACCCTGGCGGCCATCATCGGCGTGGTCACTTTGCTCGTCACCGCCTCGGCGGTGTTCGGCGAGATGCAGCAGGCCCTGAATGCAATATGGAAGGTTCAGGCGAAGGGGAGTTCGCTGTCGCGTCTCCTGCGCGCGCGTGCGGCAAGTCTCGGCTTGGTCGCCGCCCTCGGCTTTATGTTGCTGGTATCTCTGGTGGCGAGCGCGGCGATCTCTGCCCTGGGCAGCGTAATCAGCGCTCATTTGCCGTTCGGCGAATTTGTTCTGAGCGCGATCAACACCCTGATTTCCTTTTCCTTGATCTCCGTGATGTTTGCCGCGATCTACAAGGTCCTGCCGGACCGTGCCTTGAAATGGCGGGATGTCGGGATCGGTGCTGTCGTGACCGCCGCTCTGTTCACGTTGGGGAAGTCGCTGATCGGTTGGTATATCGGCACGAGTGCGATCGCATCATCATATGGTGCGGCCGGAGGGCTGCTCGTCATACTGCTCTGGGTCTATTATTCATCGGAAATCTTTCTGCTCGGTGCGGAGCTGACCCGCGCCTATTCCGTTCGACATGGGAGCAGGTCCGACTTGGTCGGGTTGGTTCAAAATCCTTCAGACAATCTTGTTTCAATTCGCCGAAAGCCCAGATCTTCCGGCGTCGTTGCGTTGTTGGCGATGGCGTGCGTGAGCGCGACGATGACAGCCTTTCTGCTGGGGCCTCGTCGCCCGTAGGGAGAGATCACGCTGCAATCCAAGGGTGCTTCCCCTTCTTCCTGCGCGAGGAGAAGGGACGCGGCTGGCAACCTCGCCGCATCTGCGACGTTGGAACCCCGAGGGAACCATTCCGATCGGAGATCCCAGATGAAAATGCTCCTGACCGTGGCCGCCGTCGCGCTGACCGCCGTCGCGCCCGCCGCCCTTGCCCAGACGAACGGCACCAATTCGAACGCCGTCGCGCCCATGTTGCCCGACAGCAAGGTCGACACCGCGACCTTTGTCAGCACCGTGCCCAGTGCCAATGAATTCGAGATCCAGTCGAGCAGGCTGGCCGAACAGAAATCCGCCTCGGCGGACGTCAAGGCCTTCGCCGGCCAGATGATCAAGGACCACACCAAGGCCGGCGAGGACTTCAAGCAGGCGCTGAGCAAGGGGCAGACCACCGCCTCGATCAAGCCGGCCGGACCCGCGCTGCAGCCGAAGGACCAGCAGATGCTGGACCAGCTGAAAGCCGCCAGCGGCAAGGAGTTCGACCAGAAATACATCATGATGCAGACCGAGGCCCACAAGCAGGCGGTTGCCCTGTTCAGCACCTATGCGAAATCGGGCGACGACCCCGCGCTGAAGGAATTCGCCAAGAAGACGCTGCCGACGCTGAAGATGCATGAGAAGCGCGTGAAGGAGCTCGGCGCGGCGCATTAGGTTGGTGGCCAGGGGTGTGAACGGTTCGAAATTCGAGCTCTACGGCGCCCCCCTCTGTCCTGCCGGACATCTCCCCCCCGGGTGGGGAGATTGGCAGCTTTGGCGCCGGCTCTCCTTTGCATCGCCGAAAATTGGCGAAGCCCGTGATGACAGCCAATCTCCCCCCTCGTGGGGGAGATGTCCGGCAGGACAGAGGGGGGCGCCGTAGAGCGCTACCGCAACCATCCTGCCACCCCCTGGCAAAACCCCACGCGCAAGGGAGCTCCCATGCCCAAGATCGACCTCGCATCCGCGCCCGTCCGCAAGGGCTCCAGCTATCCCGCGCCCTTCGACGTCCCATGCGCCGACCGCATGCGCCGGCGCCTCGGCGATGCCTGCGGGCTCACCGATTTCGGCGTCAACCTGATGACCTTGCCGCCCGGCGGCTGGTCGAGCCAGCGCCACTGGCACAGCCATGAGGACGAGCTCGTCTATGTGCTGGAGGGCGAACTGGTGCTGGTCGAGGATGGCGGCGAGACGCTGCTCGAGGCCGGCGACTGCGCCACCTTCGCCAAGAACAGCGGCAACGGCCACCACATGATCAACCGCTCGTCGGCCACCGCGCGCTACCTGGAAGTCGGCTCGCGCGACCCGGACGATGTGATCACCTGCTCCGACATCGACATGATGAGCCCGAGTTCGGACGGGCGGTTTTTGCACAAGGACGGCACGCCATATCCAGGGCAGGGGTGAGGGAGCTGGACCATGCGTCCGCGCTGGCGTTCCGCCCGTGCCGGGATAAGCTGCCTATAGCCGCAGGAGTCGGCGCCGGCCCCCTCATCCGGCCGCTTCGCGTCCACCTTCTCCCCGCTGGGGAGAAGAGAATGGCGCTGGCGCTCGTAATCTCCTCTCCCCTCGGGGAGAGGTCAGCCGAGCGAAGCGGAGGCTGGGTGAGGGGGCCGGCGCTAACCTTGCCAACCCAGGGAGCACACCCATGAAAAAAGAAGTCATCGAAGTGCCCGTCATGTCGGACAAGGTGCGGGCGCTGGGCTTGCCCTGTTCGACGGCGGTGAAGGCCAACGGCTTCGTGTTCATCTCGGCGACGCCGCCGGTGGACATGGTGACCGGCGAGATGGTGCGCGGCGACATCGAGGTCCAGACCGAGGCGTCGCTGAAGGCACTGAAACATTGCCTGGAAGCGGCCGGCACCTCGCTGGAAAACGTGGTGATGGTGCGAATCTACGCCGTCAATTCCGGCTTCTACAACGCGATAAACAGGGTGTATGCCCGGTATTTCAGCGTCAACCCGCCGGCAAGGAGTTTCGTGCCGGTGGCGTCTTGGCCGATGGAGTTTGATATTGAGATCGAGTGCGTGGCGGTGGGGTGAGGGGCACGCAGCAGATTTTGGTCCTAGGGACGCAATTGCCCCTATTGCCTGAATGATACAGAAGTGAGTAGATGGCTGCACCAATTGGGAGCTAAACTCTGACTAAAGATATTGCAGATGTGCCCCGTGCAAATCAATTTATGGACGCTGGCGATTTCAAAGTACTCTTTGACGTTTGCAAAGGGTGCAGGTGGCTAGTAAGCGAATATGACGCTCTCATTAGGCTTTGGAATGATTGTCATGATGCCGATTCTCGAAGCTTGATTATAGAACTCATCAAAGATTTCAGGATGGTTACGTCATTCGATATGGTGGATGCTACAAAATCAATTTCTACTCACGTGCAACAAAAATGGGCGCTATCGGCGAAGAATACCATATTTTTCGCCGTGAGCGACGACTATGAAGTTGATGGGTCTCAAGCATTTTTGCAGCAACTGAAGAGTGATTTTAGCCCTGTCGATGGTTGGTCTGAAAAGAATTTTAGAAACTCTTTGGTCGGATATGATGACGCATTTGGAAATGAGAAAAACTATGTATTATTTGACGATTTCTTTGGAACGGGAAAAACCATTGAGCGGAAAGCCAAAAAATTTCTAGAATACGTCAAAAGTAGCCAGTACAAAAATAATAAGGTCTATCTCCTGGCCATCGCCGGTATGACTGCCGCTAAATCTCGATTAGACGAAATTGGCTTGGAATACCATTCGGAGATCTGGCTCAGCCGCGGAATATCGGATAGGTATATTGGGAAAGACCTTTATTTAAAAAGAAAACTGATGAAAGATCTTGAGAAAAGACTTTCATCCATATATAAAGGTCAGTTCATGCCTTCTATGGGGTATGGTTCGTCGGAGTCTTTATTTTCTATTCACAATTACAATTGTCCTAACAACGTCTTTCCTATTTTTTGGTGGCCCGTATACAAAGACTATAAGCCAAGAAAAACAATCCTTAAGAGGCTTAGATGAAAAATTATCCGACGTTCGTATTGGAAGTATTGCGTGAGATATATCGTGATCGGGGGTGGGTCGAGGTTTACCAATTTCATAAGAGATATCGGCTATCTCCTCTTCAAATGGTGGAATGTGTGGATTTCTTGCAAGCCAATGAGATTGCAGCCGCTGAGCATGATGAGGCGGGCCTCAGAATTAGGCTTCTGCCGCAGGGGGCAGCTTGGATTGATGCTCATGCGCCGGATCTCTTCATGAGGCCTAGAGCTGACGAGGAATGGAGATACGTCCCAAAGCGTCGTTCGCGTGCCGATGACGCTGATATGTATGTTCCCAGAATGTCGAACCTTGAGCTCGACTTCTTGACAAAATTGGGGGAGACGGCAGACTAAGATTCTGAATCACAGAGTTTGCACCGGCATCAAGGAACTAGCGCAACGAGGTGAATTCGCCTCGGCGACTTAGGCTAGAGTTAAGCCCATTCGGTAATCGAAGAAGATTACCGAGAGGTTCTACGAACCTCAGACAACTAACATTGTTATTTGTCGATGAAGCAGTCGAAATATAAATCTGTATTATGTGGTGACTTGGTGCCGGTGCAACCATACAGTCAATTTCTACAAGAAAAAACTTTCCGTTGGCCACTTAAGTATGCTGCTAAACGTGGCCTCATAGCATACGCGGAGCGTTTAGAGAGCCAAGGCCTTCCTGTAATCTTAGATATTCAACACCTGGCTTGGCATTCCGGGCTGGAGGCCAAGTTCATAGCGAGTGTAGCGCTGGACAATCGCCGCTACTACAGTACTAGAACTATCCCAAAGCGGAGGGGCGGAGAGCGCTCGCTTTTCGTACCTCGGCCATTCTTGGCGGGCCTGCAGCGATGGATTTTGGATGAAATTCTGTCAAAGTTCGGTCTGCACCAGTCGGCCTTTGGATTTGTCAAGGGGCGCCGCACGCTCGACAATGCGAGATTGCATGCTGCATCGAAATGTATTTTAAAGGTAGACATTAGAGATTTTTTTGGCTCCATAAAATATGCATCGGTTAGTGATATTTTTCTAGGAGCCGGTTACTCACCAAAAGTATCTTACTATTTGTCGAGAATATGTACGTTGGATGACGTTATCCCTCAGGGGGCTCCAACTAGCCCGTCGATCAGCAATATCGCGATGCGTCAAGTTGATATACAGATTGCGGAATTTTGTGCTCAAAATAGACTTTTGTTTTCGCGGTATGCGGATGATATCTGCCTTTCTGGAGATTCAATTCCGGAAAGCGCGTTTCCTTTTCTTAGTGATTGCTTGTCAAAATTCGGTCTCGAAATCGCAGAAGAGAAGACTGTTCTTGCCTTTGAGGGTCAAAAGAAAATCATAACTGGAATTTCGATTTCTAGTGGAGAGCTTAGGCTTCCAAAGGTTTATCGCCGAGAATTAAGGAAGACCATCCACTATATTTGTCGATTTGGACTCAAATCTCATAAAAATAAAGCAGGGATATCTGATCCAATTTATAGATATAGACTCCTTGGTCAGGTAGAATACTGGCTATCTATTGAGCCAAACAACAGTATCGCGCTGCTTGGGAGAGAAATTCTCAAGGAAAGTCGTTGAAGTAGATCCGAACATCTGTCCAGGTTGACGACCTAAGCAAAATACTCCTGCAGCGGCCTGACCTCCAGGCTCCCCGCCTTCAGCGCCGCGATCGCTTCGGCCACCGCCGCGGCGCCCGACAGCGTCGTGTAATACGGCACCTTCTGCATCAGCGTTGCCCTGCGCAGCGACTTCGAGTCCGACACCGCCTTCTGGCCGTCCGTCGTGTTGAAGACGATCTGGACCTGGCGGTTGCGGATGGCGTCTTCGATGTGGGGGCGTCCTTCGAGGACCTTGTTTATTTTCTCGGCCACCACACCGTTTTCGGCGAGGAAGCGTTGCGTGCCTGAGGTGGCCAGCACCTTGAAGCCGAGGCCGGCGAGGCGCTTGACGGCCGGCAATATGCCTTTCTTGTCCTCGTCACGCACCGAGACGAACAGCGTGCCGGAGCGGGGGAGATCGACGCCGGCGCCGAGCTGGCTCTTGGCGAAGGCGAGCGCGAAATCGCGGTCGAGGCCCATCACCTCGCCGGTCGAGCGCATTTCCGGGCCGAGCAATATGTCGACGCCGGGGAAGCGGGCGAAGGGGAACACCGCTTCCTTGACCGCGATGTGGCCGGGATTGCGCGGGTCGGGCATGGCGCCGTAATGGGAGAAGGCGTCTTCCAGCGTCTCGCCGGCCATGATGCGGGCGGCGATCTTGGCAATGGGACGCCCGATGGTCTTGGCGACGAAGGGTACAGTGCGCGACGCGCGGGGGTTGACCTCCAGCACATAGACCGTGCCGTCCTTGATCGCATACTGCACGTTCATCAACCCGCCGACATTGAGCGCGCGGGCCAGGGCCGCCGTCTGGCGCTCCAGCTCGTTGACGAGGTCCGAAGGCAGCGAGTGCACCGGCAGCGAGCAGGCGCTGTCGCCCGAATGGATGCCGGCTTCCTCGATGTGTTCCAGAATGCCCGACACGAAGGTGTCCTTGCCGTCGCAGAGGCAGTCGACATCGACCTCGATGGCGCCGGAGAGATAGGTGTCGAACAGCAGCGGGTTCTTGCCCAAGAGCGTGTTGATCTGGCCGGTCTTGTCGTTGGGGTATTTCTGCTTGATGTCCTCCGGCACCAGGCCGGGCACGGTGTCGAGCAGGTAGTTCTGCAGCATTCCTTCGTCATGGATGATCTGCATGGCGCGGCCGCCGAGCACATAGGAGGGGCGCACCACCAGCGGGAAACCGAGCTCGCCGGCGACGAGGCGGGCCTGCTCGACCGAATAGGCGATGCCGTTCTTCGGCTGGCTGAGGTTGAGCTTGTGCAGCAGCTTCTGGAAGCGGTCGCGGTCTTCGGCCAGATCGATCATGTCGGGCGAGGTGCCGAGGATTGGTATGCCGGCCTTCTCCAGCGCGTCCGCCAGCTTCAGCGGCGTCTGGCCGCCGAACTGCACGATGACGCCGACCAGCTCGCCCGAGGCCTGCTCGGCGCGCAGGATCTCCAGTACGTCCTCCGCCGTCAGCGGCTCGAAATAGAGCCGGTCCGAGGTGTCGTAATCGGTCGAGACCGTCTCGGGGTTGCAGTTGATCATGATCGCTTCATAGCCGGCATCGCGCAGCGCGAACGCCGCGTGGCAGCAGCAATAGTCGAACTCGATGCCCTGGCCGATGCGGTTCGGCCCGCCGCCGAGGATGACGACTTTTTTCCGCGCCGAAACCTGCGCCTCGTTGGCGAGCGCGCCGGCGAAGGGCACTTCATAGGTCGAGTACATGTAGGCGGTGGGCGAGGCGAACTCGGCGGCGCAGGTGTCGATGCGCTTATAAACCGGATGAACGTCGAGCTTTTCACGAATCTTCTGAACGACTTCGGCGTCGGTCTTCGTCAGCGAGGCGAGGCGGGCGTCGGAGAAGCCCATGGCCTTCAGCATGCGCAGATTGACGGCATCCTCGGGGATGCCGTGCTCGCGGATGCGGGCTTCCATGGCCAGGATGCCGGCGATCTGTTCGAGGAACCACGGGTCGATCTTGCACATGGCATGCACGTCTTCGAGCGACGTGCCCATGCGGATCGCCTGCGCCACCATGCGCAGCCGGTCGGGCGTCGGGGTGCCCAAGGCGGCGCGGATGGCGTTGCGGTCGTCGGCGTGGTTGGCCGCCACGGCGCCGTGGCCGATGCCGGGGATCTCGATCTCGTCGAGCCCCGTCAGGCCGGTCTCCAGACCGCGCAACGCCTTCTGCAGCGATTCCTGGAACGTGCGGCCGATGGCCATGACCTCGCCGACCGACTTCATGGCGGTGGTCAGCACCGGCTCGGCGCCGGGGAATTTCTCGAAGGCAAAGCGCGGGATCTTGGTCACGACATAGTCGATCGACGGCTCGAACGATGCCGGCGTGGCGCCGCCGGTGATGTCGTTCTCCAGCTCGTCCAGCGTGTAGCCGACGGCGAGCTTGGCGGCGATCTTGGCGATCGGGAAACCGGTCGCCTTGGAGGCGAGTGCGGACGAGCGCGAGACGCGCGGGTTCATCTCGATGACGACGAGGCGGCCATCGGCCGGATTGACGGCGAACTGCACGTTGGAGCCGCCGGTCTCGACGCCGATCTCGCGCAGCACCGCGATCGAGGCGTTGCGCATCATCTGGTATTCCTTGTCGGTCAAGGTCAGCGCCGGGGCGACGGTGATGCTATCGCCCGTGTGCACGCCCATCGGGTCGATGTTCTCGATCGAGCAGACGATGATGCAATTGTCCGCCTTGTCGCGGACGACCTCCATCTCGTACTCCTTCCAGCCGAGCACGCTTTCCTCGATCAGTACTTCGGTGGTCGGCGAGGCATCAAGGCCGGACTGGACGATGTCGTAGAATTCGGCCCTGTTGTAGGCGATGCCGCCGCCGGTGCCGCCCATGGTGAAGGAGGGGCGGATGATGGCGGGAAGGCCGACATGGTCGAGCGCCTGTGCCGCGATCGCCATGCCATGGCTGATGTAGCGCTGCTTGCGGTCGCCTTCGCCGAGGTTCCAGCGTGTTTCCAGCGCGTCGAGCGCGGCGTCGAGATTGTCGGGCCTTTCGGCCTTCAGCGCGGCGCGCTCGGCCTCGTGCGTCTTGCGGTCCGCGTTCTTGACGTCGGTGGCGTTGGCCAGCATCGACTTCGGCGTTTCCAGCCCGATCGTCTTCATCGCCTCGCGGAACAGCGCCCGATCCTCGGCCTTGTCGATGGCATGCGCGTCGGCGCCGATCATCTCGACATTGTAGCGCTCGAGCACGCCCATGCGGCGCAGCGACAGGGCGGTGTTGAGCGCCGTCTGGCCGCCCATGGTCGGCAGCAGCGCGTCCGGCCGTTCCTTGGCGATGATCTTGGCGACGACCTCGGGCGTGATCGGCTCGATATAGGTGGCGTCGGCCAGTTCCGGGTCGGTCATGATGGTGGCCGGATTGGAATTGACCAGGATGACGCGGAAGCCTTCTTCCTTCAGCGCCTTGCAGGCCTGGGTGCCGGAATAGTCGAACTCGCAGGCCTGGCCGATGACGATGGGGCCGGCCCCGATGATCAGGATCGACTTGATGTCGGTGCGTCTTGGCATGTCTGTGAATTCCGTTCGGCAGCGGGCTTGCACAAAAAACCGGGACGGGAAGACCCGGCCGGTTGTGCTCGCGATTCTGGTATCAGGCTAGGAGGGCCTTATAGGGAAGAGTTTTGCCCGATGTAACCCCGAAAATGAAGGGTTCATGTGGGGTTCGTGGACAGGGGCAATTGCTTTGGGTTGAATTGGCATCTTGCCGGATGTTTGCGCCGCCCCTCATTGCCCTGCCGGGCATTTCTCCCCGTATAGTGACGGGGAGAAAGAAGCTCTGTCCGATGGTTTCGCCAATTGCCAGCATTGCAGGAAGAGGGCCGGCACTCGTTCAGCCCCTTCTCCCCGTCGCTATACGGGGAGAAGATGCCGGCAGGCAGATGAGGGGCAGCGCCGACGTCGGTAATTGGCTGATCGCTGCATGCGCAACAATCACCGCGACCTTCAGTCCCCCAGCACCACCGTATCGGCAATCTCGAACCGCTCCGACACGCCGATGCGGATCATGTTGAGTTTGCCTTCTCGGGTGAAGCGAAAGTTGCTGCCGGCGTCCGAGCTTGCCGGCAGGCCGGCATCGAAGGAGATGACGCGGCTGCCGCCATCGGGCCAGGCCACGGTCACGTCGGCCTTGTCGGTGCCCTTGCGCGTCACGCTCGCCGCGCAAGACGCCATGGGCTGTCCAACGTAGCGGGCGCAGGGAATTTGCAGGGTTCCATTCGCCGCCAACGCCAGGCCATAGGCATCCTGCATGGCGATCTCCGCCGCGGATTTCGGTGTGGTCTCCGGGCTGGCCGGTTGGGTCGCGTCACCCAGCCGAGCGGTCAGGTCGGGGGCATCGGAAGTCGCGCCGGCTTCGGTGCCCACGGCGTCCGTCGCCTGGTCGGGCACCGTCGCCGGATTGAGGGGTACCAGATAGCGCGCGGGAGCCCAGCCGGTGGCTTTGGGATTGTCTGATACAACCTTGCACCAGGGATGGCCGTCAATGTCGTTGCAGCCGAGGTTTCGAACGCTCGCACCGGCAGCCAGGCGGGCCTCGGTCTTGCCGATCGCCGATGGCTTGGTGCGAACATTGAGCAGGTCGTCGGGGGCGAGCCCGGTGACGACGGAGATGAACGGGGCCTCTTCGGCATGCGCCGGGACAACAGCCGGCCACGCCGCCATCAGCAGCGGAGCGGCAATCAGCGCATGCAAACTTTTTCGGAGCGTAACTGTGCGCCTCATCATTTGGCCGTGCGCCGATATCACCATGCCGCGGCGGTCTCGCCGCGTGCCCGGCCGGTTTTATAAGGGACGACGCGCCGCCATGTAAGTCGGAAATTCAAGCTAATAATGGCGGCAAACCATGGTGCTCGGTGGTGCAGTTTACGGATCAGGATCACGGCTGCGCCGCTTCCGGCATGAAGCCGGTGCGAAGCCCGTGCGCCCATTCCGGGCGCCCCGCCTGTTCGGCCTGCCGTGCCGCCGCTTCGTGGTCGTAGTCCACGGCGATCATCTCGAAGCGATCCTGTCGACCGGCGCCGCCCAAGGTGACGATGCCGTAGCGGGCATGCGGCGAGCCCTGTTCGGAGACATGGGCCGGCGGCGTGTCGTCATCATAGGCGGGGCAGCCGATGCTGCCCGGGTTGAAGATGACGGGACCGTCAGGAATACGGATCAACTCGGCCCGGTGGCTGTGGCCGCAGAGCGCAATGCGGCAGGCCGGGTCGAGCGCCTTCAGCCGGCGCCGGATCGCGGCCAGCGGTGCGCGCACCAACTGGCCGTCGACGATGCCGTCGAGCAGATATTTTTCATCGTGATCGGGGCGGGCATGGAACGCGATCACGCCGGGCGCGATCTCAAGGGTCAGCGGCTGGGCGAACAGCGTATCGCGCTGCGCTTGCGTCAATCGCTGCTGCGCATAGACGTCGGACGCCTACATGGTCTCGTCGGCCGGATCGACGGCGACGCGGCGGTCATGGTTGCCACGCACCGTCGGCAGGTTGAGCGCTTGCAGCCTCTCCATCGTTTCGCGTGGCCAGAGCGGACCCGAAACGCAGTCGCCGAGATTGACGGTGAGATCCGCGCCGCCGCGATGCCTGAGATCGTCGAGCACGGCGTCGAGGGCGAGAACGTTGCCGTGGATATCGGCGAGAACGGCGATGCGCATGAGGAGGTTCCGTGGGTGGGCGGCAGGACTTGGTTTCCTCTCTCTCGCGAAGCGGGGGAGAGGAAAAGGTTCAGGCCGGCACTTCCAAATCATGACCGCCGACCGCCGGCAGGGCGGCGTCGTCGGCGGCTGCTGCGATGACGCTGTCGAGCAGGCCGGGGAAGCGGGCGTCGAGATCGGCGCGGCGGAGCGTGATCATACGGTTGGTGCCGACCACTTCGGCGCGGGTGACGCCGGCCTCGCGCAGCTTGGCGAGGTGGTAGCTGAGGTTGGTCTTGGAAGCGAGGTCGAGGAAACGGCTGCAGTTCAGCGGCACGCCTTCCTTGCTGGCGAGATAGCGCACGATCGCGAGCCGCGTCGGGTCGCCGAGCACGCCGAGCACGATGGGCAGACTGATCTGGTCCGTATTGGGATGCGGTAACGTCATGGCTGGAACCTAAGCACAGTTCGGGCCGATTTCAACGCGTCCATCCTGCTCGGCCCTACACACTGGTTCTCCTTCTCACGACCGTCCTGACACAGGGCTGTCAGCATGGTTCTGCTATTTTTGCCTGGCTTCATTGACATGATGTCCTTTCATGTCCAATTGTTCAATAACTTTTGAACTAAGGACACCTTCCCATGGACAAGAGAATCTTCTGGCTTGCGCTCGGATCGTTTGCGATCTCGACCGAAGGCTTCGTCATCTCCAGCCTTCTGCCCGATATCGCCAGGGATGCCGGCATCTCCGTGCCGCTCGCGGGCTCGCTGATCACCGCCTTCGCGCTCGCCTATGCGATCGGCACGCCGATCCTGGCGACGCTGACCGGCGAATGGGATCGGCGCCGCGTCATCCTGTGGACGCTGGTGTTCTTCGTCATCGGCAATGTCGTCGCCGCCCTGAGCTCGTCCTTCGAAGTGCTGCTCATCGCCCGCATCATCATGGCGCTGTCGTCGGGCCTGTTCGCGGCGACCGCGCAAGGTACGGCGGTGGCGCTGGTCGATGACCATCACCGGGCCCGTGCCATCGCCGTCGTCGTCGGCGGCACCACGGTGGCGGTCGCTGTCGGCGCGCCGCTTGGCGCGCTGGTCGCGGCCATCGCCGGCTGGCGCGGCACTTTCTACGCCATTGCCGGCCTTGGCGCGCTCGCCGGCGCCATCCTGTGGTACCGGCTGCCGCGCGGCATCATTGGCACCCGGCTGCCGCTGAAGCGCCGGCTGGCGGCGGCCATGCGTCCCGGCGTGATGCCGATCCTGGTGACGACGGCGCTTGCCCTCATCGGCGCGTTCACCGTGTTCAGCTTCATCGCGCCGCTGGCCATCGAAGGCGCCGGGCTGTCGCCGATCGCGCTGCCGGGCATGCTGCTCGCCTTCGGCGCCGGCGCGGTCATCGGCAACATTGCCGGCGGCCAGGCAGCCGATCGTTTCGGCGCGACGCGTACCGTCGCCTGGTCACTGGCGCTGAGCGCGGCCATGCTCGTCACCTTCTCGCTGATCCCGACCTTCCTGCCGCATCACCTCGCCGGACCGGCGCTGATGGGCATGATGGTGCCGTGGGGCATCGTCGGCTGGGCCTTTCCGCCGGCGCAGGCCAGCCGCATCATCAAGCTCGCGCCCGACGCGGCCCCGATCGTGCTGTCGCTCAACGCCTCGGCGCTCTATCTCGGCGTGGCGCTGGGCGCGGTGGTCGGCGGGGCGGTGCTGCGCTTCGGCGCGCCGGCCGATCTCGGCCTGATCGCCGCGGCCTTCCCGGTGATCGGGCTCGGCATCGTGCTCGCTGGGCGGGTGTTCGCCAGACCAGTAGCGATGCCGGCTGAATAACCGGCTCCGAGGCTCACACCATCGTTTTTTAAGCGGCCGCTTCTTTCAACCGGAAGAAGCGGCCGCGGGCAGTTCCAGGTTCAACGCAGCCACTTCGTCTAACGTGGCCCGCAGTTTCGCGGCCTGCTCCGCGCCGATCACGGCCTCGAATTGTCGCTGGGCAACGCTCCATAGCTTGATCGCCTCGTCGAGCTTGGCCTGGCCTGATGGCGTCAGCCGCACGCGCTTGACGCGGCGATCATCCTTGTCGGGGAAGGTTTCGACATAGCCGTCGCGAACCAGAGGCTTCAGCGTGTGGCCGAGTGCCGAAAGGTCCATGATCAGCGCCTCGGCAATGGCCCCCATCGCCGGCTCGCTGCCGACACTGATCTGGAAGAGCAGGCCAAACTGCGTGCCTTTCAGGCCGGAAGGCGCCAGCGCGTCGTCGTAGAACCGGCCGAGCCTGCGCGCGGTGCGCCGCAAGGTGGCATTGTTGCAACGGCTAAATCCTTCAGCTTCGCTCATGGTCGCTCCTTGCTGAGGCATTTCCGGCGAAAACGCATCGCCTCCAATGCTCTCTCTTCTTACGCAATTCCGGACGCAAAACCGCCGAGCACTTTTGCTGGAATTGCTCCGGCAGGTGCGCCAGCCTGCCGCAGAAATAGTTTTTGCCGCAGCCGTTGACAAGATAGTGGCATATACCTATTTCGCCGAAAGTGGCATATGCCACCAATCGAATAACAGCCCCGGCTGCCGGTATGTCCGGAGCCGAAGGCAACGAACACAAGGAACGTGACAATGAGCAAGAATGACAACAAGGGCACGGCGGTCGTCACCGGCGCTTCATCGGGTATCGGGGCCGTCTATGCGGACCGGCTGGCGGGGCAGGGCTATGATCTGGTGCTGGTTGCGCGCCGCGCCGACCGGCTGCAGGACTTGGCCGAAAAGCTGCGTCATGCCTACGGCCGCAAGGTCAGCGTGATCAGCGCCGATCTCTCGGACGACGACGATGTGCGCCATGTCGAGCAGGCGATATCATCCGACGAAACCGTGACGCTGCTGGTCAACAATGCTGGCCTTGGCGGTCAGGCGGTGGTGGCAACCGCCGATGCGGATGCCGCCGAGCGCATGATCAAGGTCAATGTCGTGGCGCTCACCCGGCTGACGCGTGCCGTGCTGCCTGGGCTCCTGGCGCGTAACCGGGGCGGGATTGTCAACATCTCCTCGGTGCTGGCCTTCGATACCTCGTTCGGCGGCATCTACAGCGGCACCAAGGCCTATGTCGTCAACTTCACCGAAGCTCTGCACCGTGAAGTCGCTGATACCAAGGTAAGGGTACAGGTGGTGTTGCCAGGCGCGACCCGGACCGATTTCTGGGAGCTTTCCGGCGGCGATATCGATACCCTCCCGAAGGAGATCATCATGACCGCCGACGATATGGTCGATGCTGCCCTTGTCGGCCTGGCGCGGGGCGAAGCCGTCACCGTGCCAGCGCTTGCCGACACGGGAAAGCTGGATACGTTCCTCGGCGCCCGGCAGGCCTTCTACGGCAGCCTGCACGCCGACAAGCCGGCGGCCCGCTACGCAGCCTGAGGCCACCTCTGTCCCCCGCTCAGGCGCTACGCTATGCGCACATCTTCTGTGACTGGCGTGAATGTGTTCGGCCTGAGGCTTGATTGCCACGTGGATCCCCCAATCCGTCGCTGCTTCGCAGCGCCACCTTTCCCCCCTCCGGAGGGAAAGGAAGGGGCGTTGCTCGACGAGCGTTGACGGCAAAAGAAGCTTGGCGCCGTTCCTCTACCCCGTCGATCGGGGGAGAGGTGGCTCGGCGAAGCCGAGACGGAGTGGGGGTCGATCAGCGCAGCACAAGACAATGCATGCGCCAAGCCGTTATGCACGCTATCGCGAAAGACCAGCCGCCTGGAAATGTGTGCGTACCGTAGCGCTGTGTCGGGGCAAGAAACCCTGGTTCTGCAAGGCCGACGCTTCTAATGCGACCGCCACATCGGAATGATCGAGGCAGCGAGCACCAGCGCCAGCACGATGTTGAGCGCGCGCCATTGCCAGTCGGTCTTGAGCAGCCGTGCCAGCACCATGCCCGCCACGCACCAGATGGACAGCGAGATGGCGGCGGTGAGGCCGAAGGTCGAGCCGAGCAGCAGCGCCAGTTGGCCTGGCCCGTCGGCAAGCGCGGCGAAGGAGGCCGCCGCACCCAGCCCCATCGCCCAGCCCTTCGGGTTCATCCACTGGATGCCGGCGCCGCCGAAGAAGCTGTTCGGCCTGGCCATCGCCACGTCGAGATTGGGTGGTCCGGCGCGGCCGATCTTGATTGCCAGCCAGAGGAGATAGAGCGAGCCGGCGATCTTCATGGCAAGCTGCAGCGACGGCATGGCAAGCAGCAGCCCGGCAAGCCCGGCGGCGGCCGCCGCCGTCACCGTTGCCAGGCCGGCCGCGCTTCCCGCCATCAAGGGGACCGAGCGGCGAAAGCCGAACTGCGCGCCCGAAGCGGTCGACAGGGTGGTGGCGATGCCAGGCGTGGCGGTGGCCACGAAGGCGAACAGGATGAGCGGCAGAATGGGCTGGAGCATGGGACGGCCTTTGTCGAAGCCTCCATGGTAGACGCGGGCATGCATCAGTAAATGCAATGTTTGCGATGTTCAGCATTAGCATTTATAATGCAGGGATGATCCGCAATCTCGATACAAGCCTCTTGCGCACCTTCGTCACCGTCGCCGACAAGGCCAGCATGACGGCGGCGGCCAACGCGCTGCACTTGACCCAAGGCGCGGTCAGCCAGCAGGTCAAGCGCCTGGAAGAGGCGTTCGGTTGCAGCCTGTTCGAGCGCGACCGGCGCGGTCTGCGCCTGACCCATTCCGGCGAGCGGCTGTTCGACAAGGCAAGGCGCCTGCTCAGCCTCAATGATGAGATCTGGACCGACATGGTGGGGAGTGATGTCGCCGGCCAGGTGCGGCTCGGCGTGCCCTACGACCTTGTCGGTACCTTGCTGGCGCCTGTCTTGAAAGCCTATGCCGAGGCGTATCCGCAGGTCGAGATATCGCTGGTCTGCGCCTCCTCGCCGGAACTGGCGGCGGCACTCGCGGCGGGAACCATCGACCTCGCGGTGATCGAGGAGCGGGTCGGTCCGACGTCAGGCGAATGCCTGGCCATCGACCGGCTGGTCTGGGTCGGTGCAAGGGGTGGGGCGGCTCGCGCCAAGCGGCCATTGCCGGTCTCGATCGTCGCCGACACCTGCGCCTTCCGGCCGGTGGTGCTGTCGGCACTCAACGAGCATGGGCTGGAATGGCGCAGCGTGTTCGAGAACGGCAACATCGACGCGACCACGGCGACGGTTCGCTCGGACCTTGCCGTCACCACATGGCTGGCGTCCACCGTGCCTGCGGATCTCGACATATTGCCGTTCGACGCCGGCCTACCGCCGCTGCCGAATTTTGCCATCAACCTGCACCTGCCGAGGCATGGCGTGGGTACGGCGGCACAGGAGTTCGCACGGCATATCCGTGAAGGGCTGGCGCGGCGATTGCAGGCGGCATGAGGGTGCGCCCCTTCTCCCCGTATAGTGACGGGGAGAAAGAACCACTCACTTCCAATTTTTCCGCCGTTCGAGCTCGGCGTCGGAGGGCTTGCCCGTGACGAAGGAGCCGACCTCGATTTCGCCGGCGCGCTCGTAGGTCGCCATGATGACGCCGGTGGTGGAAGCCTGCGATTTGATAAGCTTGAAGGCGGCCGGCATCGCGGCGTCGCCGAACAGCCGCTTGCCCTTGCCCAGCAACAGCGGGAAGGTCATCAGCCGGATCTCGTCGATCAGCCCGTTGGCGAGCAAGGTCTGAATGAGATTGCCAGATCCCTGGATGAGCAGGTCAGGTCCATCTTCCTGCTTGAGGCGGCGCAAAGTCGCGATGATATCGGGCCCAAGCGCGTGCGTGTTCTGCCAGGTCAGGGTATCCGGCCGATGCGTCGCCACATATTTGGTCGCTGGGTTGAAGGCATCCGCGATCGGATCCTTCTGGTACGGCCAGTACGCGGCGAAGATGTCATAGGTTCTGCGGCCGAGCAGCAGGGCGAAGGGTTTGGAGAACAGTTCATCCATTGCCGCGCCCGCCACCTCGTCAAAATAGTGGAACGTCCAGCCGGCGAATTTGAAGCCGCCGACCGGATCTTCTTCCGGTCCACCTGGGGCCTGCATGACGCCATCGAGGCTGACGAAGGTCGCGGCTATGATCTTTCTCATTGTGCTCTCCCTTGCTTTCGTCCACGCCGTCGCGGCCGGACTTCAGTCCAAGGACGGACCAGCCGCGCCCATCCCGACAGCGGCCGCGAATCTGGCTCGCCACCGATACTCAATCACGGGCGCTCGGGGCTTCCGACGAGAACCAGACATGCTCGAAGATTGCCGTGGCCGTGCCGTTTGGCTGCCTGTCCTCGATCAGCCAGATCGAGCGGCTGCGCGCGGCCTCTTCGCGTGTCGGGATCTTCGCGGCCGTATCCGCGGTCGACGCCCCGACACAAGGGATGAACCAGGAGCGCATGAACGGATGGCAGGCGAAGCCTTTTTCGCCGCGGGTCACCATCACCGCGAACGGAACGCGCTCGGCCGGACGCCACGGGAAGATCATGCGGCCGCCCGGGCGCAACGCCTTCAGCCATCCGGCGGGAGGGGCCACGACACCAGCATTGACATAGACGATGTCGGATGGCGGCAGGGGCGAGGTCACGGCATCGCCACGGACAACAGTCGCATTGCCGTAGGCTTCGAGATTTCCGCGCGCCAGTTCGGCCATCTGGTCGTCGAGCTCGAAAGCAGCGACGGTGCCGCCTGGCGAAACCAGCGTGGCAAGCAAAGCCGTGTAGTAACCGCTGCCGGCGCCGATATGCGTGACGGCCTCGCCGGGTCTCGGTGCGAGTTTTCCGATCCAAATGGCATGCAGGAAGGGTTCGCCATTGTTGATGCCCTTGTCGGCGTCGAGCGCCACCAGCACGTTCTGGCAGATGTGAGCCGGATCGGCGCTTGGCGTCATAAATGTGGCGTTTCCGGCAATGATCGTCCATGGCCCGGGGCCGAGGAAGGCTTCGCGCGGCACGCTGGCGAACACCTCTTCCAGGCGCGGGTCCGACGAGGCGGCGTTGGCCGCCATCAGCCGCGCGTAGAATCTCCTGATGTCGTTGATGTTGCTCATGGCATCGGGAAAGATAGAGCGATCTGGCGGTTTGTCCCGGGATTAGACGGGCCTTCAACCGACCCCGGACATGGTGTCGTAGAGCAGCTTGAAATTGAGCACCAGGATGATGGCCGCGACCAGCCAGGCCAATGCCGCCACGCCGCGCGGGATGGCGAGGTTGCCCATCTTCTTCTTGTCGGAGACGAATTGCACCAGTGGGATGACCGCGAAAGGCAGTTGCATGGACAGGATCACCTGGCTGAATACCAGCAGCTGGCCGGTGCCCTTCTCGCCATAGAGCGCGGTGACGACCACCACCGGAACGATGGCCACGCCGCGCGTCAAAAGGCGCCTTGCCCAGTTGGGGATGCGCAGCCGCAGGAAACCTTCCATGATGATCTGGCCGGCCAGCGTCGCCGTCACCGTCGAGTTGAGGCCCGAGGCCAGCAGGGCCACGGCAAACAGGATCGAGGCGATGCCGAGGCCAAGCAGCGGCGACAGCAGCTTGAAAGCCTGGTCGATCTCGGCGACATGCTGGTGGCCGGTATCGTGGAAGGCGACCACCGCGACGATCAGGATGGCGGCGTTGACGAACAGCGCCAGCATCAGGGCAATAGTGGAGTCCGTCGTCGCCCATTTGATGGCATCGCGTTTGCCCGCCTCGGTGCGCTCATAGGCGCGGGTCTGCACGATCGAGGAGTGCAAATAGAGATTATGCGGCATCACCGTGGCGCCGATGATGCCGATGGCGATGTAGAGCATCGCCGGGTTGGTGACGATCTCGGAAGACGGCACGAACATCGAATGCAGGATCGTGCCGGCCGGCGGTGCGGCAACGAAGATCTGGATGGCAAAGCAGCTGAAAATAATGATCAGAAGCGCGACGACGAAGGCTTCGAGATAGCGGAAACCCTTGTTCATCAGGAGCAGGACGAGGAAAGCGTCGAGCGCGGTCAGCATGGCGCCGCCGACCAGCGGGATGCCGAACAAAAGCTGCAGCGCGATCGCGGTGCCGATCACCTCGGCGAGGTCACAGGCGATGATGGCGAGCTCGCAGGCGATCCACAGCACGAAGTTGACCGGGCGCGGGTAGTAGGCGCGGCAGGCCTGGGCGAGGTCGCGGCCGGTGGCGATGCCAAGCCGCGCGGCCAGTGCCTGCAGCAGGATCGCCATCAGGTTCGACAGCATGATGATGAACAAAAGCGTGTAGCCGAACTGGGCGCCGCCGGCGAGGTCGGTCGCCCAGTTGCCCGGGTCCATATAGCCGACCGAAACCATGTAGCCCGGACCCATGAAGGCGAACAGGCGGCGGAACCAGACTCCTGTAGGCACCGCGATGGTGGAATTGACCTCGCGCAGGCTTGGCTGATCGTCTTCCTCCCGTTTGGCGAACCGCCATGCGGACCGGGGGGCTGTGACGTCTGCTTCTAACATGAAAAGGCTTTCCGCAGCTTCGGGAGGATACCCATAAGCTATGCCATGGCTCAACATTATGCAATAGGCTATATTTCATTGTCGATGCTTTTTATCCGGCATTTTACCGAAAGTGGCGGACAAGCCGTCGGATTCCGTATCCGAGCCGCCTAGCGCGCGCTTCCGACGGAAAGCCCTCTATCGCTGCAGTAGCGCTCGAGCGTATCGACCGAAGCCTTGGGATCGGCTAGCGCCACATAGGTGTCGGGCCGCAGGAGGTAGAGCGCATCGCGCGCCAGGCCTGCCTCCTCATGGGCGGGCCGCCAGTCGAAGACGCTGAGCGGAACCCGATGGCGCTCGCACCAGGACCTGACGTCCTCGCTGGCGACGCCGTAGATGTGGATCTGCCATTGCGTGGCGGCGAGCGAGGCAAAATTGTCCACTCCATCGACCGGGGCCCAAGGCAGCCGCTCGCCGCCGCGCACTTCGCCCGCGGATCCCTCGCTGAGTGGGCTTTGGCGATAGTTGAGGGTGATCTGCGAAACAGTCCGGAAGATGAATTCGCGAACCCGGTCGATGCCGAGTATCCTGGGCACGACAATCGGCGCGATCCGCGTGCGCACGAGGTCGGCGATGCGCCCGTCGGCGGTGACGAAAGTGAAGATGCGGTCGGTGGTGGCAACCAGGCGCTTGGCGAATGCGATGCGCTCGATCTCATAGCTGTCGAGCAGGGCATCGGGCGCCTGCGCCGCGAGCACGGAAGACAGTTTCCATGCAAGGTTGATCGCGTCCCCGATCCCGGTGTTCATCCCTTGTCCGCCGACTGGACTGTGGATGTGCGCCGCGTCACCCAGCAGGAATGCGCGACCCTTGCGGAATTGACCGGCCACGCGGTGGTGGACGTGGTAGGTCGAAAACCAGTTCACCTTTTCGATCTTGATCTTGAGGTTTTCGATCGCCTGGCGGCTGACGTCGTCGAATGTCAGCGTGTCGGCCTGATCCGCGCGCTCGTCCCGGACCGTACCGATCAGCCGAGCACGGCGCGTGTCCGCCAGAGGAAAGATCGCCAGGAAGTCGGCTTCATCGAGATCGACATGCAATTCGCCATTGATCGATGCACCGGATGCCTCGACATCCGCGACGTAGAAAAGTTCACGGTAGGTACCACCGGAAAACCCCGCCGATATCGTCTCGCGCACCAAGGAATGCGTGCCGTCACAACCAGCCAGATAGCTGAACTCGGCGGTCTCCTCGCCGTGCTCGCCACGCAGGTGGGCGACGATGCGGTCGCCATGGTCGGTGAAGTCATGCAATTCGGTCCGCCGCTCGACGGTGACGCCCAATTGTCCGAGCCGTTCGACCAGAAGGCGTTCGTGCTCGTCCTGCGGAAAGATTTGCAAAAACGAATAGGGCGACAGATCCTCACCGATCGCCGCGAACGGTATGCGCGCCTCAGCTTCACCTCGCACCCACAAATTGGCGGCGCGCACCTTGTGGCCGCGCGCGACCACGGCATCGGCCAGATCGAGTTGACGGTAGAGTTCGAGCGTGTGCGCGGCAACGGCCAAGGCGCGCGACGTCGTTCCCGGCTCGGCGGTCCTGTCTATGATGCGGACGCCGACACCCAGCTTGGTGAGCCAAAGCGCCAGAACCAGGCCGGTAGGGCCGGCCCCTACGATGAGAACGTCACTGCGGGTCATGTTTTTCTCCCTGGCGGTGATTGCAGTCGGGCGGTTTCGGATCAGCAACATCCAAATATGGCTGCGGGAGTGGCGGACAATGCCACCGGATCCGTTTCTGCGGCAGAGGAATGTCGTCCCAAAACGCGTCGCCCGCTTGCCGATCGACAAACATGCCTCCAAATAAACGGCCTGAAGAATCAGAGCCCGTGCTATAAAAGCAGCGACGGCTAAACTTCCGAGGAGGAGCGCGCATTGGCGCTGAAGAACAGACCGGTCCCGCGTGAGCCGTTGCTCGACGCCGATGTCCATTCGGAAGGGTTCCGGCAGACGCGCGAAGCGCGCCGCAGTGCGCTGGTCGAGGATTATGTCGAACTGATCGCCGACCTGATCGAGGACGGCAACGAGGCGCGCCAGGTCGACATCGCCGCGCGGCTCGGGGTCGCCCAGCCGACGGTGGCCAAGATGCTGACGCGGCTTTGCGCCGACGGGCTGGTGTCGCGAAAACCCTATCGCGGCGTGTTCCTCACCGAAGCCGGCCGTAAGGTCGCGGAGGAAAGCCGCATTCGCCACCAGACGGTCGAGGCCTTCCTGCGCTCCCTCGGCGTCAGTGCCGAGACGGCGCGCATCGACGCCGAGGGCATCGAGCACCATGTCAGCGCCGAGACGCTGGAAGCGTTTCGCAAGGCGATGACGGCGCGCTGAAGCGTTCCATTGCCGGCTTGCCGGACAACGTTAGCCACTGGAACCGCCGCCGCTTGTGCACGTTGCCTTTTATCGCGCGCTTGTTGCGCGCCAGGGAGGAAGCAATGGGCGTCGAGCAGGCACCAACCGCAAAAGGCAAGCAGGCAGCCACAGGACTGAAGCAGGCGGCCGCCAGGGACGAGCGCAAGACCGAGGCCGAAACGGGCCATCCGCTGAAGAAAGGCGCCGATCGGATCGAGGAACGCTCGAAAAGCTCTGATGGAAAGAGCGCAGGCGCCAAGCAGAAGGGTTGACGGCAATAATTCCTCACGCCTCGAACCCCTCCGATGCCGGCGATGCTACAGGCCTTTTGCGCTCCCGGCCAGTGCGGTGAAATGGCGATGCCAGGGCTGCCATGCCCATGAAAAATGCTGTGACTTGGACCAACCGTTGCGATAATTGTTTGTTGGGTTGAGCCGGCCTTGCCGGAGCAATGAGAAGTTCGCAGCGCGAGGAGTTGCCATGCTCTGGAGAGGCCGTCGTCAGAGTGAAAATATCGAGGACGACCGCAGCGATGGCGGCGGCGGCGGGATCGGTAGCGGTGGAGGCCAGTTCCAACTGCCCATCGGCGGCCGAACCGGTGGCGGCGGCAGCATCATCCTCGTCATCCTGGTGGTGCTGGCCGGCTGGTATTTCGGCTTCGATCCCTCAGCGATCCTGGGCGGCGGCGACGGCGGCCTGCTGCCGGGCGGCGGTGGCCAGATCACCGACAACAGCGGCGGCCAGGATAGCGGCGCGGGTACGCCGGCCAATGACGAGATGAAGCAGTTCGTGGCGACCGTGCTCGCCGAGACGGAAGACACCTGGACAGGCATCTTCAAATCGCAAGGCCTGACCTATGAGGACCCCAAGCTGGTACTGTTTTCCGGCCAGGTCCGCTCGGCCTGCGGTTTTGCTTCCGCGGCGGCCGGACCGTTCTATTGCCCGGGTGACCACAAGGTCTATCTCGACATGACCTTCTTCCAGCAACTCGACCAGCAGTTCGGCGCTTCAGGCGAGTTCGCCCGCGCCTATGTCATCGCGCATGAGGTCGGCCACCACGTGCAAAACCTCACCGGCATCATGGGTAAGTTCAACCAGATGCGGCAAGGCATGAGCGAAGCCGCTGCCAACCAGCTGTCGGTGCGCATCGAGCTGCAGGCCGACTGCTTCGCCGGCGTGTGGGCGCATTACACCGGGCAGAAGGGCATATTGGAGCCGGGCGACTTCGAAAGCGCGCTGAATGCCGCCAAGCAGATCGGCGACGACACGCTGCAGAAGAAGATGCAGGGCTATGTCGTGCCGGAAAGCTTCAACCACGGCACCTCCCAGCAGCGGCAGACCTGGCTGACGCGCGGCTACAAGAGCGGCAAGCTGTCGGACTGCAATACGATGAGCGGGGCGCTCTAAGCAGTCGTTTTTGGGGCAAAGACCTGATGGCAAAGACGCCGTCAGGGAGTGTCAGGATGAAGGCATCCTGACTGTTCCCGCATTGTTCCTTTTTGCTTGCTCGCCTATAAGGTGCCTCCGCCCGCGCCCCAGGGCGGCCAGAGGAGCTTGACCGATCATGATCGACCCCAAGACCGCCAGGCGGGGCCTTGCGCTCGTTTTCACCACGCTGCTGCTCGACATTATCGGCTTCGGCATGATCATGCCGGTGCTGCCGGCTTTTCTCAGGGAATTAACCGGCGTCGGCATCAGCGAAGCGGCGATCGAGGGCGGCTGGCTGTTCTTCGTCTACGCTGCCATGCAGTTCTTCTTCGCGCCGATCATGGGCGGCCTGAGCGACCGGTTCGGACGGCGGCCGATCCTGCTCGCCTCGGTGCTGACCTTCTCCATCGACAATTTGATCTGCGCCATCGCCTGGTCCTATCCGATGCTGTTCATCGGGCGTGTGCTGGCCGGCATTTCGGGCGCCAGCTATTCGACGACGTCAGCCTTCATCGCCGATATCTCGAACGACGAGAACCGGGCCAAGAATTTCGGCCTGCTCGGCATCGCCTTCGGCGTCGGCTTCGTCATCGGGCCGGTGCTGGGCGGATTGCTCGGCACGTTCGGTCCGCGCGTGCCGTTCTTTTTCGCCGCCGGGCTCGCTTTCGTGAACTTCCTGATCGCGATGTTCTTCCTGCCCGAGACGCTCGATGAAAAGCATCGCCGCCGCTTCGAGTGGAAACGCGCCAATCCGGTCGGCACGCTCCTGCAGATGCGCCAGTATCGAGGCATCGGCTGGATCGGGCTTGTCTTCTTCCTGATGACACTCGGCCACATGATGTATCCGGCGGTCTGGTCGTTCGTCTCCAACTACCGCTATGGCTGGAGCGAGCAGCAGATCGGCTTCTCGCTCGGCGTTTTCGGCCTGTGCGGGGCGATCGTCATGGGCACGGTGCTGCCGCGCGTCATTCCCCGGCTCGGCGAGTGGAGAACGGCGGTCATAGGCCTGACGTTCACCGCGGCCAGCGCCTTCGGCTATGCCTTCGCCTCGCAAGGCTGGATGGTCTACGCAGTGATCGTCGTCGGCTGTCTGGAAGCGCTGGCCGATCCGCCGCTGAGAAGCCTCGCCGCCGCCAAGGTGCCGCCTTCGGCACAGGGCGAGCTACAAGGCGCGATGACCTCGATCTTCTCGATCACCTCGATCATCACGCCGCTGCTCTACACCGCGATCTTTTCCTGGTTCACCGGGCCAAGCGCGCCGGTGACCTTCGGCGGCGCGCCCTACCTGGTCGGTGCGTGCTTCCTGGTGCTGGCGGTCATCGTCTTCGTCACCAAGGTGGCGAGACCGGCGACGGTCGCTGACGTCGCGACCGAGGTCAAAGATGGAGCACAGGCATGAGCCATGACAGCCGCATCGCGCTGACCAGGGGGCCGGTGCTCGGTTCGTAAGGTTGCGGCGGTTTGCGATACGAAATTGTGGGGCGTTTGTGCCGCCCCTCATTGCCCTGCCGGGCATTTCTCCCCGTATAGTGACGGGGAGAAAGACGCTGTCATCAGTCGTTTCGCCAATTGCCTACGTTGCAAGAAAGGGCGCTGCGTTCGGTCCGCGGGCTTCTCCCCGTATACGGGGAGAAGGTGCCGGCAGGCGGATGAGGGGCAGCGCTGACGGATCGAATCAGGCCCGCTCGGCCAGCAATTCCTCGCCGCGCTTCTGGCGGATGAGGTTGACGAAGCGGCGGAACAGATAGTGCGAATCCTGCGGGCCGGGCGAGGCCTCGGGGTGATGCTGGACCGAGAACACCGGACGGCCGGTCAATGCGATGCCGCAGTTCGAGCCGTCGAACAGCGAGACATGGGTTTCCTCGACGCCTGCGGGTAGCGAGTCGGCGTCGACGGCAAAGCCATGGTTCATCGAGACGATCTCGACCTTGCCCGTGGTGTGATCCTTCACCGGATGATTGGCGCCGTGATGGCCCTGGTGCATCTTGGCGGTCTTGCCACCCAGCGCCAGCGCCAGCATCTGGTGGCCGAGGCAGATCCCGAACACCGGGATGTCGGTCTTGAGCAGGTCCTGGATGACCGGCACGGCATAGTCGCCCGTGGCTTCCGGATCGCCGGGGCCGTTGGAGAGGAAGATGCCGTCGGGCTGCATGGCGAGGATTTCTTCCGCGTCGGTCTTGGCGGGAACGACGGTGACCTTGGCGCCGAGGCCGGCGAGCAGCCGCAAGATGTTGCGCTTGACGCCGTAGTCGATGGCGACGACGTGCAGCGAAGGCTCGGCCTGTTCGCCAAAACCTTCGTTCCACACCCACGGCGTCTCGCGCCAGACCGAGGACTGGCCCGACGTGACCTCCTTGGCAAGATCGAGCCCGATAAGGCCCGACCATGCGGCGGCGCGCCGCTTGAGGTCGTCGAGGTCGAAGACGCCATCCGGCGCGTGCGCGATGACGGCGTTGGGCATGCCCTTTTCGCGGATCAGCGCGGTGAGCGCGCGGGTGTCGATGCCCGAGAGCGCGACGATGCCGCGCTTCTTCAGCCACTGGTCGAGGTGGCCGGCGGCGCGGTAACTGGACGGGTTGGTGACATCGGCCTTGAACACGGCGCCGACAGCGCCGGCGCGGGCGGCCGGATTGAGGTCTTCGATGTCCTCGCCATTGGTGCCGATATTGCCGATATGCGGGAAGGTGAAGGTGACGATCTGGCCTGCATAGGACGGGTCGGTGAGGATTTCCTGGTAGCCGGTGAGCGCGGTGTTGAAGCAGACTTCGGCGACGGCGGAGCCGGTGGCGCCCAGGCCGCGCCCTTCGATGACGGTGCCGTCCGCCAGCACCAGAAGTGCGGTCGGCTTTTCAGTGGCCCAGGCGGGCGTCATCTCGGCCATGGCGGCACTCCTATCAAGCCGCGCGCTTCCATAGCCCGGCGGGCATCGGCGCGGCAAACGGCGCGAAGCGGCGAATTCGCGGCCTCACGCACTCAAGCTTCAGTTCATGCAAGGCCCAGTACATAGGGAAAGGGGGCAGGGCGGTCAATGATCATGCGAAATGCCGCCTCGATTTATTTCATTGAGGAATATCATAGGTTTGCCCTGGCATATCGGGTTTGCGTTGGCCTGTCCCCGGCGCTATTGTCCGCGCCGACCGAAGGAGAGAGAGCAATGCGCGCGAAAATCGCCGAATCCCTGAAGACCGCGATGAAGGCGCGGGACAAGCACCGGCTGCCGACATTGCGGCTGATCCAGGCCGCCATCCACGACCGCGACATCGCCAATCGCGGTGCCAGCAAGGAACCCGCCAACGACGAGGAAATCCTGCAGATCCTGGCCAAGATGGTGAAGCAGCGCGAGGAATCTGCCAAGGCATTCGAGGACGGCAAGCGGCCGGAGATGGCGGCGCAGGAACGTGGCGAGATGGAGATCATCCGCGATTTCCTGCCGACGCAGCTCGACGATGCGGCGGTCGCCGCGGCGGCGCGCGAGGCGATTGCCGCGACCGGTGCTGCCAGCCAGAAGGACATGGGCAAGGTGATCGCCGCGCTGAAGCAGAAATATGCCGGCCAGATGGATTTCGGCAAGGCGAGCGGCATCGTCAAGGGGTTGCTGCAATAGGAGGCTTGCCGGCCTTTGAAGCGACGGCCAGAGGTCCGGTTCAGATGCCATTGCGCACCTGCTGAACATCACGCGGCCGGAATTCCGGCGGCTCTCAAGCCGTCGACATACAGGTCCAGCATCCAGCGATGCCGCAATCGGCTCATGCCAGCGCTGCCGAGATTGTAGCTGGGCTGGATCTGGAGAAGCGCCGATGCCACGGCATTTGCTTCTTCCAGCCTGCCGCCACGCGCAAGCGCCGCGCTTAGATATCGCCGGGCGATCGTATGGCTCGGCACCAGGGAGATGATGCGCTCGCTCAGGCGCACCGTGTCCTCGAATCGTCCCGCGAAGAAATGCGCGGCAGCCATGCCGAGCAGCGCGAAATAGTCGCGCGGGTCCATCGGGCTCATTTTGCGCGCAGCCTTGAACTGCTCGATGGCCCTGTCGCTTTCCCCTGCATAGACGAACACCCAGCCGCAATAGGAGCGGATGGCGTGCGAGCTTGGATGCAGTTCGAGCGCGCGGTCGGCCAGTTCGAGCGCATCGTCGAAGCCGTTCGAGAACATGGCATAGGACCATGCCGCCGTTGCAAGCGAGAGCGGATTTTCCGGATCGGCGGCGACGGCGCGTCTCGCCAGGGCGCAGGATTCGGCAAAAGCCCCGTTGCGATCCCACGCCCATCCATTGAGTGCCATGCGGCCGACGCAGTCGGCCAGCGCCGCGAGCGCGTCCGAATAGGCTTCGTCCTGCCTGAGCGCCGCACGCAACAACCCCTCGGCCTCGCAAAAGGAGGCTTCCGTGTAGGCATAGAGGAAAGGCAGAGCCCCCAGATAGAGGTCGTAAGCGTCGAGGCTTCCTGGCGGTTTTCTGCGTGCCCGCTCGATCTCGGCGAGGCGCAGGTTGGGCTCGACAGCCTCCAGTACGCTCGCCGCGACGCGATCCTGAAGCTGGAAGATGTCGGTCAGGTCTCCGTCATAACGGCCTGCCCAGAGCTGCCGTCCGGTCTCGCTCTCGACGAGGAGGCCGATCAGCCGGACGCGCCCGTCCTGCTTCCGGACCGATCCTTCGAGGACGTAGCGTACACCGAGCTCCTTGGCGATCCCGCGCGTGTCGAGTTCCTTGCCGCGGTAGGCGAAGGACGAACTTCTTGCGATCACAAACAGCCAGCGCAAGCGGCTGAGGGCCGCGATGATGTCCTCGGCGATGCCGTCCGCGAAGTAGGCGTCTTCGTCGTCGCCGAGGTTCTCGAAGGGCAGCACCGCGATGGATGGCCGTTGATCCGTGGCGGTTGGCCGCCCATGGTCGGCGGCGGGTGCAAGGAGGCACCTGCCGCCAGCATCGCCGATCCATCCGCACAGCATATAGCCGCGACCGGAAACGGTCCGCAGCGTTCGACGCAGTTCCGGCCCGAGGGCGGAACGGATGTCGGACACACAGCGCGCCAGGGAATCGTCGGTCACGGCGAGGCCGGGCCAGTTCGCCTCGGCCAATTCTTGCTTGGAGACGACATGACCGGCATTCCCGGCGAGGTGAATCAACAGGCCGAGCGAGCGGCGGCGCAGGACAACTTGCCGACCGGCGCTGTCGACAAGCTCGTTCCTGTCCAGATCGATCGATAGCTGGTCGGTTGCCAAGTCAGCGCCCCCTGCCGTGAAGACATGAAGGCAAGCTCATTTCCACCCACCGCGCAAGACCAGCGAATTCAGGAAAATTTCAGCTTCGTTTCCTGACGGGGCGCTCGGCACGACCTATCGTACCACCCGGATAGGCACCCATGGGCGAGCCCGACATGGCCGGTTACTTCGGAACAGATCATCAGCAGGCGCTGCAACGGCGCACGCACGAGAAGCGCCATTGGATCGCCGCGACGCCCGGCATCTACAACGCCGGACGCTTCATGGGGGTCGATGATCCCGACAGGCTGCCATGGAGCGCGCTGGAGACGATGCTCGGCCGCGATGGCCTGCTCGGGTTGCGGATGATTTCGCCGCAGCAGGCGGTCCGCTGCTTTCCGAGGCTCGAGGCGATGGGATGCCGGATCGATACCTGGGACATTCTCACGGGCGAGCCGCACGATGCAGGCAGGCGGGCGCAAGCCATCATCGCGCGGGGGATGCCTGGCGGCATCGCGATGCGATCGCCGCTGACAAATGCGAAAAGCGCCGACACCCGCTCTGTCCAGCAGTTCCTTGCCGCGCACGGCCTCGCACCGTTTCCCGGAACGATGCTGGCGGCCCGGCCGCCGCGCGCGATGACAATCGTGCTTGGTGACGACCGCGGCCGCATCGCCGCGACCGGGCACACCTATTTCCCGCACAACACGCACAGCCCTTTTTGTGACCACGCCTGGCTGGGCCTGGTTGCCGTCGCCGAGCCATGGCGAGGCAAGGGGCTTGGCCGTCTCGTCAACGCGCTGCTCGTCGATTGCGCCTTCAGCGAACTTGGAGCGCGGCAGGTCTACGAGATGGTCGCACCCTCGAACCAGGTGTCACGGCGCATGGCCGAGGGCTGCGGCCTGCGGCACGCTGCCGATCTCCGCTGCGGTGTCGCCATGCCAGCCGGCACGGCGATGTTCACACGCTGAGGTCATGCCGGGGGATCAGTCGCGGCATTCATCCAGATGGGGATTTTCATGTTTGTTCATGCTCCGTCCGCGATCCGGCCTGTTTCGGGGCACGATGGCACTGGCGCATCGCAACACCTCAAGCGCGGCGCCCGCCAGGGTGAGTCTCACGGCTCCTTGCAGATCGGCAGCGGCTGCGCGGGTGGTGCGGGATGATCCTTCTTGTACTGGGCGATGACAGGCTCGAGGGTTTTTCGCGGCCAGAATTTCGGCGTCCCGATTTCCTTGAGGCAGGATGCGTTCCAGTAGCTGCCTGAAGCGGCATGGCCGCTCGCAACGGCGGCGATGTCGCGCGATTCCGGATAGATGTAGAGGGTCGTCGGGTTGTCTTTCACCATCGAGATGAGCTGCTTGGCATCGGCTGGGGACCAGCTGGTGCAGCCATTGCTGCGGCCGCCGGCATAGTCCACCAGCTTGCCGAACGGCACCATGCCATCGTGGTCGGCATAGGCGCTGTTCGGGGTCTTGCGCATGCACATGGTGCGCAGCACTTGCGCCGCATGGCCGCCGATCACGCGCTGCCTTGCGTTGGCGGCTTCGCCTTCACCGTCGAACTGGATGAAGGTGCGCTGGAAAGCCACGTCCTGTTTCGCGCCGGTGCGATAAAAGCCCTTGAACGAGGTCTTCGCTTCCTGGGTCATGTAGGCACCGCCGGCGGTCAGTTCCGAATCCATGGCATTGCCGAAGTTCTTGGCGCAGCGCCTGCCGTTCGAAAAGTCCACGGTGCCTTTCAGGTTCCGGCCGCCGCCGTGACCCGACGAAATCGCACTGAACGACTGGCTGGCTTCGCACACGACATAATAGCGGCGCCCGAGCACGCCATTGCCCAGGTCGCCGGGACGGGTGGCGTCCATGGCGAAGTAGCAGGGGTTCCTGACGGCGCCCTGCGCCACCTTCTTCAGGTAAAGCGCGCGCGCCCGCTCCAGCACCACTTGTGAGATCTGGCCATCGCCATTGCCGACATGGGCCTCAAGCCAGGCCGGAATGGCCGATGGCGCGGCAAAGGACCGAGCCGATGCCATCAAGGCCATGACGACGACGAGGAGGCCGAGGAGCGCAACGACGCCCAAGGGGACAGATCTCAACCGCACCAGACCCATTCTCCTGTCGAAGCCGTTCGTGATCCCCAACGGTGAATCACCAGAGGACGATCATAAAATAGCATAATCATAAAACGCCGCGCGCCATCAGGCGAAACACATCTTGTTTAGCGCGCCGGCAAGTATGCGTGACAAGCCCGGGCCGACGCGCAACCTTCCAGGCGGCGAGCCCTTGAGGCGGATGCTTGCCTCGGTTATGCCGCCGTGGTGGCAAGGAGCGCGGATCATGATCGAGATCGTCAAACCGGCGCTTGAACATCTGCCGTCCTACAAGGCGGCGCTCGAACGCGGGTGGTCGCCGGACAATGTGCGGCTCCTGGAGGCGACGCGCGAACAGCTCGCGGCCATAGAAGAAAATCCCACGGCGTTCCTCGCCGACCTCGATGATCCCGAGGCCAAGGGCGCGCCCATCACCTTGCCCGACGGTACACCGGTGCCACGCCTGCCGGGCTTCCGCCGCTGGATCTGGGACGGCGAAGCGTCGGGTTCGATCGGCTTTCGCTGGCAGAAGGGCACGGCGGAACTGCCGCCGCATGTGCTTGGCCACATCGGCTACGCCGTGGTGCCGTGGAAGCGGCAGCGCGGCTATGCCACGCAGGCCTTGCGGCTGATGCTGGACGAGGCGAGGGCGGTCCGCCTGTCCTATGTCGAGATTACCGCCAAACCGGGCAATCCGGCCTCGCACAAGGTGATCCTGGCCAATGGCGGCAAACTCGTCGAGCGCTTCTTCGAGGACGCCGCCTATGGCGGGGTGGAAAGCCTGCGGTTCCGGATCGAGTTGTAGCCTATCGCCTTTTGGCCTGGTCGCGCAGCCAGTCGGCGAGCGATGCGCGATGCGTGCCGGACCTGCCGGTGAGAGCCTCGGCGGACAGCATGGAGTTCAGCACCGCTTCCTGCGTCGCTTCCGCCGCCGCCCGGAAGAGAATGTCGATGCGTGCTTCGTTGAGCGCGAGCAGCGGCACCAGGTCGCGGGTTTCATCGTGATCGACAGGGTTGCCGGTGCTGAAGGCGATGGCGATGTCGCCGCTGCCATTGCCCCAGAAGGAGCCAAGCCTGGCGATGCCGGCGCCCGCGCGGCGCGCCACGCGCTCGAGCTGGCGGTTTTCGAGCGGCACGTCCGTCGCCAGCACGATCATGACCGAGCCGCGTTCGGCCTCGGCCTGCCGCCTGGGGTCGGGCCGGCGCCCATCGGGCAGGACGAGGTCTCCGGGCCGGCCGAAATTCGACAGGACGAGAACGCCAAGATGATGTCCGCCGCCAAGCGCGATCTTCCTGGAGGCCGAGCCGATGCCGCCCTTGAAGCCGAAGCAGCTCATTCCCGTTCCGGCGCCGACATTGCCCTGTTCGACCGCGCCTTCACGGGCATCGGCCAACGCGGCAAGGGCATGCTCCTCCGATATCGCCAGGGCCTGGATGTCGTTGAGTGGACCGTCATTGCACTCGCCGACCACTGGATTGACCGTTCCGGCGGTGCGGCCGATATCGGGGTCCTGGCGGATGGCGTCGCGGATCAGCGCCGTGGCGCAGGTGCCGACCGAGAGCGTGTTGGTCAAGAGAACGGGCGTCTCGATGGTGCCGAGTTCCTTGACCTGCATCAGCCCGATGGTCTTGCCGAAGCCATTGATGACATGGCTTGCCGCCATCACCTTCTTGCGGAAAAGATTTCCGCCATGCGGCAGGATCGCGGTCACGCCGGTGTTGACGTCCCCGTCGCGCAGCGTGCAGTGACCGACGCGCACGCCGGGCACATCGGTGATCGCGTTGTGCGTGCCCGCCGGCAAGATGCCGCAGGTCAGGCCGAAATCGGCGACGGTCCTTGCCATGTTATTCGGCGGCCGCCGGTACCGGCGGGCTGATGTCGCTGCGCCGTTCCCAGAGTTGGGAGATGACAGCCACGATGACGGCAACCGCCATCGCGAACGCGCCAACAACTGGCAGGCTGCGATAGCCGTAGCCGGCATTGAGCATGGCGGCGCCCAGCGACGCGGCCAATGCGATGCCGATATTGAAGCCGGACGGGATAAGCGAGGCGGCGAGGCCGGAAGCGTCGGCCGTCCAGGACAGGATGCGGGTCTGGATCGGGGTGCCGATGGCGAAGTTGAGGCCGCCCCAGACGATGACGGCAATAACCATCGGCGCGGGGTAGGGGCTGACGGCATAGATGATGGCCAGCGTCACCGCCTGCAGGGCGAGCATGGTGATCAGCGACGGCATCAGTTTCCAGTCCGACAGTTTGCCGCCGAGAAAGACGCCAAGCGTGGCGCCGACGCCGTTGAGCAGCAGCACCCAGGGCACCAGGTTTTCGTCGAGCCCTGTCACCTCCAGCAGCGTCGGGGTGATGTAGGTGAACAGGCAGAACTGGCCGAGCATCAGCATCAGCATCAGGATCAGCGAGGTCCAGACCTGCTGGCGCGCCAGCACGCGGACTTCGCTGGCAAGGCTCGCCGCCTTGGCCTGATATCCGGTGGTGCGCGGCAACAGGGCCGCCATGGCCAGAGTTGCCGCCACGCCGAGTGCGCCCATCACCCAGAAGGTCGCGCGCCAGCCCCAGATGTTGCCGATGGCAGTGCCGGCCGGCACGCCGATGACGTTGGAGACGGTGAGGCCCGACAGGATGACGGCGACCGCCATGCCGCGCTGGTCCTCGCGCACCAGGCCGACCGCGACCACCATGGCAACGCCGAAATAGGCGCCATGCGCGACAGCCACGGCAATGCGCAGCAACAGCATTGAGGTGAAATCGGGCGCCAGCGCGCAGGCCGCCTGGCCGATGGTGAAGGCGACCGCGAGGCCGAGCAGCAAGGTCTTGCGCGGCAAGGACTTGGTGGCGAGCGCCAGCAGCGGCCCGCCGATGGCGATGCCGCATGCATAGCCGGAGACGAGATAGCCGGCGGAGGGTACCGAAACGCCAAGCCCATGCGCCACCTGCGGCAGCACGCCGGCGATGACGAATTCGGTGGTGCCGAAAGCGAAGGCGGCGATGAACAGGGCGACGAGCGGCAGCGACATGAAAAAGAAACTCTCGAAATACAGGGCTCAAACCATGGATAGCCGTGGCAGGCAATCCAGAAATTGTCGACGTCGCTTTAGCTTTTCTTGACCAGGTCCGTTGGTCACCGGTCCCGTCAGGTCGCGGACTTACGTCCGTAAGGAATCTTCAGCCACGCCCGCTCATGAAAATAATAGAGCAGCGACTTGGTGACGACTTCGGTCATGCCGATGGCTGCCGCCAGCTTGATGCTTCCGGTCACCACCAGCGAGATGATCATCGTATCGATTGTGCCGGTCACACGCCAGGAAAGCGCCTTGGCGAAACTGCGCGAATGGGTGTCCATCGATTTCCTCCGGGTGGCATTAGATGCTTAGCCGACGGATGTGAGGATGAGCAAAGACTAATTTTGCCGTTGAAGCCGGAATACCGGAATCGTGTTCCCAAGTTGATGCCGATGCGGCAAATCCTTGCCGCCTCAGCTCGCCTTCAGCCTCGATCCCGTGAGCAGGCCGCGCTCTTCGAGCACGGGGTAGGCCATCGACGCCAGCAGCGAGTTGATCTGCTTCAGGTCGCGGATGGTGTCGAGGTGGATCGAGCTGGTTTCGATGCTTTTGGCGGTGCCTTCGCGCAGGCGCTGGAAATGGCTGGCGCTGGTTTCCTTCTCGCGGTCGCGCAACTGGTCCTTCTCCAGCACCAGCTGGCGGGCGGTCTCGGCATCGCGCGAGACCAGCACGTTGAAGGCGAGCCGGGCATTGGCCAGCACCGAGCCATGGAAGGCGCACAGTTCGCTCCAGCCTTCGTCGGTGAATTCCAGCCCGCGGTCGAATTTCTTCTTCACATGCACCAGCATGTTGCGCACGACGATGTCGCCGACCTGCTCGAGCTTGACGCAGGCGCCGATCAGTTCCTGGCATCGCAACGCCTCGTCTTGGGTCATCGGGTTCCTGGTGACCTTGGCGAGGTAGAGCTTTATGGCCGCGTGCCTGCGGTCGACACGGTCGTCGAGGGCCGCCAGCGCCTTGATCTTGTCCGAGTCGGCGTCCTCGTAGAGTTCGATGATGCGCTTGAGCATGATCTCGACCGTCTCGCAGACCCGCACCACTTCGCGCGTGGCGTTGGCCAGAGCCTGGCTCGGCACATCGAGCGCGCCTTCGTTGAGCGCCGACAGTTCGACGACGTCGAGCGTCGCGGCCGGCGCCGGCTTGGCGCCGAGCGCCACGATTCTCTCGGAGGCTCGGTAGACCAACCCGGCCAGCGGCAGGCCGGCAAGCAGGATGATCACGTTGAACAGAATATGGGCGTTGACGATCTGATCGGCCGCCGTCGCGCCGAGCAAGGCGACATGCGGCCGGAAGATCATGAACAGGATCAGTATGACCAGCGAGCCCAGTCCGCGCATCAGGAGGTTGCCGACCGGCACGACACGCACTTCGGGACTCGCCGAGCGTGTCAGCATCGGCGCGATCAGCGACGAACCGAGATTGACCCCGAGGATGAGGACGAGGCCGAGTTCGGGGCTGATCAGGCCGCGGCCGGCCAGCGTCGCCATCAACAGCACCGCCGCGATGCTCGACTGGAACAGCCAGGTGATCATTGCCGCCAGCAGATAGGCGGTGATGGAATCGCTGGAGAAATAATTGAGGATGACCGGCAGCAGCTGGCTGTTGCGCAGCGGCTCGGACGCCTGCCCGATCATTTCCAGTGACAGGATCAAGAGACCGATGCCGACCAGGATGCGGCCGGTCTGGCGCCAGTCGCGCCGCTCGGTGGCCATGAACATCACCGTGCCTGATATCAGGCAGAGCGGCACCAGCAGCGTGAGATCGAAGGTCAGCAGCTTGACCACCAGAGCCGAGCCGATCTCGGCGCCACGCACGGCCAACTGGCCGGCGGCGCCCGAGACGATGCCGGAGCCAGCGAAGGAGCCGACCAGCAAGGTGACCGCGGTCGAGCTTTGCAGCGCGATCGCAAGGCCGGTGCCGGCCAGTACCGCCATGATCGGGTTGCGCATGGTGGCGCGCAGACGATGGCGCAGCACGTCGCCATAGGCGCGCTCGACGCCGGTCTTGACCATGCGCGTGGCAAACAGCATCAGCGCCACGGCGCCGGCCAGATGCAGAAGGACGACCGAGCCGCTCATCGCGGCGCCTGGATGCGGGCGGGGCGTGCGCTGCGGGCAGCATGGCGACCGGTGGCTAAGGCGAGGGTAAGAATCATGGTCATGGCAGCCTTGGAATATAGCCGGAATATTTTAGCCGGATAATAAAAATTTGTCGATTTCAAGGGCCGCCGCGAGGCGACGGCCGGTGTCGGAAAATGGACGGGCCCGCAAATGGTTGCAGTGGCTGGAGCGGTGGATCGGCGGGATCTGCGGCACTGTTGGCGCCGGTCTTCGCGACGATGTTCAAATCTTTGGAATAAGCGGCGGAATTCATTACACAATTGTAATGGTGGCGTTCAGTTTCGGTTCATCCCCTGGCCGTTATTCCTCTGGCATCGACAACCAAGGAGACTTCCGATGAAACGCATTGTCCTTTCCACTCTTGCTTTCTCGATGCTGGCCGCCACCTCGCTCACCGGCCAGGCAGCGCCGATAAACGCGCCAGTGGCGCCGCAGTCGAACTACATGAAAGTCGATTGGCAGAAGCCTGGCAGGCATGTCGAGAAGCGCGTGGTGAAGAAGAAGGTCGTCGTGAAGCGCAATCACTGGCGCAATGGCCAGAAATATTCCGGCTGGAGACAGCACCAGCCGATCCGCGACTATGGCCGCTATGGCCTGCATCGTCCCGGCCGCGGCCAGGAATGGATCCGCGTCGGCAATGACTATGTGCTGGTCGGCATCCTCTCCGGCGTCATCTTCGGCGCGCTTGCCGCGCAGTAATCGTTGGCGAAAGCCGGCATCTCGCCGGCCTTTCGATGGGAGGCGGCCTCGCGAGGGTCGCCTTCTTTGGTTCGTCCTGCCCAGTCTCATGCCGACCCGCCTTGCCGGAAATATCACAATATGCGATATTTAAACGGTGAAGCGGGTCGTACTTCTGCCTTTGGCGGCAAAAGCGTTGCGAAAGCATCGGGTCGATGCCGAGAGGATTTTATCGAAGATCGAAACCTATGCCAGGGACGCGAGTACGCTTGCAAACAGCGTCAAGGCCTTGAGGGATCTTCGGCCCTGCGCCTGAGGGTCGGCGACTATCGCGTGATCTTCGAAGAGACGGATCAAGAGATCATCGTGACTAAGATCGGACCGCGTGGATCGGTTTATGATTGAAGGAATGCCGGGATGAATAACATCGCCTATGTCACGACGCCAGGTGGCGAGGAACTGGCCATCCTGCCTCGCAGCGAACTGGAAGCCCTTCGTGAATCGCTGGAGCATGCGCAGGCGCTTGGCGGGTTTCGTGCCGGGCAGCTTCCCGGTCTTACGCCCGATGAAGCACGAGCACTTGTCGGCGCGGTCTCTCCGCTTGCTTTTTGGCGCAGATACCGCAAGCAGACCCAGGCTGTTCTCGCTGCCTCCGTGGGCGTGACCCAGAACTATCTTTCGGATATCGAGAACGGAAAGCGCGGTGGGGACGTCACGCTTTGGCTGCGGATTGCCCGCGCTCTCGAATTGCCCATCGAGAGTTTGGTCGACGACGGCGACTGATCGGCGGCACCGGAGGGTCGCGTTGCCCTGTGGAAACCGGGTATGGCCTCTATTGGGGGTCGTCTGAGATCGCGGGCATGATTATATGGTGGCGAAACGAGTTCCCCGATGCGCTTTCCGCCCGCCTTCCTCGACGAGATACGCGACCGCGTGCCGATTTCCTCTGTTATCGGCCAGCGCGTGGCGTGGGATCGCAAGAAGACCAACCCGTCGCGCGGCGACTATTGGGCGTGCTGTCCGTTCCATGGCGAGAAGAGCCCGTCCTTCCACTGCGAGGACAAGAAGGGCCGCTATCACTGTTTCGGCTGCTCGGTCTCGGGTGACCATTTCAAGTTCCTGACCGAACTCGAAGGACTGAGTTTTCCCGAGGCGGTCGAGAAGATCGCCGACATGGCCGGTGTGCCGATGCCGGTCCGCGACGAACAGGAAGAGCGGCGCGAGAAAGAACGCGCCAGCCTGACCGACGTCATGGAGATGGCGACGGCCTTCTTCCAGGAGCGCCTGCAAGGGCCTGAAGGCGCCAAGGCCCGCGCCTACCTGCGCGACCGTGGGCTGACACCGGCGACGCAGCAGTCGTTCCGGCTCGGCTTCGCGCCCGACAGCCGCAATGCGCTGAAGGAGCATCTGGCCGCCAAGGGTGTGCCGAAGGCCGATATCGAGGCCTGCGGGCTGGTGCGCCATGGCGACGACATTCCCGTCTCCTACGACTGGTTCCGCGACCGCATCATGTTCCCGATCCCGGATTCGCGCGGCAAGATCATCGCCTTTGGCGGCCGCGCACTGGCCCCCGACGCGCTCGCCAAATACATGAACTCGCCAGACACCGAGCTCTTCCACAAGGGCAATGTGCTCTATAATTTCGCCCGCGCCCGAAAAGCCTTGGCCAAGGGCGGGACGGTCATCGCGGTCGAAGGCTACATGGATGTGATCGCGCTGGCGCAGGCCGGCTTCGAGAATGTCGTGGCGCCGCTCGGCACCGCGCTCACCGAAAACCAGCTCGAACTGCTATGGCGCATGGCGCCGGAGCCGATGCTGTGCTTCGACGGCGACAAGGCCGGGCTGAAGGCGGCATGGCGGGCAGCCGACATGGCGCTGCCGTCAGTGCAGGCCGGGCGCTCGGCGCGCTTTGCGCTGCTGCCGGAAGGCAAGGATCCCGACGATCTGGTCAAGGCCGAGGGGCCAGACGCCTTCCGCGCCGTGCTGGCCGATGCGCGGCCGCTGGTCGACCTGTTGTGGATGCGCGAGACAGCGGGCGGCGTCTTCGACACGCCGGAGCGGCGGGCGGAATTGGGACAGACGCTGCGGGAACTCAGCAGCCGCATCCGCGACGAAAGCACGCGCTACCACTACCAGCAGGAAATGCGCGAGCGGGTGCTGAGCTTCTTCGGCTCCCAGCGCAATGCGCGGCAAGGTCGTCAGGATAACGGCCGGCCCGGCGAGCGCGGCCAGGGCAAGCCTGCGCCGGGCGGGCAATTCGCCAAGCCTGGTGGCGGCCGCATGGCGATCACCGAAAGCCTCGGCCAGTCGGCACTGGTCAAGCGCGGCGAGGGAATGTCGGTGCGCGAGGCAACGATCATCGTCGCATTGATCAACCATCCCGCGCTGATCGACGAGAACTTCGCCCATGTCGAATTCCTCGATCTCGCCAATTCCGATCTGACCCGTCTGCATGCCGCCATCCTCGACGCGATGGCGCATGATATGGCCAACGACCGCAACGCCGTGGTGGCGACGGTCGAGCGCGCCGGCTGCGCCGAGATCTGGGAGCGCGCCGTCGGCCTGATCAGGCGGGCGCGGCAATGGCCGGCACTGGAGACGGCGGCGCTCGAGGATGCCCGCGACGCTCTGAACCAGGCGTTGCACTTGCAGCGCAGCGCGCGGACCTTACATAAGGAGCTGAAACAGGCGGAAGCGGCGCTCGAAGCTGATCCTTCGGATGAAAACTTCCGCCATCTGATCGAAATTCAGGCGCAATTTCAGGATGTACAAGCAACGGAAGCGCTGATCGAAGGATTCGGCGTTTCGTCGGGCAGGGCTGGACGAGCCTAAGTGCATGCGAGTGCGGAATGAAGGCGTTGCCATGCCTCCTTTTGGGGCGGGGCGCGCTAAGTCGGGTAATTGATTCGCTTTTTTCATGCGAATCATGCCAGAGCCGCTTGACCTTCGGACAGAATGGCGGAATCAGGACGATTCGAAACGTTAACCCGCACCCGCGTCGACGGGAAACAAGCGATGTGAGGTACTGGTCACTGGACAGGCAGCCCGCCTGCCACAGATATCAGGGTTAATCTGGACTTAATGCATGCCGCCCAAGAGTGGAACCCGGTTTTGGGGCGCCGGCATGCACCAAACAAAAAGAGTGGATGCAGCTCATGGGCCGGGTGAAGCGCGTTTAGAAAAACGGGCGTATCCGATTTGACTGGTCCGAAAGCTGACGCGGCCCGATGGCCGGCCGCTAGGAGAAGATAAAGACTATGGCGACAAAGGAAAAGGAAGAGGTCGAGACCGAACGCGAAGGCGCCACCGATGGGCCCTTGCTCGACCTTTCCGATGATGCTGTCAAGAAGATGATCAAGGCCGCCAAGAAGCGCGGCTATGTCACCATGGACGAGCTGAATTCGGTGCTGCCTTCCGAGGAAGTGACCTCCGAGCAGATCGAGGACACGATGGCGATGCTGTCCGACATGGGCATCAACGTCGTCGAGGATGACGAACAGGGCGAAGAGGCCGAGGCCGGCGACACAGCCGCCGACGCCGAGGAGGACGCCAACGAGCTGGCCGAGCAGACCGGCACCGCGGTCGCCGCCACCACCACCAAGAAAGAGCCGACCGACCGCACCGACGACCCCGTGCGCATGTATCTGCGCGAAATGGGCTCGGTCGAGCTTCTGTCGCGCGAGGGCGAAATCGCGATCGCCAAGCGCATCGAGGCCGGCCGCGAGACGATGATCGCGGGTCTGTGCGAAAGCCCGCTGACCTTCCAGGCCATCATCATCTGGCGCGACGAGCTCAACGAATCCAAGATCCTGCTGCGCGAGATCATCGATCTCGAAGCCACCTATGCCGGGCCCGAGGCCAAGCAGGCGCCGGTGGTCGAGCGCGTCGAGGAGGCGCCCAAGGCCGAGGAAAAGCCGCGTCGCGGACGCGACGATGAAGACGACATCACCAATGTCGGCGCCGACACGCGCGGCATCGGGGATGACGACGAGGAAGACGAGGACGAGGCGAGCCTGTCGCTGGCGGCGATGGAAGCGGAACTCCGCCCGCAGGTGATGGAGACGCTCGACGTCATCGCCGACACCTACAAGAAGCTGCGCAAGCTGCAGGATCAGCAGGTCGAGAACCGTCTGGCCGCCGCCGGCACGCTGTCGCCCAGCCAGGACCGCCGGCTGAAGGAGCTGAAGGACCAGCTGATCAAGGCGGTCAAGTCGCTGTCGCTCAACACGGCGCGCATCGAGGCGCTGGTCGAGCAGCTCTACGACATCAACAAGCGCCTGGTGCAGAACGAGGGCAAGCTTCTGCGCCTCGCCGAAAGCTATGGCGTGCGCCGCGAGGAGTTCCTGAAGGAATATCAGGGCTCCGAGCTCGATCCGAACTGGACGCGCTCGATCGCCAATCTGACCTCGCGCGGTTGGAAGGAATTCACCAAGAACGAGAAGGATGCGATCAAGGACCTGCGCGCCGAGATCCAGCACCTAGCCACCGAAACGGCGATCTCGATCCTGGAATTCCGCAAGATCGTCAATCAGGTGCAGAAGGGCGAGCGCGAAGCAGCGATCGCCAAGAAGGAAATGGTCGAGGCCAATCTGCGGCTCGTCATCTCGATCGCCAAGAAGTACACCAATCGCGGCCTGCAGTTCCTCGACTTGATCCAGGAAGGCAATATTGGCCTGATGAAGGCGGTCGACAAATTCGAATACCGCCGTGGTTACAAGTTCTCGACCTACGCGACATGGTGGATCCGGCAGGCGATCACGCGTTCGATCGCCGACCAGGCGCGCACCATCCGCATCCCGGTGCACATGATCGAGACGATCAACAAGATCGTGCGCACCTCGCGCCAGATGCTGCACGAGATCGGCCGCGAGCCGACGCCGGAGGAACTGGCCGAAAAGCTCGCAATGCCGCTCGAAAAAGTGCGCAAGGTGTTGAAGATCGCCAAGGAGCCGATCTCGCTCGAAACGCCGGTCGGCGACGAGGAGGACTCGCATCTCGGTGATTTCATCGAGGACAAGATGGCGATCCTGCCGATCGATGCGGCGATCCAGGCCAATCTGCGCGAGACCACCACGCGCGTGTTGGCTTCACTCACTCCGCGCGAGGAGCGTGTGCTACGCATGCGCTTCGGCATCGGCATGAACACCGACCACACGCTGGAAGAAGTCGGCCAGCAGTTCTCGGTCACCCGCGAGCGTATCCGCCAGATCGAAGCCAAGGCGCTGCGAAAGCTCAAGCACCCGAGCCGGAGCAGGAAGCTGCGCAGCTTCCTGGATAGCTGAGTTCATTTCTATCTATCACGACGAGTTAAGGGCGCCGTTTGGCGCCCTTTTTGTTTCAGGCGTCAGAGCAACCGCACGTTCAGCCGTGCGCCCTTGACGATGATTCCGCCCCGGTCGCCGATCTCGATCGAGCCATAACGCTGCCTGAAACTCTCGGGCAGCGGACGGTCGCCGGGGACCGACAGCCACAGGCGCAGCATATGGCGCCGCTTGTCGGGGTCCGGCCAATCGCGAAAGCCCATGCGATCGTGAAGCAGCGAATGATTGTAGACGAACTGCATGTCGCCCGGTCGAAGCCGCATCGACAGATTTAGCTTCGGGTCATTGGCGAGGCTGTCGAAGAGATCCAGCGCTTCGACATGGGCGGCGGTGAGCCGCATGGCATCGGGAAAGCGTTGCGCGCTGTCGATGTACTGGCGCTGATAGATGCCGGTCAGCAGTCCGGCATGCCAGTTGAGTACGGGGATTTCGAAATAGGGCTTTTCGCCTTCCGGGATCTCGCCGCGCCGGTCGGTGGCAATCGGATCAAACAGCAGGGGAACCAGATCGGGCCGTCTTTTGCGCATCTCGTTGTAGATCGTCACCGTGCTGACCAGCAGGGACTCGCCGCCTTGCATGGCATCGCGCAGGCAGAGCAGACCGACGACGTCGGCGGAGTCGGTGTGAAATGTCTGGCGTTCCGACGTCTGGTAGATGCGCGTCGTGACGTCCCTGGCGTCCGCGCCGATGTCGCGGACATGGCCGAGGATATGGCCCTGGGCATTCTGGGACCGAGCGCTTCCCAGATGGGCGCCAACTCCGCAGAAGATCGTTGCCGCCATCTCGGCGGAATAGCTTTCGACCGGGAGACCGCGCAGCACCTCGAATCCAATGCCTGCAATCAGTTTTTCGCGAAGGGCCGCAAGACGGCCGGCCAGACGAGGCAAAGGGAAATCCGCCTTGGTAAGGCCGCTGAGATCGTGCGAGCCGGCAAGAAAGCCGGTCGCGGCAACTTCCAGTTCCACGACATCCTGCGGGCCCAGTTCGACCAGCCACTTTTCAGGATGCTTCGCCATGTACTCGCCGGTCCAGGCGGCGGGAGTTTCGATCTGTTCCGGCGCGGCAGGTCTGTCGTCTCGCGCATGAAGCTCTCCTGCGGCTGGGTCGGTCACCGACGTTTTGCCGGGCTCACGCCACGACGGAGATTGCCGCAATCAAGCGGGTTTTTAAACCGGCTTCAACTGGCCGCGCTCACTCTGCAATGGGTGCCGGCGCGGTAGTGCTTGCGGGACGTGGGCAGCGGGAGGATAATCCGACGTCGGATGCATTTTTCGGGCGACAACCCCGGAAGCCCGCCCCGGTCGAGGCCGTGTCGATACGGCCTGAGTGCCGTGCTCCGTGGCCCCCGGAGGGAGGTGTGCCATGACAAGCTACATCGTGCTGATGAACTGGACGGAGCAGGGCGCCAGAAATGTGCGCGATTCACCGAAGCGGCTCGATGCAGCCAGGAAGCAGCTGGGCGAAATGGGCGGATCGTTTAAGGCGTTCTACCTGACCATGGGCGAGTACGACATGGTGGCGGTGGTCGAGGCGCCCGACGACGCGGTCCTGGCGCGTTTCTCGCTGATGCTGGCGGCGGCCGGCAACATCAGGACGCGGACGATGAAGGCCTTCCCCGAATTCGCCTATCGCGAGATCATCACCTCACTTGGATGATGATGTTTTCGCGGACAGCCGGGTCAGGTGTCGTCTCAACGGCATTCGACCCGGCGCGCGTTCCGACAAATCTGACAGTTGCCTCAGGACAGGACGCCTCGCCGTGGTAGACATGCGGCCGAGGAGAGATCGCATGAAGAAAGTCTCGATATTGGCTGCGAGCCTCGCCTTGTTGTCCTTGATGCCGATCGACGCCGGCGCCGCCGCGCAAAAACCGATCGGCATGGCAAATCCCGCATCGCTCCATTGCAGTGCGGTCGGCGGCCGCTTCGTGGTCAGGAAGGACAAGGCCGGCAACGAATACGGCTTTTGCCGCCTGCCCAACGGTCGCCTGTGCGAGGAGTGGGCGCTGTTTCGCCACAACAAGTGCGTCGGGCCGAAGGCGGCGATGCGCGGCAAGTGACTGGTAGCGGAACCACGCCTTTGCTGACCGTCTGGTACAACACGCGCTGCCCGGTCTGCGATGCCGGTATCGGCAGACAGAAGCGGCGGCTGCTCGAGGCCGTGAAGGCCGGACGGGTCGAATTTCGCGACATCAACCTGGAGCCGCATGCGCTGTCGTCGCATGGCGTCTCGCTGGAGGACATCCGCCGCCGGCTGCATGCCATCGATGCCAAGGGTAGGCTGGTGGTCGGCGCGGACGTGGCGATCGCGGTCTGGCTGTTAACGCCGGGCGAGGGCTGGCTGGCGAGCCTGTTCGGCAATCGGCTCATGCTGCCGCTGACCCGCCATGCCTATGATCGCTTCGCCGATCTGCTCTACGGCTGGAATCGGCGCAAGGGCCGCTGGTAGCGGTCTCGCCGGCCGGACATTCGTTGACCCGGAACTCTCAGCGTTCAAAAAAAAGTCATCGCGGCGTATCCATCTAGCGGACCTTGCGCCGGACCCTAGTTCTGCATGCAAGGGCCTCGTGGCCCCCGTCCATGGCTTTGCCGGCCGTCCGGCAAGAAGGATGCATAAAAAAAGAAAATCGGAACTTAGGGAGATCGACCATGATCGCTGATCATGAATACACCAATCGTGGGCAGGGCTTCGCGGCCACGCGACGCACCCTGCTGCAAATCGCGCTGGGCGCGGGTGGCGCGGCCTCGCTGGCGGCGCTGGCCGCCTTGCCGGCCTCCGCAGCGGCAGACGCCACGCAGGGCGACTTTCCCCAACACAAACCGTGGAAGTTCGTCTTCGTCAACCATGTCACCACGAACCCGTTCTTCGTGCCCACCCAATACGGGATCGCGGATGCCTGCGCGCTGCTCGGCTGCTCCTATCAGTGGACGGGCTCACAGCAATCCATCGCCTCCGAGATGGTCAACGCCATGAACACGGCCATCGCCGCGGGGGTCGACGGCATTGCCGTCTGCCTCGTCGACGAGCACGCTTTCAACGAGCCGGTGAGCAAGGCGCTCGCGGCCGGGATTCCTGTCTTCGCATACAACGCCGATGCCAAGGGCAATGCCCGGCTCGCCTATGTCGGCCAGGATCTGTACCTTGCCGGCAAGGCGCTTGGAGAGCGTATCGTAAGCCTGGTCGACGAGGGCGAGGTGGTGGGTTTCATCGCCACGCCCGGCCAGCTTAACATCCAGCCGCGTCTCGATGGCGCCGCCGACGCGATCAAGGCTTCAGGCAAGAAGATCACTTTCACCCAGATCGCCACCGGACCGACGGTCAACGAGGAGGTGTCGCGCGTCGATGCCTATTATGTCGGCCACAAGGACGTGAAGGGTATATTCGCCGTCGATGCCGGCAGCACCATGGCGGTCGGCAAGACCATGGAGAAATATGGTCTGCACGCCAATGGCGTCAGGGCCGGTGGCTTCGATCTTCTGCCCGCGACGCTGGACGCCATCGCCAAGGACCATCTCGACTTCACCATCGACCAGCAGCCCTATCTGCAGGGCTTCTACGCGGTGATGGAGATGTTCCTGTTCCAGATGTCGGGCGGGCTTACGGGCCCGGCCGACATAAACACAGGCCTCAAATTCGTCACCAAGGACAGCGTCCAGCCCTATCTGAAGACGCAAAGCCGCTACGAGGGCAATGCGAGCAAGCAGATGCTGATCGAGCGCTCGGGCGCCATCGGCGGTTGAGGGCGAACCCATGGCCGACGATGCCCGGCATTCTCCGGCCGGCGAAGGCCGGCTCCCCGACGACGCCGTGAAGGGAGCCGACGCCGCACCGCCCCGCGGCGCCTGGAACCTGGCCGCGACGGCTGTCTTTCGGTACCGCGAAGCCAGCATCGTCATCGCCGGCCTGCTGCTGGTGATCTATTTTCAGTATTCCAGCGCGGCCTTTCTGTCGCCGGCCAACCTCGAAAACCTCGTCCAGTTCACCGCCACCACCGCCATCATCGCCGCTGGCGAGGTGATGGTGCTGGTGTGCGGGGAACTGGACCTGTCTGTGGGCATGGTCTATGCGCTGGCACCCTTCGTCATGTACTTCGCCATGGCTGGCGGCGCACCGCCATGGCTCGCGGTGGTCGCGGGGCTCGCGGCGGCGGCATTGGTGGGCGCGATCAACGGTTTCCTCACCACGCTGTTGCGCCTGCCTTCCTTTGTCACGACCCTCGGCATGCTGTTCTTGATCAACGGTTTCACCTTGACCATTTCCGGCGGCTTTCCGGTGCAGCCGCTGGCGGGCGAGCTCTTCACCCAGATTTTCGGCGGCAACCCCTGGGCGGAATTGGCCTGGGCGCTGGCGATCGCGATCGGCCTGCAATTCGTGCTGATGAAGACGCGCTGGGGCCTGCACACCGTCGCCACCGGCGGCAACCCGACTGGCGCCGCCGAGGTCGGCATCAAGGTCCGGCGCATCAAAACCGGCAATTTCATCCTGTGCAGCATGCTCGGCGGCTTTGCCGGGATGCTCGATGCCTTCCGTATCGGCTCGATCGACCCGCTGGCCGGCGGCAGCGAGATCATGTTCGCGGCGATCGCTTCGGCCGTCATCGGCGGCACATTGCTGACCGGTGGACTCGGCACCACGGTCGGCGCCTTCCTCGGCGCGCTCGTGCTGGCCATTCTGAAGGACGGCTTCACCTTGCTGGGCGTCAGCGCCTTCACCTTCGACATGATCCTAGGCGCGGCTATCCTGGCGACAATGACGGTGAATATCCATCTCAGCCGGCTGCGCGACCAGGGAGGCGGATAATGGAACAAGAGGCGGTTTCGGGCGAATTGATGCGGGCCGAGCACATCGCAAAGCGTTTCGGCCAGGTCACGGCGCTGCGCGACGTCAATCTGCGGCTGAAACGCGGCGAGGTGCTGGGATTGCTCGGCGACAACGGCGCCGGCAAGTCCACGCTGATGAAGATCCTTACCGGTTTCCTCAAGCCCACGAGTGGACAGCTCTATCTCGACGGCGTGCCCGTAACGCTGAGTTCGGTCGCGCATGCACGCAGCCTCGGCGTAGAGGCGGTGTACCAGGACCTGGCCCTGATCAATGAGCTGAATGTCTACCGCAACATGTTCCTGCAGCGCGAGGCCGTGTTCGGCGGCCCGCTTGGAATCCTCGACGACAAGGCCATGCGCCGCGCGGCGCTGGCGCAACTGGAGCGCATGGGTGTCAACATCCCTTCGGTGGATGCCGAGGTGTCCCGGCTGTCGGGCGGCCAACGCCAGGCGATCGCCGTCGCCCGCTCGGTCTACCAGAAAGCCAGGATCCTGCTGCTCGACGAGCCGACAGCGGCGATGGGCGCAAAGGAATCGGCACTGATCCTCGATCTGATCCAGCAGCTGAAGGAGGGGGGCGATGTGGGCATCATGATCATAGCGCACAACTACGCCCAGATCTTCGACGTCTGCGACAGGATCAACCTCATCGAGGGTGGGATCATCGTCTTCGACAAGCCCACCTCCGAGACCTCCGTCCAGGAACTGACGGATCTCGTGGTCCGCGAATACCGCAACGCGCGCAAGGGCGTGAGGGGTCGATAGCGTCCTCCACTGGCGTCACTCTCAGATACATCGTAAGATATATCTTGACTCGATCGACCGGCGAGCCTAATTAAGATATATCGTAAGATAGAACTTTAGGAGCGATCAATGCACAATTATTCCGACCACCGTCATTTCGGCGAGCGCATGTTCATGCACATGGCCGGCAAGTTCGGCGGCAAATTTGGTGGCAGAGGAGGCGGCGGCTTCGGTCCGTTCGGGGGGAGGGGCGGCGGGCGCGGCCCAGGCGACATGTTCCGCGCCGGACGGATGCTCGCCGATGGTGACCTCAAGCTGATCACGCTGTCGCTGCTGGCGGAGGCGCCGCGCCACGGCTACGACATCATCAAGGCGCTGGAAGAGCGTACCAGTGGCATCTACAGCCCGAGCCCGGGCGTCGTCTACCCGACGCTGACCTTCCTGGAAGAGGCCGGCTACGCTGTCTCGTCGAGCGAAGGCAACAAGAAGGTGTTCTCGATCACCGAGGCCGGGCAGGCGCATCTGGCCGAGAACCGCGAGATGATCGACGGCGTGCTCGAGCATCTCGAACGCTTCGGCCGCAAGATGGCCAAGGCGCGCGAATGGTTCGGCTGGAACGACGATGGCGAGGATCGTCGCGGCGGCCGGGGTGGCCGTGGCGAGCGCTCGGAAACGCGCGACGAATTCCGTGCCATCCGCCACCGGCTGCGCGCCGCACTCGGTGACATCGTCGATGCCCCGGCCGAAAAGCAGGCCGAGGCGATGAGCATCCTCGAAGCCGCGGCAGACGCGCTCGAAGCGCTGACGCACCGCTGATCTCGTGATGCCGCGACTCTTGAAAGCTCAACAGCCTGGGGAGACCCGGGCTTTTCTCGTCAGGCCATTGTCGGCATCATTCCTTGCCGACATATTCGCTGATCAGCTTTTCATTGCGCGCTTTCTCGATCTTGGCGGTGGTCTCGGCGGAGATGCGCTCGTCGGTGCGGTACTTGACCAGGTTCACCAGGCTGCCGGTCAGCAGCAGGATGCCCATGGCCCAGTAGCCCTTGGTCGACAAGTCGACCGGCGCCAGCCAAAGCGACAGGCCGAGCATGAAGTAGGCGGCGCCCACCGAGACGGTGTTGAACATGATGTAGGTCTGATTGCTGTTCATTGTCGTATTCCTTTGATTGGATCGAAGTTGGGTTTGATGTGCAGGTCCAAAATATTCAGTTGATGGTTTTCAGGCGCTCGAGCACGTCCTTGGCGCGCACCTTCACCGCCGGGCCGTGTCCGGCGTCGGCAAGGCGGTCGCGGATCGCCTCGTGACGCAACTCGCCGTCGATCTCATCGAGAATGCCGGCCTCCTCGAACGGATCGCTGCCGGCCTTGATGCGGGCCAAAAGCTCTTCGGCGTCGTTGAGGCTTGCCGAATGGCCGATCGACCTGACGAGGCGTGACTGCGCCTTGCGCTCGGCATCGATGGCCCGGGCCGAGATCATGCCCTGGTTGAGGTCGATGATGCGGCGGTGCGCCCGCTCCACCGAAACGCGCATCCGCAAGGTCTTTTCGCCAAGGCTCTGCACCGTGGCGCGGCGGACCTCGCGTTCATTCTCCAGTTCGGCGATGGCCGCGGCACCGCTCTCGGCCAGTCCGCTGTTGCCGGCGGCCAGTGCGCTGATGGTGCGTGCCTCCAGGTCGACGTGGCGGCGATCGAGATGCTCGAGGCCGGCCTGCTCGGCACGCTGGCGCACGATCAATGAGGCGAGTGTCTGCTTGGCGGCGGCAAGACCCGCCTCGGCATCGCGGATGCGCTGCGCCAGAAGGTCGATGGCGAAGCGATCCTTGAGGCCGTCCTCGGCCCGTGCGCCGGCGCCGTCGAGCAATGTTCTGATCAGGCTAAGCATGGTTCTTCTCCCTTCGAAGTTTTGGTGAACGATGTTCACAAACTCAACATAGCAGGAAATGAACTGTGTTCAAGACGATTTTGAACACTGTTCACGATATCCGGGATATGGTAAACGAAGGGAAATCGGGGGTTCGAAAAAGCGTGCCATCAAAAGCACGCGCATCCAAAGGACTTATATGGCGCTGGACAAGGAAGAGACGGGCGAGCGGGTGCTGGCCATTGCCGAGACGCTGCTCGACGAAGGCGGCATGGACAATCTGAAGGCGAGGACCATCGCCGAACAGGCGGGCATCTCGGTCGGCTCGGTCTACAATCTGTTTTCCGATCTCGACGGCGTGCACCGCGCCGTCAACATGCGGCTGCTCGACCGGCTGGGGGTCGCGGGCGCGGCGGCGATGGCCGATCTTGGCAGGCGCGGCATTACCGACGTGCGCCAACGGCTGATGGCGCTGGCCGGCGCCTATGTTCGCTTCGTCGAGGCGCATCCCGGCAGCTGGCCGGCGCTGCTTGCCTTCAACCGGCGGCGTCCGGTGCTGACCGAGCCCGACGTCTATGAGGCGCGGCTCGACCAGTTATTCGAGATCATCGCCAGCGTCCTTGCCGATGGCGGCTTCGATCTCGACGAGGACACGCGCCGGATCGCCGCGCGAACCCTCTGGTCAAGCGTGCACGGCATCGTCACCAGCGGGTATGCGGGGAGGTCCGAGCGCCGGCAGGCCGACGAGATCGACCGGCAGATCGAGCTCCTGGTCGCCGTCTTCATCAGGGGGCTGGAACGCGGCGGCACATTCGCGCATGCTGGGAAAACAACGTCGTGAATCGCATACCGATGGCGATCGCAGGCGACAAGGAGACTTGAGCGATGTCTTTTCTGAAACGTCTTTTCGGCGGTGGCGGCGGCGAAGCGGCCGAGCCTGGAAGTGCCGCGCCCGCCAAGCAGGTCGAGCACAAGGGTTTTACGATCAGCGCCACGCCCTACAAGACAGAAGGTCAGTACCAGACGTGCGGCATCGTCTCCAAGGAAATCGACGGCGTGGTGAAGGAGCACAAATTCATCCGCGCCGACCGTTTCGCCGGGCTGGACGACGCCGTCGACATCTCGATCAAGAAAGGCATCCAACTCGTCGACGAACAGGGCGATCGGATTTTCGGGTAAGGGTCGGCCGTTTCCGAAAAGGCGCGGATTGTGCGTGAGGCGGGCTTACAACCTCGAGCACTCGTGAAGCGCTCGAGGTCCTTGGCCGCTGTGCCATCCCAGGCGAGTATTATCCGCGCTTTTGGATGACGCCGTAGAGCACGTTGCGGTTCTCACCGAAATACACCTGCGCCTCCACGGTGTTGCGGTCGACGCTGGCATTGATAATGTTCCACATGTCGACTTCCGACCGCAGCAGCAGCACCCAGTCCATGAACGTTTCCCAATACCCCGCGCCGGAACTGCCTTCGGCGTAGTTGGCGAACAGGAATATCCCGTTCGGCTTCAGCATCTGCAGGCATGTCTTGGTGAGTTTCACAGCGACGTTGTGCTGGAGGTAGTCGTAAAGGCCAGAGGCGTAGATGAAGTCGAACTTGCCCAGCTTGTGGCCTCTCGTGAGCATGGTTCGCACCGAACCGTCGATGGCTTGGACCGCGGTGCCCTGGAAGTCGCGCGCGATCAGTCCGACGCTCTGGGGATCCTGGTCGAGCGCGACCCAGCGCTTGAGGCGGCGCTCGGCCAGGGCGGCCGAACGGTTCGCTTCGCGCAGATGGCCGGCCGCGATCGCCAGGACTTCGGTTTCCGGTCCATTCTTGGCCGCAATCTCATCGACATAACGGGTCAAGAGATCGCGCCGTTCCCGCGCTGCGATGGACGACGGCACGTCCTTGGTATGGCTGTAGAGTGCCTTGCCGATCTCCGAGGCGCTTGCCACGCTCTCGGCCACGTGCGGGTCACAATAGATGTAGTCAAGCAACTGCGCGTCGCCGGAATAACCCCTGGGTTTGGTGAAGGACCAGCGCGTAAGCGGATCCTCGAGAAAATATTTCATGACCGGATGGTTCTGCACCACCGGTATCAAGGCTTGCCAAACGTCGGGATGAACCTTGGAGCGCGTCGCGCTGAGGTGCGACGTCAGGCGACGCGTGATCTCGGCGGGGTCCTTGTGTTGTTCGATCTGCTGCTGTGTCGCGTGAAGAATGAGTGCAAGCTCGGCGCGGGCGGTTTGGAACGCTTCGCCGTGATGCTCGATCTTTCCTCGCGGTAGCCCGCCGGCGATCGCCTCCGCAGTGATCAGACTCTGGCCATCAAAGACAGTTTGCACACCAAGGCTCCATAGTTAACAGTCAGTTAACTTATTGCTTAGAATACTCGATTTGCCAATGTCGGCTCGCAGGCATTTTATCGGTATGATTAATTTCCCGCTAACCATGTCAATTCTTTGGGGTTTTTAAGGAGGGGATTCCGGGTTCGAGTTAACGGAAACTTGTCCTGCGTCGTTGCATTTGACTGCGCGGCAAGACGTGTCGCGCCCAAGGAGTCGGTCTGCGTTGGGGGCAGAAGCTGGAAAAGAATTCGGAACGCGAAATGCCGCTCAGCCGGGATTCGTCGTGAACGAACGCGTGTCATCCAGAGTGGCGGATGCCGTGGATGCGGAACCACACGATCCGCGTCAGGAGTTGGGGGCGGCCGAACTTCGTATCCTTTACCGCAAGGAAGCTGAAGCGACGCGAAGAATGGAAACCAGGCCAGGGCTTTGGGTCGCCGTTGCCATCTATCTGCTGTTTTCGGCAACGGATCTGCTACTCATTCCTGACGTTGCAGCCTACACGATCGAGGCGCGCTTCGCGGTCGGATTGACCGTGCTTTTGACCATGGAGGCACAGCGTCGCCGGGGAGCCGGAGGGGAATGGCTTGATATAACCTGCGCCGCGGCCATTATATTTGGCTATCTCGGTTGGCTATGCCCGGCGGTTTTGTCTGCAGATAAGGAAAGCGTCTCTTACTATATGATCTTCGGCACCATTTTCATGATGGGGGCCAATCTCTTCTTCACATTCAGATTCAAGTTATCTATTGTAACCTCCGCTATAATCTTGTGCGTATTGTACATTGTGAACTATTTCGTGCCTTCTACGTCAACGTACAAGATAATATTGGGAATTTTCTATATATCGTGCTTCATCTTTACCTCTTATGTGAACTGGAAATTGAACGAAGAGCGCTACAACGTCTTCCTCAACGCGCGGGAAGCCAAGATCCAGCACAATGAGGCCACCGAGCGCGGCAAGGCCCTGCTCAGGCTGTCGCGGACGGATCCGCTGACTGGTCTGGAGAACCGGCGCGCGATCGACGAGAAACTGCGCGACTACTGGAATGACTGGCAAAAGCTTGGCCATGGTTTTGCGGCGATCCTCATCGACGTCGATTTCTTCAAGAAATTCAACGATTGCTACGGCCATCAGGAAGGTGACCGTTGCCTGATCCAGGTCGCCGATGCGCTCAGTGAGCTGATCGAGCAATATGATGGTTCCATCGGCCGCTATGGCGGTGAGGAATTCATCGTCCTGGCCCGCATGGACAGGAAAGACCAGGTCGCGGATCTGGCGGAAGCCATTTGCCGCACGATCGAGAACCTGGCGATCGCGCACGAGTTGCGGCGGGATGGCGTCGCGATCGTGACGGCGAGCGTGGGCGCGGCGTTCACTAGGAAGCAGACCGCCGCCAAGCTGGAGAAGATCATCCACGAGGCCGATCGAGCGCTCTATCTGGCAAAAGCCAGCGGCCGAAACTGTGTCCGGCTGTTCGATCCGACCGACCCCCAAAGCAGCGACGAGAGCGAGAACCTCGCGGCTTTGCTGAAGATCGCGATCGGCCAGGATCTCGTTTCGCTCGTCTATCAGCCCATCGAGGACGTCGCGTCGGGCAGGGTCGATGCGGTGGAGGCGCTGATGCGCCTCAAGATGTTCGACGGCACCTTGGTCCCGCCGAGCCTGTTCATTCCCGTCGCGGAGCGAACCGGCGCCATCCTCGAGCTCGGGCGTTGGGCAATAAGGACCGTCTGCGCCGAGATCCTGGCGCAGGATCACGTGCGCGTCGTCAGCGTCAACGTCTCGCCGATCCAGCTCAAGACACCCGGCTTCGCTACATCGGTCGCGACCATTCTGGGCGAGACCGGCGTAACCGGAAACAGGCTGGCCTTCGAGATCACCGAGGGGCTGGAGATGGAGATGCACTCCGACATCCTGCGCTGCATCAGCGACCTTAAGCTGCTCGGCATCAGGATATGGCTCGATGATTTCGGAACGGGCTTCGCCGGCCTTTCGTGGCTTCGCCTCATCGATTTCGATACGGTCAAGATCGACCGCTCGTTTCTCCACGACTGCGGCACCCCCAAGGGCATGGCGATGCTGCAGGACATCATCGCGCTGGTCAGAAATCGCGGCCACAAAATCCTGGTCGAAGGGGTGGAGACCGAAGAGCAGATGCTCCTCATGCGCCAGTTCGGCATAGACAAGGTCCAGGGCTTTCATGTCGGCCGCCCGGCTCCGGCCGCGAATTTCCAGGCCAAGCGGGCCATTCAAAAGCGGCCGTTCACGGTTCTCAAGTCGGCGTGACGGCGGGCAGCCGGTGGCTTGACCGGCCTCGGTCCGTCAAGCGCCCGTTTGTTATGTGGCCACGATTGCCGTCCGGCCGTGCCTACAGCATGTCGCGGCGAACAGGATTCGCCCGACCTGCTGTAAGCTTCTGATTTTATGCATGTCGTTATCCCGGAACCGAGGACACTTGCGGGCGACATGCATTATGCCGGCTGCAACGCCCTGCGTGGCAGCGGCGGGAAGGCGATGGCTATGCCCGCGGCGCCCAGACCGATGAGAGCCGAGCCGATGAACAGCCAATGGTAGCTGGCATAGGCGTCGAAAATCATGCCGCCGGCAAGCGGCCCCAGCGCCATGCCGAGGCTGGAGAGCATGGTGGCGGCGCCGAACACGGTGCCGAGGATACGCTGGCCGAAATATTCGCGCGCCAGCACCGCGTAGAGCGGCATGACGCCGCCATAGGTGGCGCCGAAGATGACGGCCAGCATGTAGAACTGGTCGAGGCGGCTGATCGAGAGATAGGCGGCAATGACGATCGCCTGGATCGCCAGCCCCGCGATCAGCACCGGCTTGACGCCCAGCCTGTCGGCCAGCACGCCGTAGAGCAGCCGCCCGCCCAGGCCAGCCAGACCCTCGACACTGTAGATCGAGACAGCGGCCATCGGGGCGACACCGCACAGCATGGCGTAGCTGACCATGTGGAAGATCGGGCCGGAATGGGCCGCGCAGCAGGCAAAGAAGGTCAGCCCCAGCACGATGAATTGCGGCGAGCGCAGCGCCTGCCCGACCGTCAGGCCGGCACCTTCGGCTATCGGCGACGCGGCCGTATCGGAGGCGGCGGGCTTCGGTGGCTGTCGCACCAGAAGGACGGCGGGCAGCAGGAGCACCCAGGCCATGAGGCCGATGTCGAACATGGCCGTGCGCCATTCATAGGTGGAGATCAGCCAGCGGGCCAAGGGCGAGATCGTCATCGGCGCCACGCCCATGCCGGCCGAGACCAGCGATACCGCCAGCCCGCGATTGGTGTCGAACCAGCCTGATGTCAGCGCGATCATCGGCGCGAAGAAGGCGCTAGCCGCGAGCCCGACGAGCACGCCGTAGGTGATCTGGAAGGTGAGAAGCGAACCGGCGCGGCTTGCCAGCACCAGCGCCAGCCCGAGCAGCACGGCACCGATGGTGACGACGATGCGGGCGCCGAACCGGTCGGACAGGGCGCCCCAGGCGAAGCCGCCGAAGCCCATTACCAGGAAGTTGAGCGTCATGGCGCTCGAAATGCCGGCACGCGACCATTGCGTGTCGATCGCCATCGGCTCGAGGAAAATCGCCAGCGAAAACATCGTGCCGATGGCGACACAGGACATCAATGCGCCAGCCGCGACGATGACCCAACGATAGGAAAGGTTCATGTTTCTTCTCCCAGCCGGGTACAGGATCGATCTTTCGACGCCGCCCGGCAATTCCGGTTGCGTCCGAAGGACGTTCGAGGCGTGCTCGGATCGACATTCCAGATGGAAATTTCTACAGGGCCAGGCGATGGCATGCGCCTCGTCAAATGCGCTGACGATCCACCGACGCGAGACATTTCAAAGACTCAGATCGGCAGTTCCGATGTATACTTGATCGTCCAGCTGGGAACGTCGGTCTTGACGTTCTGCACGCCCTTGATGCGGCTCAGATGCTCCGACTGGAAACGGCGATAGTCGTTGATGTCAGCCGCTACCACGCGCACCAGGGCGTCGCAGTCGCCGAGCATGAGATAGCATTCCATCACTTGCGGCAGCTTGGCCACCTCGGTGGCGAAATGTTCGATCGTGTCCTCGTCCTGCGTCTTCAGCCAGATGCGGGTGAAGAAGGTGAGACCCTTGCCGATGCTGGCCGGATTGAGCACGGCGACATAGCGGTCGATGACGCCGGCTTCCTCCAGAAGCCTGACGCGCCGCAGGCAAGGCGAGGGCGACAGGCCGACCTCATTGGCCAGATCATTGTTGGCCATGCGGCCGTCGCGCTGCAACGCCCGCAGGATGCGCTTGTCGATCTCGTCGAGCTTCATGGCGTTGAATTCCATTTTCCTGCCGATATCTGACACTGAATGCCAAAATTTGGCGAAGGACAACAATCTTCGCAACCAAATTGCGGTGAGGTGTAGGTATGTTTTGCCCCTGACATCACAGACTTCGAACGCAGGGCAGGGCGGCTGTAAGGCCGGCCTATGGCAGACCATGAGCATTTCACAGGCAGTCGAAACAGCCGGCAATGGTTCGGAATCCGAGTTCCGCCGGGGCGTGGCGTCCTGCGCGCCGGTGCTGCTCGGCACCATCCCCTATGCGCTGGTGCTTGGCGCCCAGGCCACGCAGAAAGGGCTGAGCACGGTCGAGTTGTCTGTCATGACGGGGCTGAACTTCGCCGGCGGCTCGGAATTCGCGGCGATCCAGCTGTGGACGTCGCCGCCGCATATCCTGCTCATTGTCGCCATCACCTTCCTGGTCAACAGCCGGCATCTGCTGATGGGTGCGGCGCTCGCGCCGTTCCTGCGCGAGCTGCCGCGGCGCAAGGTTTTCCCGGCGCTGTTCTTCATGTGCGACGAAAGCTGGGCGCTCGGCCTGACCGACGCCAAACAGCGCGCCGCCGTCGGTATCGCGCCCGCCTTCAGCCCGCGCTATTACATGGGCGCGGCGCTGGCGATGTATCTGGCGTGGGTATCCTTCACCACGCTCGGTGCCTTGCTCGGCCCGATGCTGGGCGATGTCGGGACCTTTGGTTTCGACATGGCGTTTCCGGCCGTCTTTCTGGTGCTGATGCGCGGCATGTGGAAGAGCGTGGCGGCGGCACGGCCCTGGCTGGTCAGTCTGGTCGTCGCGGCCCTTGTCTATCTCTTCATTCCCGGCGCCTGGTATGTCGCGGCGGGTGCGGTGTCGGGGCTGCTTGCTGCCTGGTTGATGGCAGGTGATGCATGATCGACGCAACGACCCTTCTCACCATCGTGCTGATGGCCGGCGTCACCTATCTGACGCGGATCGGCGGCTATGTCGTGCTGCGCAACCGCGTGCTCGGTGCTCGCGCCACAGCGGTGATGGAGGCAGCGCCCGGCTGCGTGCTGATCTCTGTCATCGCGCCGGCCTTCGTGTCGCGCAATCCCGCCGATCTTCTGGCGCTGGCCATCACCTTCATCGCCGCGACGCGGCTTTCCATGCTGCCGACCGTGCTGATCGGCGTGGGCGCTGCGGGCTTGCTCAGGCATTTCATTGGCTAATGCATGTCGCCCGGAAGTGTCCTCGGTTCCGGGATAACGACATGCATAAAGTCAGAAGCTTACAGCAGTCGGGCGAATCCTATTCGCCGCGACATGCTGTAAAATGAAAAAGGCAGGCGCGAACGCCTGCCTTTCGAGTTCAGATGATCGAGAGCCTTATGCGGCAGCAGCGGCCTGCTGGCTGGCCACCACGGCGTCGACCTTGGCGGTCGCCTTGGCGAGCGCCGCAGTGACCGCGTCGGGGCCCATGCCGACGCCTTCGATGCGGATGACATCGACATCGGTCATGCCGAGGAAGCCGAGCACGCCGCGCAGATAGGGAATGGCGTGATCGAACTGCACGGCCGCGCCCTCGGAATAGATGCCGCCCGAAGCCAGCACGATATAGACCTTCTTGCCGGTGACGAGGCCCTTGGGGCCGTTCTCGCCATAGGCAAAGCTCCGGCCGGAGCGGGCGATGTGGTCGACCCAGGACTTCAGCGTCGAGGAGATGTTGAAGTTGATGAAGCCGGTGGCCAGGATCACGGTGTCGGCGGCGAAGAGTTCGTCGAGCACGGCGTCGGAAACGCCCACCACTTCAGCCTGGCGCGGGGTGCGGGCATCGGCCGGCGTGTATATGCCGGTGGCATAGTCGGCATCGATATGCGGTAGCGGATTGGCGACGAGGTCGCGTACCACCAGCGTGTTCGACGGATCGGCGGCGAGAAGCTTCTGAGCGAATTCGGTGGCGATGCGGGTCGAATGCGAGGCAGCGCCGCGCGGGCTCGAGGTAACAAGAAGAATGGACATGGCGGGTCTCTCCAGTGGGATGAATTGTCCCGACATATATGGGGTATCGATCCATCCGATAAACTGGTATATTTTCTATACGATCCATCTATAAAGTAGATACAGTAGTGCTGCCCAACCCGACCCTCGACCAGCTCCAGATCCTTGTCGCCGTTGCCGACACCGGCAGTTTCTCGGCCGCCGGTCGCAAGCTCAACCGGGCGCAATCCGTCATCAGTTACGGCATCGCCAATCTCGAGGCGCAGCTGGGGCTGAAGCTGTTCGAGCGCGAGGGCACGCGCGAGCCGCAACTGACCGAGATCGGCCGGGCGATGCTGGAGGATGCGCGGCGCATGGTGGGCGTGCTGCAGCGCATCCGCTCGCGCGCCGACGGCCACCATCACGGGTTCGAGGCCGAGGTGGCGCTGTCGGTCGATGCGACGTTGCCGTCCCCGGTGCTGGTGCGGGTGCTCAAGGCGTTCGAGGCGCAGTTTCCGACCGTGATGCTGCGCCTGCATATCGGCACGCTCGGCCTCATTCCCGATCTCGTCGTCAACGGACAGGCCGATCTCGGCATTGGCGGCTTGCTGGGTGATGTCGACGTGCACCTCGTGCGCATCGGCTTCATGTCGCTGGTGCCGGCGGCCGCACCCAACCATCCGCTGGCACTGCTGCCGAAGCCGGTGGCGCTCGAGGATGTGCGCGAGCACACGCAGCTTGTCGTCACCGACCAGTCGGAGCGCACCAAGGGGCGTGACTACGGCGTCTTCGCCTACCGCACCTGGCGCCTGACCGACGTGCGCACCAAGCACATACTGATGCGCGAGGGGCTGGGCTGGGGTGGGCTGCCGCGCTGGCTGATCGCCGACGACCTAGCTACTGGCCGCCTGGTGGAACTTGATCTCGATCCCTACAAGGAGGTGAGTTCGCCGTTGTTCGCCATGCACCGCAACGATCGCAGCCCGAAGCCGGCCGCCGCCTGGCTGATCGACCGGTTCAAGCGCGGGCTAGGCTGCTTCAACGAATTCGAGCCAGGCGAGGTGCCCGAAGAGGAGCCGGAGACCCATGGCGTGTCCGGCTCCGGCATCTGACCTGGCGGTGCCCGGGTCGCCTGCCCGGGCCCTGGAACCGGCGCGTCCGAGAAATCATCGGATGATCGTCACCCCGGAAACCACGATCTGCGCGGTGCGGGCGGTCAATTTCCCGTGCTTGCGTAGCGTCGGTTTTTCATAGGTCTTTTTCATCTGTCGGTCCCGAATGTGAGCCTCGAGGGATGCCCTGACATAACGAGATTGGAGGGTTCCGGTTGCGTCGCCAGTCCATTCCCTACCGCGGATTGGGCACGATCACCTCCTTTCGGAGACCGTTAGAGAAACTCCACGCTTCACAGCTGGACGCGATAATGTGCCGCTTTGTTGGCCGTCGCGAAACCAACGTGTCGACCTCGATCTTCTGGTCGCACCCCGTCGGGAGGCTCTGCCGAAGCGGTGGCACGCCTCAGTGAGACTTTCCCAGTGCTTTCAGGATAAAGCGAATCTGCTCGCGCAGGCCAGCTTCGTTATCTTCGCCGTGTCGAAGGCAGTGCTCGATCAGAATCGGGTGGAAAAACGGCGTGAACGCGGTCTTGACCGCGCGCGCCGCTTTCGCTGAATCTTCGACCTTGAATTCCCCCGCTTCGATGCCCTCGCGGATGATCGCCTCGAAGATCGTTACCACCCGCTCGGTATGCGCCTTGATGATCGCCCAGTTCTCTTGCATGGCGGCGACAATCATGTCGTGTATGCGCTTTTCCTTGACCAGTGTGGTCTTGCTGTGGTGGTGAACCGCGGTCAGGAGTTGATCGAGTTTCTCCGAGGCCGGCGCGCTCGTGCGTGCGATCGCAAAGGCGATCTCGGCGACCTCGTTCACGACCCGCCCGCAGATGGACTCGATGATTGCACCCTTGGAGGGGAAGAAACGATAGACGTTTGCCGTGCTCATGCCGAGTTCGGAGGCGATATCGGCCACCGATGTCTTGTGGGTGCCGATGCGGCGAAATTGCTCGTCCGCCACGGCCAGGATGCGCGCGCGCATCTCGTCGGGATCAGTTCGTGTTCGAACCGGACGATTCATGCATGTCTCCAGAATTGATGAAGCGAAACTGCCGGACTCGCATGAAGGATCATCTGTAAGCGGTAAGTTCGTGCCGTTGGCCCTGCATGTGTCCAGGCAAAGCCAACGGGCAAGAACTTGAACCGTCTCCTGTGACAACAGACCCTTATTCGGCCGCCATTGCTGCTGGCACTTCCGGTTGCTCCGTCGAATCCTCACGGAGCTCATCCGTGGTCGGTTTGATCCGGAACCACGCGACATAGAGCGCAGGGAGGAACAGCAGGATCAGCACCGTGCCGGCCGCCGTGCCGCCGATCAGCGTGTAGGCCATCGATCCCCAGAAGACCGAGTGTGTCAGCGGGATGAAGGCCAGCACGGCGGCAAGTGCGGTCAGGATCACCGGCCTCGTGCGTTGCACCGTGGCCTCGATGACCGCGTGATAGTCGTCAAGACCGGCGGCACGGTTCTCCTTGATCTGTTCGGTCAGGATCAGCGTGTTGCGCATCAGGATGCCCGCCAGGCCTATCAGGCCCAGGATGGCGTTGAATCCGAAGGGCTGGTTGAAGACCAGCAACATCGGCACGACGCCAACGAGACCGAGCGGTGCCGTCAGCACGACCATCGCCATCGTCGAGAAGGATCGCACCTGCAGTATGATGACGATCAGCATGGCGGCGAGCATGGCCGGAAAGACCTTGCCCAGCGCGGTGTTGGCCTTGGCCGCCTCTTCGATCGATCCACCCATTTCGATGCGATAGCCGGCAGGCAGGGATTTAATCAGCGGCTGAAGGGCCGTCATGATCTCCTTGGAAACTTCTGGAGGCTGGGTCGCCTCGTTGATGTCCGAGCGGATCGTGATGACCGGCGTGCGATCACGCCGCTTCAGGATCGGCTCTTCCAGACGGATTTCCGAGTGGCCGATCTGGTCGAGCGGGATCTGGCGGCCGTCCCGGCTCATCAGCGAGAAATCCGCCAGACGCGATGGATCCAGTCGCTCGCCGCCGGCGCTGCGTGCCACGATGGGGACATTGCGGATGTCTTCGCGGACCTGCGTGACCGGGATGCCGGTGAGGAGGAACTGGAGTTGCTGGGCCACCTCCGCCGGGGACAGGCCGATGAGGTTCAGTCGATCCTGATCCGGTATGAAGCGCAGTACCGGCGTGCGATTGCCCCAGTCGCGACTGGCCTGCCGCACGTCCGGCACGCCGCGCATGACGTCGAGGGCTTTCTCAGAGATGGCGTACAATTGCGCGGGATCAGGTCCCATGACCCGGAACTCGACCGGGAATGGCGTGTAGGGTCCGAACACGAGTTGCGTGACGCGGACGTTCGCTTCGGGGGCAAGCCCTGTCGCAGCCGCTTCACGGAGCCGGCGCTTCAAGGCCTCGCGCGCCGCCGCGTCCGGTGTCAGCACGACGATTTTGGCGAAGGCGGGATCCGGCAGTTCCGGCGCCATGGCAAAGAAGAAGCGGGGAGCGCCCTGACCGACATAGCTCGTCACGATCTTGGCCTCCGGCTGGCCGCCAAGCCAGTGTTCCAGCTTCTCGACCGTGGCGGTCGTCGTCTCGATGCTGGTGCCTTCCGGCAGGCGAACCTCGACCAGCACTTCAGGGCGATCGGACGTGGGGAAGAACTGCTGCTTGAGACCGCTCATGCCGACAACCGAAAGCGCGAAGACGATGCCGACGGCAGCGCAGGTCACAAACTTGTGGCGCACGGCAAAGGTGATGAGCCGGCGAAGGCGCCGATAGTTCGGTGTATCGTATATGGCGTGGACGCCGCCTTCGACCGGTTTGATCGCGGGCAGCATCTTGACGCCCATATACGGGGTGAAGACCACAGCGACGACCCAGGAGACGATGAGGGCGAAGCCCACGACCCAGAAGATATTTCCGGCATATTCGCCGGCCGTCGAGCGCGCGAAGCCCACCGGTAGGAACCCGGCGATCGTCACGAGCGTGCCCGACAGCATCGGCGCCGCGGTATGGCTCCACGCATAGGCCGCCGCCTTGATGCGGTCCATGCCTTCTTCCATTTTCACCACCATCACCTCGATGGCGATGATGGCGTCGTCCACGAGAAGGCCAAGCGCCAGGATAAGGGCGCCGAGCGTGATGCGGTCGAAGAACCGGCCGGTTTCCAGCATGATGAGGAAGACGACCGCAAGCGTCAGAGGAACGGCGGCAGCCACGATGATGCCGACGCGCCAACCCATGCTGATCAGGGCGATCAGCAGCACCACGCCGAGCGCCATCGCAAATTTGAGCATGAACTCGTTCACCGACGAGCCGATGTTCACGGCCTGATCGCTGACCTTGGCCAGCGTCATCCCGAGAGGCAGCGTCTGTGCAATCGCCGCCGATCTCTCCTCCAGCGCCTTGCCGAGTTCGAGACCATTCCAGCCCTCCTGCATCACCGCCGCGAGCATGATGGTCGGCTCGCCCTGGTGACGGATGACGTAGGTGGCAGGATCCTCGTAGCCGCGCCGCACCTCGGCGATGTCGGAGAGCTTCAACGTCCGTCCCGCGGCGACGATCGGCGTGTCGGCGATCGTCTGGACACTGTCATAAGCGCCATTGACCCTGATGAAGACCTGCGGCCCTTGGGTATCGATCGAGCCCGCCGGTGTGACGGTGTTCTGGCGCTGCAAGGCGGCAACGATATCCTGCGCCGACACGCCGAGGGTTGCCAGCTTGGCATAGGAAAACTCGACGAATATCTGCTCGGGACGTTCGCCGAGGATGTTGATCTTCTTGACGCCAGGCACATGCAGAAGGTCCTGGCGAATGGTCTCGGCTTGCCTCGCCAGTTCCCGCATGGGCAAGCCCTTCGCCTCGAGGGCGTAAAGAGCGAAACTCACATCGGAATATTCGTCGTTGACGAAAGGGCCGAGCACGCCGGGCGGCAGATTGCGGGCTTCATCGCCGAGTTTCTTGCGGGCCTGGTAGAACTCCTCCTGCACGCTGGATGGCGGTGTGCTGTCCTTCAGCGTGACCGTCAAATACGCATAGCCTGGCCGTGTTGTCGTTTCGACCCGGTCGTACCAGGTCAGTTCCTGAAGTCGCTTCTCCAACGGTTCGGCGACGAGGTCCTGCATCTCGCGCGCCGTCGCGCCCGGCCATACCGTCGTGACCGTCAGGGTCTTGATGGTGAAGTTGGGATCCTCCGCCCGTCCAAGCATGAGGAAGGCGTAGGCGCCGGCGGCGACGAGCAGAATAATGAAGAAAAGGGTGACGGCTCGCTCGCGAACGGCGATCGCGGAAAAATTGAGGCTCATCAGTTGCTCCTGCTTTCAGAGGCAGTCCTGACGCGAGCGCCCTCCTGCAGGAGATGGGCGCCGAGCGAAACAATCGAATCACCAGAGCTCAGCCCGGAGATCACGGCGGTTTCGCTGGTTACACGAACAAGCTTGACGGGCCGAAAGTGTACGGTCGAGGTTGCGCCGTCCAAGCTCCAAACGCCGGTCTTCTGGCCATCGTCCAGCACGGCTCCGAGCGGCACCTGGACTTCCGTTTGACTTGCCTGGCTTGCAAGCCGGATGGTTACGGTGGCGCCAAGCGGTGCCGCCGCCGCCTCACCGTCGAGCACATAACGGGCCTCATAGGTGCGAGTCTGGGGATCGGCGGCGTCCGACAACTGCCGAAGATGCGCCGTAAAATGCCGCCCATCGGTTCCATACAAGCCTGCCTCGGCTACCGATCCGATCGCCGGCCGGATCGTTTCGGGAAGCGCGACCACCGCCTCGCGTGGGCCGGCGTTCGCGATCCGAACCACGGTCTGTCCCGCAGTGACAACCTGTCCCGGCTCGCCAAGCGTTTCGACGACCGTCCCATCGGCGTTCGCGTCCAAGACGGAATAGGCGGCCTCGTTCTCCGCGACCTTCGCTTCCGCTTCCGCGGCGGCAAGCTGTGCGGTCGCGGTATCAAGTGCTGCCTTCGCCTGCTCGTAACGCTGCGGGGTCGCGGCCAATTCCTTCTTGACCAGTACGGCATAACGCTTTTCGTCCGCACTGGTCTGAACCAGGACAGCGCGTGCCGCGGCGACAGCGTTGCGCTTGGCGGCGAGCGCAAGGGCCAGATCGGTATCATCGATCCGCAGCAGCGGTTGGCCCGCCTTGACCTGTTCGCCGACGTTTACAAGGCGCTCGATGATCTTGCCGGGTACACGAAAACCAAGATTGCTCTGCACCCGCGCGGCAATTGTACCCGTGAAGCCGCGTTCGGATCCTGTCACCGCCACTGGCGTCACCAGTCTGACGATCGGTGGTTCCTGTCTCGGGTCGCCCGCTGCGGAAGCTGCCTGCGTGCGAATGGAAAGTGTGACGAATGCCGCCATTCCTAATCCCGCGACCAAAATGCTCCCCAGCCCAATAACGTATTTCTTTTTCATGCCCGTCGCCTCCTGTTAAAATAGATTGCATTCACACTCTATACCTGATATAGATTTCGAACGCAATCTAAAAAAGGAGATGACGATGCGCGTAAGTCGCAGTCAGGCCGAGCAGAACCGGCAAACCGTGATCGATGTGGCAAGCCGGCTTTTTCGAGAGCACGGCTTCGATGGCATTGGGCTGAAGGATCTGATGAAGGGTGCCGGGCTGACCCAAGGCGCCTTCTACAAGCAGTTCGAATCCAAGGACGACTTGGCAGCGCAGGCATCGAGACGAGCGATGGAACACGCGACCCGCAGATGGTCGGCTGTTGCTGCCGGAAGCCCTGATCCCCTTGAAGCCGTTATCGGCCTCTACCTTTCGCTGGGACATCGCGAAGAGAAGAGCGACGGTTGTCCATTGGTTGCGCTTGGTTCGGACGCGGCGCGTCAAAGCGAGGAAGTGAGGAGCCCCTTCCAGGATGGGATCGCAGCTCACCTCGAGGTTCTCGACGAATTGATGCCGGCGGCGGAGGGCCCAAAAACCCATCGCAAGGCCATGGCGATGCTGTCGCTCATGGTGGGGGCCGTGACGCTCTCCCGTATCCTTGGGGATGAAGAGATGTCGCAGCGTTTTCTCGATGTCGCCGCCGGCGAAGTCAGGCGAATAGCGGCCGCGCAGGAATAGAGGCGGTGATCGTGATCGAGCGTCAGCACGGCGCCGTCGCGCGAACGAATCAAACAGAAGCCGGAGTAGACATGCGTCGTATCGTCATTACAGGCATGGGAGCAGTCAGCCCCCTAGGGGTCAACGTGGCGACCTCCTGGTCGCGGCTCCTGGCAGGCCGTTCGGGCATTCGGAGCCTGCCGGATGAAATGGTGGGAGACCTGCCGGCGAAGGTCGGCGGAATGGTCCCCACCCTGCGGGACGACCCCGAAGCCGGCTTCGATCCAGATACCGTCCTGGTTCCGAAGGAACAGCGCAGGGTGGACCGCTTCATTCTCTTCGCACTGGCGGCGGCGGAAGAGGCGCTGGCCCAGGCGAGGTGGAAGCCGGTCTCGGACGATGACAGGGCCCGCACAGCGACGATCATCGCTTCGGGTATCGGAGGATTTCCCGCGATAACCGAGGCCGTGCGAACCGTCGACCAGCGCGGTGTTCGGCGTCTCTCGCCGTTCACTGTGCCATCTTTCCTGGTGAACATGGCGGCGGGACAAATTTCGATCCGATACGGGTTCAAGGGTCCGCTCGGCGCTCCGGTGACGGCGTGCGCGGCCGGCATCCAGGCGATAGGCGATGCGGCGCGTCTCATCCGCGCCAATGAGGCCGACATCGCGGTCTGCGGCGGAACGGAAGCCTGCATGAATACGGTCAGCCTCGGCGGCTTTGCCGCGGCACGCTCTCTTTCGACCTCTTTCAATCACCGCCCTGATCAGGCGTCGCGCCCCTTCGACATGCTACGTGATGGCTTCGTCATGGGCGAAGGAGCCGGCATCCTGGTCATCGAGGCATTGAGCCACGCGCTTGCGCGGGGCGCCAAACCGCTGGCCGAACTCGTCGGCTACGGCACGACGGCGGACGCTTATCACATCACGTCCGGTCCCGAGGATGGCGACGGGGCTCGCCGGGCGATGGAGATAGCGATTGCCCAGGCCGGTATTTCGGCACGGGAGGTCCGCCACCTCAATGCGCACGCCACGTCAACGCCAGTCGGCGACCTGGGGGAAATCGCTGCGATCAAGAGGGTTTTCGGGACAGATTTCGCCATAGCCGTCAGCGGCACGAAGTCGGCGACCGGACACCTGCTCGGCGCCGCCGGCGGGCTTGGGGCCATCTTCACGGTGCTGGCGCTCCGGGACCAGGTGGCACCGCCGACCCTCAATCTGGGCGCCCCCGATCCGGCCGGCGACGGGATCGACTTCGTCGCAAACCACACCCGGCCAATGGAGATGGACTACGCGATCTCCAATGGCTTCGGCTTTGGCGGCGTGAACGCCAGCGCGTTGTTCCGGCGCTGGACGGACAGACCCGCCGGCGCGGGCGCCGGAGGGGCCGGTTATTGAGCCGCTGACCGGTCCTGAGCCGACCAGCGGGCCATATTTTCGAAACGCAAACCCAGCTTGAAGAAGGAGCTTCCATGAACAAGACCAATCCCGGCGTCGCCCTGGTGACCGGGGCATCCTCCGGCATCGGGCACGCAACGGCCAAAGCCCTGCTGGACGCGGGCTTTCGCGTGTTCGGAACCAGCCGTCGCGCGGCGGGCGAGAGATCCGACGGCGTCACCATGCTGACCTGCGACGTGACCGATGACGCGTCCGTGGCGAAGCTGGTCGACGACGTGCTGGCCAAGGCCGGACGTATCGACCTGCTCGTCAACAATGCCGGAATGGGTCTGTTTGGCGGCGCGGAGGAGTCCTCGATCGCCCAGGCCAAGGCGCTGTTCGATGTGAACGTCTTCGGCGTGTTGCGCGTGACCAATGCGGTGTTGCCGGCAATGCGACGCCAGGGCAAAGGCAGGATCGTCAATTTGAGTTCCGTACAAGGGTTCATCCCGGCTCCCTATTTCGCGCTTTATGCGTCGACCAAACATGCCATCGAGGGGTATTCGGAATCGCTCGACCACGAGCTGCGTCCGTTCGGCATTCGCGTTGCGTTGGTCGAGCCTGCCTATACCCGCACGTCGTTCGAGGAGAATCTCGCCGCTCCCGATCAAATGCTTGATATCTATGACTCCGCGCGCGCCGGCATGACCATGGCCGTGCGGAAATCGATGGAAAAAGGTGATGAGCCCGAAGTGATAGCCAAGGTCGTTTTGGCGGCTGCGATCGATCCCACTCCGAAGAGGCGCTATGCGGCAGGAAAAGTGGCGCGCCAGGTCAGTTTCCTGCGCCGTTTCGTTCCCGCATCCGCATTCGACAAAAGCCTGCGAAAGCAGCTCGGGCTACCGGTCTGACGGGTGTTGGTTTACTCGCGAAAGGACATCGAATGAAGATCGCAATCATCGGGGCTGGAAACATCGGCGTCACATTGGCGCGAAAGCTCGCCGCCTGTGGACACGAGGTCAAGCTCGCCAATTCGAAGGGACCGGACACCATCCGCGATCTCGCCCGCAACGTTGGCGCTGCCGCTGTGACGAAGGAGGAAGCGGTGCGAAACGTCGCGGTGATCGTTCTTTCGATCCCGTTCGCGAACTATTCGGATCTCGCCAACCTGTTCGATGACGTACCGACCGATGTCGTCGTGATCGACACCTCCAACTACTATCCGTTGCGCGACGGCCATATCGCCGAGGTCGATGCCGGAAAGTCCGAGGCCGTTTGGGTTCGTGAGCAGATCGCTCGTCCCGTGGTCAAAGCCTGGAATGCCATTCTGGCGGCGACGCTGTCCGACAAAGGACTGCCGGCCGGAGCATCCGGACGTATCGCCATTCCGGTCGGCGGTGACGATTCCCAGGCTAAGGCCACGGCTATGGAATTGGTAGAAGCCACGGGCTTTGAGGCGCTGGACTCAGGGAGCCTTGTCGATTCCTGGCGTCAGCAGCCCGGCACTCCCGCCTATTGCACCGAGCTGACGAGGGACCAGCTGAAGGTGGCACTGCAATCGGCCGACAAGTCCCGCGCTCCCGGCAATCGTGATGCGTTGATCAAGGAGTTCATGGCAGCCGGCGACAAGCTGACACACGACGAAATCGTCGCCCGCAACAGGGCAGCGACTGCGTGATCACATTCGCCTCGTGAAGAATGAAGCACTTCAGGCGCGCGACAGTCCGTCTATCACTGCCATGAGAACGGCGCGGTAGTCCTCGGCTGATGCACCGGCCTCGATGGCGAGCGCCGCGCGGTCGAAAGCCGAGCCAAGCAGAGCGGTCAGCGCTTCCGGCGGCAGCCTTTTCATCGACTGCGTCCGCATCGACGCGACCAGGCCCTCGCGCAGTGAGCGGTTGCCGTGGCGGTTGTCGATCGCATCCATAGCGGCGCGGCCGAGCACGGCCGGGCCATCGAGCAGCAACAGCCGCGTGCGGCCGGGCACGCGCATGGCGGCGAGATAGGCATCCGAACCGGCAATCAGCGCATCGCGGGCACCGAGCGAAGGCGGGGAGGCGCGGTCGATCTCCCGGGCCACCGTCGCCGCTTCCTGTTCGACGACGGCGGCGAAAAGCGCCTGCTTGTCGGCAAAGTGGTGGTAGAGCGCGCCACGCGTGACGCCGGCGGCGGCGACGATCTCCGGCGTGCCGGTCTCGGCATAGGACTTCTCCGTAAACAGTTTCCGCGCCGCCGCGATCAGGTCGGCGCGTGTCGCCTCGGTGCGGTCGCGGTTCGAGCGGCGGCCGGTTTCCTGTTGCATACATGCAGCCTGTATGTTAATTCAATTTACATGCAGACTGTATGTTAACTGACGGGAGAAGGAAAGATGAAGACGACGAGCTACTACCCGGTGCTGATGACCGGCGATGTTCCCAGCACGGCGGCATTTTACGTCAGGCATTTCGGCTTCCAGCCGCTGTTTACGAGCGACTGGTACGTGCATCTGCAATCGGTGGACAATCGCAGGGTCAATCTCGGCATCGTCCAGGGCGACCACGAGACGATCCCCGAGGAGGGGCGGGGGCGGACCTCGGGCCTGCTGATCAATTTCGAGGTCCGCGATCCCGATGCGGTCTATGAGCGGATACTTGCTGCTGGCGTGCCGATCCTGCGCACGCTGCGCAACGAGCCCTTCGGCCAGCGCCACTTCATCACCAGGGATCCCAACGGAGTGCTGATCGACGTCATCAAGCCGATCCCGCCCAGCGAGGAGTTTCTGGCGCAGTATGCCGAAGGCGCGGCAGGGGTGTGAGCGGCAGGCTCAGCTTGCCCGTGCCACCGGCGTCACCGCCATCTGGCTGACGCCGGTGCGGCGCACTACTGTGCACAGCGTCTCGCGGCCGATGCGCTCGGCGTCGAGCATGCGCACGAGGTCGTCGACGCCGGTCACCGGGCGCCCGTCAATGGCGGCGATGATGTCGCCTTCCTTGAGACCGGCCTTGGCCGCCGGTCCATCCTTCTCGACGCTGCGCAGCCGCACCGCCGTGCTGGTTGACACCTGCGACAACAGCGCTGCGCGGCGCGGCAGGTTTACGGTGTCGGCGGAGATGCCTATGAAGGCGCGGCGCACGCGGCCGAAGCGGATGATCTCCGAAATGACAAAGTTCGCGGTGTTGGAAGCGACGGCGAAGGCGATGCCTTGCGCGCCGTGGATCATGGCCGTGTTGACGCCGATCACTTCGCCAGCCGACGACACCAGCGGCCCACCGGAATTGCCGGGGTTGAGCGCGGCGTCGGTCTGGATGACGTCGTCGATCAGCCTGCCGGTCGAAGCGCGCATCGAGCGGCCGAGCGCCGAGACGACGCCCGAGGTGACGGTCCATTCGAAGCCCAGAGGATTGCCGATGGCAATCGCGATCTGGCCGCGCCGCAGCCGCTTGGAATCGCCGAGCGGCGCCACATCGGCGAAGCTGCCGTCGGCGCACACTAGGGCGATGTCGGTGTCGGGGTCGCGGCCGAGCACGCGGCCCTCGCTGGAGGCGCCGTCGGGCATCGACACGCGCACCGTCCTGGCGTCACCCACGACATGGAAATTGGTGACGACCAGTCCGTCCGGCGCGATGACGAAGCCCGAGCCATGGCCGCCCGGGCCGCCGATGCGCTCGATGCGGCAGACGGCCGGGCCGATGCGGTCGACCGCATCCGCGACAGTCGTCGAATAGGCGTCGAGCAGCGTACCGTCGAGAAGTGTGTCGTCGGATTCGAATTTCTGGGCGGCGAGGGCCATGAGCGGGCTCCGTGTTCAGGCACAACGATGCGTTTCTTGCATGCGTGTCGTTGTCCCAAACCGGTGAGCACTTTTGCGCGACACGCACTATATGTGCGGAGCGGTCCGAACCGCCGCGACCTGACCAGATGGCCAGTCGAACCCGTAACTAGCCGTCAGGCGAGTACCTGCAGGCGCGCCGTCGAGCGATATCTGGGACATGCAAGAAACCCAGGAGACCCTTATGAGCGACTTCAATCTGAGCGCGTTTTCAGACGCCATCGCCGATCTGGCCGCGAAAGCGGCCCCCGCCACGGCGAGCTTCGCCACTCATCACCACCGCACGGCCAGTGCCTTCCATTGGCGGGACGGCTATTTCGTCACCGCCGAGGAAGCCGTCGAGGCCGGCGAGGAGATCACACTGACCCTGGCCTCCGGCGAAACGGTTAAGGCCGAACTCACCGGCCGCGATCCTTCGACGGGCGTCGCCCTGCTGAAGCCGGCCGATGCGGCCACCGCGCCTGTCCTTGCCAAGGCCGATGCCGTTCGGCCGGGCAACATCGCCATTGCCATCGGACACAGCCAGGGTTCAGCACTGGCTGTGTCCGGCTCGATCGGCGAAGTCGGGCCGGCCTGGCGCTCGATGCGCGGCGGCACCATAGACCGGCGCATCAACCTTGCCGTCGGCGCCGGTGGCCGCTTCGAGGGCGGCCCGGTGCTCGACGCCAAGGGCGCGCTGATCGGCATGCTGTTGTTCGGCCCGCGTGGCCGCGCGCTGGTCATGCCCCACGAGACGATCGAGCGGGCGGTGGCGACGCTGCGTGAAAAGGGTCATGTCGCGCGCGGCTATCTCGGCGCCGGCCTGCATCCGGTGCGCGACCGCGACGCGCATGGCGCAATGGTGATGAGCCTCGACGACAATGGCCCGGCCAAGGCCGCCGGCCTCTCGCTCGGCGACATCATCGTGGCGTGGAACGGCGAGGCCGTGCATGGTCCGCGCGACCTGATCCGCCGGCTCGGCCCCGACAGTGCCGGCGCTTCGGTGACGTTGGGTGTCGTTCGTGGCGGCGAACAGCGCGACGTCGTGCTGACCATCGGCGAAAAGCCACTGAGCTGAGAGGAATGATGGAAACACTCGCCAGCGACCGGATCGGGACCGACAATGCGGCTTCGCGGCGGCTGGTGGTGCTGATTGCGCTTGGCGATGCCGAGCGCGCCGAGCGCCTGGCCGCCTCGCTTGCCGCCAGCGACGACCTGTTGCCGGTGGTGGTTGGCGCCGGCAGGGCCGACGTGGCGATCGTCGACGACAGGAGCGGTGACGCCGTGCCGGCCTCGGTGCCACGGGTGCTGCTCTCGGCGCGCGCCAGCGGCGAGCGGCCTGCCGGCGAGGTGTCTGCTGCCGTCATGCCTGCCGGCGCGGACGACCTGCTGATCGCCGCGGCGGCGCGGTTGGCCGCCGCTGGATACAGCATATCGGGCAGTGGCCGCGCGCATGGACATCGTGAGGATTTCCACGCCGGCGATGGCGCGCCGTTCGAGGATGAAGCTTTGGACGAGCACGCCGCCCGGCCAGCGCTGTCCCCGCGCGAGGCGGAAGTGCTGGCGCTGCTCGCCGAAGGCGCCCCCAACAAGGTCATCGCGCGGCGGCTCAACATCTCCGTGCATACGGCGAAATTCCACGTCGCCGCGATCCTGATCAAGCTCGGCGCCGCCAATCGTACGGATGCCATCGCTATTGCAATGCGACAGGGGCTGGTGCTGGTCTAGCAACCCAAGTTCTGAGAGGTTGGCGGCGCGACGCTGTGGGCGAAGTATGTGTTATCTGGTCGGGATTCCGAACTCGTCGTAACCGAGTATCTCGTCTTCCGTCATTGGATTGTCGCGCTCTGGTATCCGACCTGCGCGATCTGAAATTTCCCTGAGCTTTATGATCAGGTCAGACTCGTTCGGCCAAGAGATCACGCTGTCGAGAGCAATTTCGCTTTCGAGACTTTGCCGGATCGCTTCGGTCACCGATATGCCGCGGCTGCGGGCAAGCTCGCGCGCCAGCTCCTCCACTTCCCTGTTTTTGATCGACAAAGCCATTTGATCGTCTGCCCTTATGCTCTGAATATATGCCAAATCTTTTGTAGCGGCACACCCCTGCCATTGGCGTGACACGGGACCCTCCGTAGCGTCACCATGGCTTGGAGTTGCAAGCCCTTGTATCCGGGTTCGCCACGGGCAAGGATCGCGCCCGACGAAACGGTTGGCAGGCGGAGGAAAAATGTCGCTCAAGGGCAAGACGCTGTTCATCTCCGGCGGGTCGCGCGGCATCGGGCTGGCGATCGCGCTGCGGGCCGCGCGCGACGGCGCCAATGTGACGATCGCGGCCAAGACCGCCGAGCCGCATCCCAAGCTGCCAGGCACGATCTACAGCGCGGCGCAGGAGATCGAGCAGGCGGGCGGCAAGGCGCTGCCGGTGCTGTGCGACATCCGCGAGGAAGCGCAGGTGGCCGAGGCGGTCGCCAGGACCGTCGAGACATTCGGCGGCATCGATATCTGCGTCAACAATGCCAGCGCCATCCAGCTTACCGGCACGCTGGAAACCGACATGAAGCGCTACGACCTGATGCATCAGATCAACACGCGCGGCACCTTCCTCGTTTCCAAAATGTGCATCCCGCACCTGAAGTTGGCTAAAAACCCTCACATCCTGAATCTGGCGCCGCCGCTCGACATGAAGGCCAAATGGTTAAAGAACCACGTCGCCTACACCATGGCCAAGTTCGGCATGTCGATGTGCACGCTCGGCATGAGCGCGGAATTCGCTGGGGACGGCATCGCCGTCAATTCGCTGTGGCCGATCTCGACCATCGACACGGCGGCGGTGCGCAATCTCCTGGGTGGGGCGACGGTGGCGGCGATGAGCCGGTCGCCCGAGATCATGGCCGATGCCGCGCATGCGATCTTCATGCGGCCGTCGCGTGAGGCGACAGGGAATTTCTACATCGACGAGGAGGTGCTGCGCGCCGAAGGCCTCAGCGATTTCTCTATCTATGCGCCTGACGCGACGGGACCGTTGGCGGGAGATTTCTTTGTGCCCGACGAGGTGTTTGCCAATTCCGACACGAACGTCAAAAGCATCTATTAGCGGACGTCACCCCGAAGCAAAAAACCCCGCCGGAGAGGGCCGGCGGGGCTCAATGCGTCCCGCTGGAGTCGGGACGGGGCAGGGAACGCCCAGACAGGAATCTGGGGTGCGAAGCCTGTCGATTCAATGAGCCGGCCCTTGGGCTGTACGAATCTTATTGGCCCAGGCCGTACTGTCCGTAGTCCATCCCACCCCGGTTGACCGGGATGGGACCTTGTTGCCGACCTGATTCCAGAAATCACTGTAAGTCGCTGGAAACGCGGGTCAGTCGTTGCTCGCCACCGGTGCCACCAGCGGGGTGATGCGGCGGATGGCGACGCGCCGGTTCTCGCGGTTTGGCGCCGAGGTGTCGACCTTCAGATACTCCTCGCCATAGCCCTGTGTCGTCAGGTTCTCGGGCGGGATGCCGAAGGCATTGGTCAGCGCTTCCGCAACCGCTTCGGCACGGCGATCCGATAAGGCAAGGTTCGCCTCCGGCGTGCCGACGGCGTCGGTGTGGCCCTCGATCAGGAAGGTCTCGGCCGGGTTCTTCTTCAACAGCTTCTCCATGGCGTCGGCGACACCCTGGAGCTTCTGCACCTCGGTGTCGGAGATCGAAGAGGAGCCGAATTCGAAGTTCAGCGTGTCGAGGTCGATGCGCCGGGCAATGTCACGCACACGGGCCGAACGTTTGACCTCGTTGATCGAATAGAGACGCTGCACCTTCTCCACCGGCGGCTGTTCGAGGAAGCTATAGTAGTCGTCGGGGCTTTCGACATTCTCGGAATCGAGGATGTAATCACGGCGCGGAATGGTCAGCCGCATCGGCGGCAGGTCGTCGCCGGGATCGCGCCAGTCATTTTCGTCCTGGTAGCTGCGCTCGTCGACATAGCTCAGCACATATTCGCGACCGTCGGGCGCGATGCGCGACCGCTGCAGGATGTCGCCGTAGCGGTTGCGGATGGTGACGATCCGGAACCCATTGTCGCGCTCGACCGTCTCGCGTGTGCGGCCCTGCGGCAGGTCCTCGTAGTAGACATCCTTGGCGCCGCGGGTCAGGCGCGGGCGGTCATTGCTCTGGACGAACGTCTGATCGTTGAGCTGGATGATGACGCGGTCGCCGATCTCCTTGAGCACGTCGACGCCCTTGGGCCGGCGGCGGTCACGGATATTCTCGTCAGGCGCGCGCTCGAGCCGCTTGCCCTTCTCCTCCGTCACAGGAACGATCTTTTCGGGCTTGATCGCCTCCTGGGCGGCCCTATCGTCGGTTGGAGGCGGACCCTGATCCACCGGCGCCACTACCGGCTTGCGGCCCTGGTCACCGCCCTGCTGGGCATTCTGCCCACCATTTTGCTGCCCACCATTCTGGTTGGCAGGCTTGCCCTGGCCGTTCTCGCCGCGACCCTTGCGCCTGGCGTCCTTCTGACTGTCTAGAATGGGTGCGGCGTTCTTGTCGGCGGGTGCTTCGCGCTGAACCGGGTTTTCGCCCTGGACAGGCGCGGCTTTCCCATTGGTAGCGGGCTGCTCACCGGTCGTAGGCTGTTCGCCAGCCGGTTTCCTGCCGTGCTTCTTCGTCTTATCCTGCTCGCCCTGGGCGGGAGGCTGCTCGCCGGCCGGGGCCGGTTCAACCTTCGGCGTCGCTTCGCCGGCAGGAGCCTGCTTCGGCGTTGGGGTGGTCTCCGGCACGGCGGCAGGCGCCTCTTTCTGCTGATCCTGCTTGGGTTTCCTGCCGGGCTTGCTCGGCTGGTTGTCATTGGCAGGAGCCGCCTCGCCGGACGGGGCCTGCCCGGTCTGCTGCTGCTGGTCGCGTTTCTTCTTGCGCGGCTGCTGCTCGCCGGTGGCGGGCGCGGCCTCGGCGGCCGGGGCCTGCTCGATCTGCTGCTGCTGCTGGTCACGCTTCTTCTTGCGCGGCTGCTGCTGGTCTGTGGCGGGTGCTGCCTCGGCGGCCGGAGCCTGCTGGGTCTGCTGCTGCTGGTCGCGTTTCTTCTTGCGCGGCTGCTGCTCGTCCGTGGCGGGCGCGGCCTCGGCGGCCGGAGCCTGCTGGGTCTGCTGCTGCTGCTGGTCACGCTTCTTCTTGCGCGGCTGCTGCTGGTCTGTGGCGGGTGCTGCCTCGGCGGCCGGAGCCTGCTGGGTCTGCTGCTGCTGGTCGCGTTTCTTCTTGCGCGGCTGCTGCTCGCCGGTGGCGGGCGCGGCCTCGGCGGCCGGGG